>JBJMNJ010000393.1:0-15264 GCA_045804325.1 Gemmatimonadaceae bacterium
GCTGCCGGCGCTGGCGCGACGTCGAGGCGGAGCTCGCGGCGGGGTGGCCGGCGGCGGCGGCCGCCTCCGGCGACGGCGACCTCCCGTGGGCCGACGCGCGCCACGCCGCGCGCGACGCGTGGGAGCGCGTCTGCCGCCGCCGGCGCCGCCGGCAGGGGCGCGACCGCCGCGCGCAGAACGATCGTTAGGCGGCCGGCGGGCGCGCCCGCCGGCACCATCACGGGGAGGGGGAGCAGCATGCGGAACGATGCGAGCGACGACGCCCGGACCAGTCCCGACGCCGCCCCGGCGACGCAGAACCTGAAGGGGGCGATGCAGCTGTACGACGACGGCTGGTGGCAGGAGCACTTCGGGGAGCTCGACGGCCTGCGGGCGGACCGCGGCTACGAGCACTACGAGCCGGCGTTCCGCTACGGATGGGAGTCCGCGCACCGCCACGTCGGCCGGCGCTGGGACGAGGTCGAGGACGAGGTGACCCGCGGCTGGGACGAGCGGCGCGGCAACACGAACCCCGCGTGGGAGGACGCGCGGGGCGCCGTGCGGCACGCGTTCGAGCGGGCGATGACGGCGTTCGCGCGCGCGCGGGGGGACGCCTAACGCGCCGCGGGCCGCCGCGCCTCCACCACCATCGGCATCCCGCGGCGCGGCCGCAGGGTCACCAGCGGCTGCGGCTCCACCTCGTAGCCCGGCGCGAGCCGCAGCCGCCACCGCCGCGCGAGCTCCGCCAGCACCAGCGTCCCCTCCATCCACGCGAACGGCTCGCCGACGCAGATGCGCGTGCCGCCGCCGAACGGGAAGTACGCGAACTTCGGCCGCTCGGCCGCGCGCTCCGGCAGCCACCGCTCCGGGTCGAAGCGCTCGGGATTCGGCCACCAGCGCGCGTCGCGGTGCGTGACGTACTGGCTCACGAGCACCAGCGAGTTCTCGGGGAGGACGTAGTCCCCCACCGGGTACTCGCCGAGCGCCCGCCGGCTCACCGCCCACGCCGGCGGGAACAGGCGCATCGACTCCGCGAGCACCATGCGCGCATACGTCAGGCGCGGCAGGTCCGCCGCCCCGAACGGCCGCCCCGCCGCCTCGGCCGCCGCGGCGTCGATCTCCGCGTGCAGGCGCGCCTCGGCCTCGGGGTTCCGCGCCAGCAGGTAGAGCGTCCACGTCAGCGCGTTCGCCGTCGTCTCGTGCCCCGCGAGGAGGATCGTCATCGCCTCGTCGCGGAGCTGGAGGTCGGACATCCCGCCGCCGTCCCCCTCGGTGTCGCGCGCCGTCACGAGCATCGTGAGCAGGTCGCCGCGGTCGCGCCCCGCCGCCACGTCGCGCCGGCGGTCGGCGATGAGCCGGTACACGGTCTCGTCGAGCCGGGCGCGCGCCCCGGCGAACCGGCGCACCGGCGGGAGGAACCGGACCTTCTCCAGGTATTCGCTGAACGGGAGCAGCGCGAAGTGGAACGACTCGAGCGCCACCGTGAGCGCCTCGCCGATCTCCCGCGCCTCGCTCTCGACGTCCGCGTCGAAGAGCGTCTTCCCCGCGATCGCGAGCGTCAGCGCCATCATCTCGCGGTGCACGTCGATCGCGGCGCCGGGGCGCCACGCCTCGGTGCGCTGCGACGCGTACGCGCCCATCACGTCGCCGTACGCGGCGATGCGGTCGCGGTGGAACGCCGGCTGCGCGAGGCGGCGCTGCCGCCGGTGGAACGGCCCCTCGCTCGTCAGCAGCCCCTCGCCGAGCAGCAGCTTGGTGCGCTCGATGCCGCGGCCCTTGGCGAACTGCTTCTGGTTCGTCACGAGGACGTCGCGCACGTCGTCCGGGTGCGCGAGGAAGACGATCGGCGTGCCGCGCACCGTGCCGATCGACGACACGTCGCCGTACTCGCGCGCGAGCCGCGGCAGGAGCTCGAGCGGCCGCCACACGAGCTGCCACGGGAGCTGGCCCGGCCAGCGGCCGCGCGGGCCCGGCGGCAGGGGCGTGCGGCGCGCCGCGGCCGCGGTCGCGCTCACCGCACCGCGAACGTGAGCGTCGCCCACTTCGACTCGTAGTCGACCGGGCCGCCGGAGACCTCCACCATGCGGATGAACTTCACGTAGTACTGCCCGCGCGTGTCGAGACGCACGCGCGCCGCGCCGTCCGCGTCGGCGACGGCGCGCTGCACCGCGAAGCGCTCGCCGCCCGGCGTGCGCCCGCCGGCGAGGACCGTCACGCCCGCCGCCGGCTTGCCGTCCACGAGGCAGCGGACGCGCACCGTCCCCCCGAGCCGCGCGGTGTACGGATTGTCCAGCGGGACGATCTCGGCCGGGTAGCCGAGGACGGCCTGGTAGTCGTTCGAGCCGGCGTCGCCGACCTGGAGGAGCGCCTTCACGTGCTTCGAGTAGCGCTCGCGCGCCGAGTCGGCGGCGGTGCCGGCGTGGGTGCGCGCGGCGACGACCTCGTCGATCCCCTCCTCCGTGAGGTACGCGCTGAACTCCGCGCCGGCCAGGGAGAGCTCGCGCGGCTTGAGCGACGCGCCCACGACGTAGGTGCCCGGCGCGCCGACGCGCAGCGAGATCACGCTCTTCGTGCCGGCGTCGGTCCACCGCGCGGTGTCGATGCGCTGCCGGCCGTCCGGGCCCACGAGGCTCACGTCGAGGATGCGGTCGCGCGTGATCGCGTTCTCGCTCGTGGTGAAGGTGCCGTTGAGCACCGAGACCTGCACGTCGCCGTGCGGGCGCACGAAGTAGCTCGCCGGCTTGAGGAAGAGGTCGTGCGCGGCGAGCGTCGTCGCGCAGAGCAGGACGAGCGCGGCGAGGCTGGCGGCGATGCGTCGGGTCATGGTCCGGGGGGGGCTCGGGGGGCGGTGCGGGCTGCCGACTCCCTCACGATCACACGGCGCGGGGATCGTCGCCACTCCCCGCGCCATCCGCGCGTCCGGCCGTGCCTCTGCTAACGAAGCTCGAGCGCGAAGCGCACCGTGCGCCCGGGCTGCGGGAGGCCGCACTGGTCGTAGACCGGCGAGTCCGCGGCGTTCTCCACCCACGCCGACGCGCGGAGCATCCGCAGCAGGGCGCCCGCACCTCGCGCCAGCGACCACGAGCGCTCGAGCCCGGCGTCCGCGCTCGCGCGCCCCGCCAGCGCGACCTGCCGGCCGAGGTCGGGATGCAGGCAGTACTGGCGGCCCGTGTAGCGCACGGCGGAGATGGCGCGGAGGTCGAGCGGGAGCGGCACCCGCAGGTCGCTGCCGAGCCGCACCGCCGGCTGGTGCTCGGCGTGGCGCTCCGCATCGCCGGCAGTCTGGTCGTAGACCTGCACGCGCTGGAGCGTCGCGTCCGCCTCGAGCTCCAGCGCGCCGCGCGCCCAGCTCGCGAGCAGCTCGGCGCCCGTGCTCCGGATCTGGTCGCGGTTCACGCGGAAGAAGCGACGGTCGGGGAGCGTCGTGCGCACCACCGCGTCGCGGAGCCGGTGGTGGAAGAGCACGCCCTGAAAGCGCGCCGCGCCACGCTCGGTGGTCGCGCCGGCCTCAGCGCCGAGCAGCGTCTCGGGCCTGAGGTTCGGGTTCGGCTGGAAGCGGTCGAGCGCCCCGGAGTACAGCTCGCGCAGGGCGGGGAAGCGCGAGCGGCGGCTCACGGAGGCGTGGAGCTGCACCGTGCCGAGCGCGATGGTGGACGCGCCGAGGCGGGCGCCCCAGGCGCGCAGGTCGTCGAGCGGCTCGCGCCCGCCGGTCTCCGGCGTGTCCGCGCCGTCGAGCGCGACGCCCGCACTCACGCTCGACAGCGTCGCGACGCGGACCTCCGCCTCGCCGGCCGCGCTCCACAGGCGCTGGCGGTATCGCGCCTCGGGATCGGCGTCGAGGCGCTCCCGGTAGCGGACGTCGGCGCCGGTGAGCGCCGCGCGCAGCTCCGTGCGTTGCGTGGGCGCGAGCGAGGCGCGCAGGCGCGCCGTCGCGGTGCGCTCGTCGCCCCACTCGCGGCTGTCCACCGTGGCGTAGTCGGCGGCGGTGAACGCCTCGATGGCGGTGAGGCCGCGCGTGTAGCCCACGGAGCCGTCGAGGCTCGCGCGGCCCACCGCGGTGCTGCGGCGGCCGGTGCCGACGTTCACGACGGCGAGCGTGCGCGAGAGCGACGGGTAGCGCCAGAGGCGCGGCTCCTCGACGTGGAGCTCGGGCGGCACGCCGCGCTCGGCGCGGTAGCCGGACGCGGTGACGCCCACGTTCGCGCCGCCCGCACCCGTCCAGCTCCCGGAGACGAACGCATCTTCATGACGTAGGTCGCTGTTCGCGCGGCGGTCGTCGCCGCTCAGCGTGTCGCGCACGGCGAGAGCGAGGGCGTCGCGCTCGCGGCGGCCGGCTCCCGCCCAGACCGAGAGCGAGCCGGCGCCGACCGCCCGCGCCATGCTCCCGGTCGCGGCGATGGCGTGCGAGCCCAGGTGGTCCGCGCCGGTGCTGATCGAGAGCTGGCGCGCCGGCGCGTCCACGGCGCAGCGCGCCACCCCGACCTCGACGATGCCGCCGAGCACGTTCGGACCGTGGAGCAGGGAGGAGAGGCCGCGCACGAGCACGATGCTCTGCGCGCCGGTGAGCGGGACGACCGACGGGTCGGTGCGGTGGTCCCAGCCGAGCGTGAGCGGCAGCCCGTCGAGCGCGATCGCCGTCTGCCGCGAGTCCGAGCCGCGGGTGGAGACCTCCATCTCGCCGCGCGAGTTCTGCCTGACGAGCACGAACGGAAGCTCGCGCAGTACCTGCTCGAGCGTGGGCGCGGGGGGCACGCGGAGCGAGTCGGGCACGGCGACGACGGCGCTCGCGCCGCCGACCACGACCGGGGCGCGCGTGGCGCTCACCAGCACCGGCGTGACGCGCCGGGCGCTGTCGGCCGCGGCGGTGTCGGGGCGCGCCTGGGCGCCGGCGGTCGCGTGCGCGAGGAGCAGCGCGCCCAGGAGCGCGGCGCACGGCGCGATACGGATCGGAAACATCGGGATGCGTCGGAGTGGAGCGCGGGGATGCGCACGCGAAATCTACCGCCGGGACGGCGCTGGCATCGTCGCGCGCTCGGCGGCCGAGCTCAGCGCACGACGATCACCGCCGTCCCGCGTGCGCCCTCGCACTCGGCCGCGACCATCACGGGGCCCGCGGCGAGCACGCGGTAGACGGCGGTCGCGCCACCGGGCGCCGCGCCGCCGGCCGGGGCGGCCGGCGCGCCCGAGGTGCTCCAGCGGAGTGGACACGCGCGCAGCGTGTCGCCACGTGCGCCGACCGCCACGGCGCGGAGCGTCACGTGGTCGCCGACGCGCGCGTCGACGCGTGCGGGCTCGACGCGCACCCTGGCGCCGCCGGCGCCGCCGGCGTGGCTGCCTAACGGCTTCGTGGTCGCGACCGCGGCGGGACGCCCCACGGTCACCTCCACCGAGGCGGTCGCGGCCCCCAGCGACACCGTGACCAGCGCGCGCCCGTCGCCGCGCCCGGTGGCGGGCGCGAGGAGGCGGCCCACGCGCGGGACGGTCACGACCGTGGTGTCGCTGCTCTGCCAGAGGAGCGCGGCCTCGGCCACGCGCCGCCCGGCCGTGTCGGTGACGACCGCCTCGAGCCAGCGCACCGCGCCGATGGGGATGGTGTCGGCGGGCTCCTCGAGGTGCACTCGATACGCGCCCGAGGTGCCCGTGGCGCGGCCGGAACGCGGGGCGGAGCGCGCGAGGCTCCCCGCGCGCGGCGCCGCATCGCCCCCGGTGTCCATCACCGCCACCGTGACGACCCCGCGCGGCCGGACCGGCTTCGCGGACGCGCCGCCGGAGGCGCACGCCGCGACGGCGAGCAGACCGATGAGAATGGCGGGCGTCGGGGGTCGAAGCATCGGCTCGGGGAGCAGGGGAGGGGTCATCGAACCCATGCCGGGGCGGCACGGGGCGGCCAGAATACGAGCGCGCCTGAGGGGATGTGGCCAAATGTAAGCGTTCTGCTCGAATGCAAGTACCTACTTGCTTGCACATCTGTTTCCCGTACGTTGCCCGGTCATGACGATCGAGAACCGAGACAAGATCCTCGAGGCGGCCGGGCGCGTGTACGCGGAGTGCGGCTTCCGCGGCGCCACGACCCGCCGCATCGCCCACGAGGCCGGGGTCAACGAGGTGACGCTCTTCCGGATCTTCGGGTCCAAGGCGGCGCTCATCTCCGAGGCCCTCGCCAGCGGGGCGCTCGCCGACCCGCGTCCGGCCCTCCCCGAGGACCCCGAGGACCCGGAGCGCGAGCTGAGCAGCTGGGCCGTCGCGCACCTCGAGCACCTGCGCGACGTGCGGTCGCTCATCGTGAAGACCCTCGGCGAGATCGACGAGCGGCCCGAGCTCGCCGAGTGCGCGAAGCACGGCCCGACGGCGTCCTACCAGCTGATCCGGGACTACCTGGGGCGCCTCAAGGACCGCGGCTTCGTCGACGCCGAGCTCGACGTCGAGGCCGTCGCGCCGATCCTCCTCGGGACGCTGTTCGCCGACGCGGTCGGCCGCGAGTTCCTCCCGGACCTGCACAAGACGCCAGCCGACGAGGCGGCCGCGATGTACACGCGCCACTTCCTCCGCGGCATCGGCTACCACGCCGCGCCAGTCGCCCGACGACGGGCTGTCACGAAGTAGCCGGCCCGTTCGACTAGAGCAGAACCCGCCGCAGCGCAGCACCCGCACCTCACGACCCCACAGCGAGGAGCACTCCTCATGTCAGATCGCACCCTCCGCGGCCGGACGCTCAGCCGCCGGGGCACCAGACTCGCCGCGCTCGCGGCCGCCGGCGCCGCCGCGCTCGTCGCCGCGCCGGCCGCCCGCGCGCAGCAGACGCCCGTGCCGCGCGCCGTGCCGACCGCGGCCGCGCATGCACTCTCGCTCGAGGAGGCGCTCGCCATCGCCGAGCGCCAGAGCGAGGCCGTGCGGATCGCGCAGGCGGGCGTGGAGCGCGCGCAGGGCCAGCAGACGCAGGCGCGCAGCGGCTACCTGCCGCAGCTCACGGGTCAGCTCTCGTTCCAGCGCACGCTCCAGAGCCAGTTCCAGGAGATCGCGAAGGCCGCCGGCGGCGGCGGGTCCGACACGACCGGCGGCGGCGACCTCGCCAGCAACCCGCTCGCGCGCATCTTCGCGTCGGAGAACACCGTCGTCGCGCAGGTGCTGGGGAGCCAGACGCTCTTCGCCGGCGGGCGCGTCGTCGCGCAGAACCGCGCGGCCGCCGCCGGCCGCCGCGCCGCGGAGACCGGCCTCACGTCGGCGCGCGCGCAGGTGAAGCTCGACGTGGCGCAGGCGTACTACGACGCCGCGCTGGCCGACCGCCTCGTGGTCATCGCCGAGTCCAGCTTCGTGCAGTCGGAGCGCGCGGTGCGGCAGACGCAGCTCGCGCGCAACGTCGGCAACACGTCGGAGTTCGAGCTGCTGCGCGCGCGGGTGACGCGCGACAACCAGCGCCCCGCCGTCATCCAGGCGCGCACGCAGCGCCAGACGGCGTACCTCCGCCTGCGGCAGCTGCTCGACCTGCCGCTGAGCGAGCCGCTCACGCTCACCGACCAGCTCCCCGACGCCGATCCAGCGCCGGCGCTCATCGCGGCCGCGCAGGCGCAGGCCGAGGCGCGCCCGGTGAGCCTCCAGGTGGACCCGGTGACCGTGCTGGCCGACGACCGGTCGGTCCTCGACGTGGTGGACAGCGTCGTCGCGCACGCCGACACGAGCGCCGAGGCGCGTGCGCCGGTCCGGCAGGCCAAGCAGAGCGTCGAGGCGCAGCGTCAGGCGCTCCGCGCCGTGCGCGGGCAGCGGCTGCCGGCCGTGCAGCTCTCGACGGGCTACCAGCGCTTCGCGTACCCGGTGGGCATCGCGCCGAACGCCTGGAGCGAGACGTTCCCGAACTGGACGGTCGCGCTCGGGCTGAGCGTGCCGCTGTTCACCGGCGGACGCATCCACGGCGAGGAGCAGGTCGCGCGCGCGAACCTCACCGAGGCGGAGCAGCGGCTCGAGGAGGCGAAGGAGTACGCGGCGCTCGACGCGTCGGTGGCGATCGCCGAGCTCACCCGCGCCGAGGCGCAGTACGCGGCGAGCGCGGGCACGGCGCAGGTGGCGTCGCGCACGTTCCAGATCGCCGACGTGCGCTACCGCGAGGGGCTCTCGACGCAGCTCGAGCTCTCGGAGACGCGCGTGCAGCTCGCCCAGGCGCGGGCCAACCGCGCGGTCGCCGCGCGCAATCTGCAGGTCGCGCGGCTCCGGCTCGCGCTCATCCGCGACCTGCCGCTCGGCGGCGGCGGGGTGGCGCCGGGCGCGCAGGGCGCGAACGGGCTGCCGGGTGCGGCGGCCGGCGCGTTGGGCGGATCGCAGCAGCAGCAACCACAGACGCAGGGGGGCGCGCAGCCTGGCGCCGCCGGCACTTCCCAGCCGACCGGCTCCGCTGGAGGGCGGAACTAATGACCTCGCACAACGACATCTCGCAGAGCCGCGGCACGGCCGCCGCGCCCCGCCGCTCCCCCGTCGCCTCGCCCGTGCTTGCGGCGGGCGCCCTCCTCCTGCTCGCGCTCGGCGCCTGCAAGGGGAAGGACGCCGACGCCAAGGAGGCCGACTCCGCCGCCTCCACGCCCGCCGTCACCGTGGGCCCCGAGAACATGACGCTCGCCGCGCTCACGCAGCTCAAGAGCGGCCCGTCGTTCTCCGGCTCGCTCGCGCCGGACCGCGAGGCGGCCATCCGCGCCGAAGTGCCGGGCCGCATCGTGCGCATCCTCGCCGAGCCGGGCCAGCGCGTCGGCACCGGCACCCTGCTCGCCGTGATCGACGTCGGCGGCGCGGCGGAGAACGAGCTCTCGGCGCGCGCGGGAGTGCGCACCGCGGAGCTCTCGTACCAGAACGCGCAGCGCAACGAGGAGCGCGCCGAGCGGCTCGCGCAGGCGGGCGCCATCGCCGAGCGCGACCTCGAGCAGGCGCGCACGGCGTCGGCCGCGGCGCGCGCCCAGCTCGACCAGGCGCGCGCGGGGCTCGCGCTCGCCACGCGCCAGGTGGGCAACACGCAGGTGCGGGCGCCGTTCTCCGGCATCGTCGCGACGCGGACCGCGTCGGCCGGCGACGTCGTGGCGCCCGGCGCAGCGCTCTTCACGGTCGTGGACCCGTCGAGCATGAAGCTCGAGGCGTCGATCCCGGCGGAGCAGCTCTCGCTCGCCCGCATCGGCGCGCCCGTGTCGTTCAGCGTGAACGGCTACCCGGGCAGGACCTTCTCCGGAACGATCACGCGCGTGTCGCCGGTGGCCGACCCGACGACGCGCCAGGTGCGGATCATCGCCACCATCCCGAACACGGGCGGCAACCTCGTGGGCGGGCTCTTCGCCCAGGGGCGCGTGGCGTCCGAGTCGCGCGCCGCCGTGACCGTGCCGGCCAACGCGGTGGACCAGCGCGGCCTCGCGCCGACGGTGGTGCGCCTCAGGGCCGGCCGCGCCGAGAAGGTGACGGTGCAGCTCGGCCTCCGCGACGAGGCGGCCGAGACGCTCGAGATCCGGAGCGGCCTCGCCGCCGGCGACACCGTGCTGCTCGGCATCGCGCAGGGCATCACGCCGGGCACGCCGGTGCGCGTCTCGGCGCCGAACGACGTGAAGAAGTAGGGCTCTCGGCTTTCGGCGCCTCGCGAGGCCGGAACCGTTCTCCGGTCGCTCCCGGCTCTCGGCTGCTCACCGCCGAGGGCCGAGAGCCGAGGGCCGAGGGCAGGGCTGCGACAGGGATCCTCCAATCGATAGAGAGCCCCAATGTTCATATCAGACTTCGCCATCAAGCGCCCCCTCGTCACCGTCGTGTCGATGCTGGCGCTGGCCGTCTTCGGCGTGTTCGCGCTGTTCAAGCTCAAGACCGACGAGTTCCCCGAGGTGGCGCCGCCGTACGTGTCGGTGGCGATCCCCTACCCGGGCGCCTCGCCGGACGGCGTGGAGTCCGAGATCCTCGACCCCGTCGAGGAGCAGATCCGCGCGATCAGCGGCGTGAAGACCGTCCTCGGCAAGGCCTACGACGGCTACGGCCTCGTCATCATCGAGTTCACCTTCGGCAAGGACCTCGCGGAGGCCACGCAGGAGATCCGCGACGGCATCAGCGCCATCCGCTCCGACCTGCCGCTCGAGATGAAGGAGCCGATCATCAAGAAGCTCAACGACACCGACCGGCCGATCGTCTCGCTGGCCGTCTCGTCGACGAGCCTCACGCAGGCGCAGCTCACGCGCCTCGTCGACCCGGGGATCACGCGCGAGCTGCGCAGCCTCCCCGGCGTGGCCGAGGTGATCGTGAGCGGCGACGTGGAGCGCGAGCTCACCGTGCAGCTCCGCCCCGCCGACCTCCAGGCCGCGGGCGTGAGCGTCGCGCAGGTGGTGCAGGCGCTCCAGCTCCAGAACCTCGCCGCGCCCGTGGGCCGCGTCACCGGCGCGCTCGACGAGAAGTCCATCCGCCTGCGCGGGCGCCTCGAGAGCCCGGCCGAGTTCGCGCAGCTCGTCGTCGCGGAGCGCAACGGGCAGATCATCCGCCTCGGCCAGGTCGCCGACGTGCTCGACGGCACCGAGGAGCCGCGCACGCTCGCGCTGTTCAACGACAAGGAGGCGGTCGGCGTCGACATCAAGAAGTCGCAGGGCTACAGCACCACCGACGTGAGCGACCGCATCCGCGAGCGCGTCGAGCAGCTCCAGGCGACCATGCCGGCGGGCACGACGATCGAGCTCGTGAAGGACTCCGGCGTGCGGGTGGACGCGGCGGTGGAGAACGTGATCGAGGCGCTCGTCGAGGGCGCCGTGCTCACGGTGCTCGTCGTCTTCCTCTTCCTGAACTCGTGGCGGTCGACCGTGATCACGGGCCTCGCGCTGCCGGTCTCCGTGCTCGCGAGCTTCATCGCCGTGTGGGTGCTCGGCTTCCGGCTCGAGACGATGTCCCTGCTCGGCCTCTCGCTCGCGATCGGCATCCTGATCGACGACGCCATCGTCGTGCGCGAGAACATTGTGCGCCACGTGGAGATGGGGAAGGACCACATGCGCGCCGCGCACGAGGGGACCGACGAGATCGGGCTCGCCGTCGCCGCGACGACGTTCTCCATCCTCGCGGTGTTCGTCCCGATCGGCTTCATGCCGGGGATCGGCGGGCAGTGGTTCAAGCCGTTCGCGCTGACGATCGCGTGCTCGGTGCTCGTCTCGCTGTTCGTGTCCTTCTCCCTCGACCCGATGCTCTCGGCCTACTGGCCGGACCCGCACGTGCCCGAGGGCGCGAAGTGGCGCATCACGAGGGCGCTCGACCGCTTCAACGCCTGGTTCAACCGCCAGGCGAACAACTACCGCCGCGTCGTCGCGTGGGCGCTCGACCACCGCTCGGCCATGGCCGTCCTGGCGATCGGCACCTTCTTCGCGTCGTTCACGCTGCCGTCCAAGGGGCTCTTCGGGCTCCTGCTCGCGCTCGGGATGATCGCCGTGGTGGTGTTCGGCCTCACGGCCAAGCGCGTCCCGGTGGCGCTGCGCGGCGTCGTCGCGGCGGCCGGCCTCCTCGGGCTCGGCTTCGCGGTCTTCGGGCCGCCGGTGCTCCCGCAGGTGCGCAACGTCGGCACCGGCTTCTTCCCGGAGGACGACCGCTCGGAGTTCATCGTCGCCCTCGAGACGCCGCCGGGCTCGAACCTCCAGTACACGCGCCTCAAGGCGGAGGAGACGAACCGCCTCATCCGCTCGAAGAAGGAGGTGCTCTACACCTACACCATCCTCGGCTCCGACGCGACGGGCGCGGTGGACGTGGGGAGCATCTACGTGCGCCTCGTCCCGAAGAACGAGCGCAGCAAGAGCGCCGAGCGGCTCGCCGGCGAGCTGCGCGAGGAGACGAGCCACGTCGCCGGCGTGACGCTCGCGGTGTTCACGAGCGACTTCGGCGGCGGGCGCAAGCAGCTCCAGTTCCAGTTCCGCGGCGGCGACCTCGCGTCGCTCGTCGCGACGGCGGAGCGCGTGGCGGCCGAGGTGCGCCAGGTGCCGGGCGCGGTGGACGTCG
The DNA here is from genome assembly GCA_045804325.1 of Gemmatimonadaceae bacterium. Classification (GTDB taxonomy): domain Bacteria; phylum Gemmatimonadota; class Gemmatimonadetes; order Gemmatimonadales; family Gemmatimonadaceae; genus JBJMNJ01. The sequence continues at coordinate 11,950 of JBJMNJ010000393.1, forward strand.
GCCTCTCGACCAAGGGGCAGAAGCCGGAGCTCAACGTGCAGCTGAACCGCGGCGTCGCGGGCTCCCTCGGCGTCACGGTCGGCCAGGTGGCGCAGTCGCTCCGCCCGGCGTTCGCCGGCATCGACGCGGGCGACTGGGAGGACCCGAGCGGCGAGAACCGCGACGTGCAGGTGCGCCTCGCCCCCGAGGCGCGCCGCCGCGCCTCCGACCTCGGCCAGCTCCCGCTGGTCGTCTACGGGCCGAACGGCGCGCCGTCCACCCTGCCGCTCAACCAGGTCGCGACGATCACGGAGAGCGTCGGCCCGGCGATCATCGACCACCTCGACGGCGCGGTGGTGGTCACGGTGGAGGCGAACACGTCGGGCCGCGCGGCGGGCGACGTGACGAAGGAGATCAAGGAGCGGCTGGACGCCATGCAGCTCCCGCCGGGCGTCCACTGGTCGCTGGGCGGCGAGTCGAAGGACCAGAACGAGGTGTTCGGGCAGATCTTCACGGCGCTCGGCACGGCGGTGCTGCTGATGTACCTGATCCTCGTGCTCCAGTTCGGCTCGTTCATGGACCCGCTCGCGATCCTCGTCTCGCTCCCGCTCTCGTTGATCGGCGTCATGCTCTCGCTGTCGCTCACCGGGCACACGCTGAACATCATGAGCATGATCGCGATCATCCTGCTGGCCGGGATCGTGGCGAAGAACGCCATCCTGCTGATCGACTTCGCCAAGTGGGAGCGCGAGAAGCGCGGCGTCCCGCTGCGCGAGGCGCTCATCGAGGCCGGCGCGATCCGACTGCGTCCCATCCTCATGACGACGTTCGCGCTGATCGCCGGCATGGTCCCGGTCGCCCTCGGCCGCGGCGAGGGCGCGCAGTTCCGCGCCCCGCTCGGCGTCGCGGTCATCGGCGGCGTGCTGACCTCCACGCTCCTGACGCTCATCGTCATCCCCACGGTCTACGAGGTGTTCGACGAGGCGCGCCACCGCGTGATGGGCTGGTTCGGCGCGCGCCCGAAGCAGATGACGGCGGAGTTCCCGCTCCCGGGACAGGTGGCGCCGCAGCCGCACGGGGGAGACTGAGGAACAGCCCCGGCCCTCGGCCGTCAGCAGCCGAGGGCCGAGGGCCGAGGACTGTGGGCCGAGTCCCTAACGGGACTCGGCCTTTCCGTCCTCGACGACCACCGTCGGCGCCTGCGGCCCTTCCACGCCCGGCGCCTCGGCCTTCTCGTCCGTGGCGCCCTCGTCCGCGCGCTTCTCGTCGCCCACGTCCGACAGCGTGCTCGGGTCGATCCAGCCGTGCTCGGCGGCGTGGCGGGCGGCGGCGAGCGTGTCGTCGGCGAGCACGAGCGCCGAGCGCGCGTCGCGCACCTGCTCGGCGAGCGCCTGCACCGCCGCGACGCGCTCCGGCGCGCGGTGGATGTTGCGGATGTAGATCGCGAGCACGCGGTCCGGGAACTCGTCCACCAGCGACCGGTAGATCTCGGGGTCGTGCTCGCCCGAGTCGCCGATGAGGATGAACGGAAGCTCCGGGTACGTGGCGAAGATCTCGCGGAGGATGCGGCCCTTGTGCGCGAGCTGGCGGCCGCTGCCGAGGAGCGAGCGGTCGAGGTCCCAGTCGCGCAGCAGCACCGGTCCCAGGGGAATGCGCTGCAGGGTGAGGAAGTCCGTGATCACGTCGTAGAGGTTCCACGGGCTCCCCGAGACGTAGAAGATCGGGTTGGGCCCGCTCCGGGCGACGCCGCGCTCGAGCGCCCCGTAGAACGCCGCGACGCCGGGGAAGGGGAGTCGCGTGCGCGCGTTCGTGAGCAGCACGGTTCGCGCGGCGCGGACGAAGTTCGTCACGTGCGTCTGCACCACGGTGTCGTCGAGGTCGCTCACGACGCCGAACGCGGCGGTCGGCGCGACGGTGTGCACCTGGCCCACCGCACTGTGCGGCGATTCGCCGGGCGACGCCGGGGCGACGATCGTGGCGCTCACGGGGTGGATCGTCCGGTCGGTGGGGAGCGGCGGCGTGAGCGGGATCCACGCGCCGAAGAACCCTTCGTCGTCCGCCTCGATCTCGCGCACCGCGTCGCCGACCTTCACGCGCACGGTGGCATGCGGGAGCGCGTCGCTCTCGATGCGCCGGTAGGCGTTGAGCAGGTTCCGCCACGCCGGGTCCGTGGCGGACGCCACGGACACGTCCGGGCTCACGAGGGCGCGCCCGTGCACCCACACGCGCTCGGGCGTCCCGTAGCCGCGGTAGAGGACCACCTCGTGGCGGCGCTCGTCGACGAGGTGATCCGCGAGGTGGCGCCCCGCGAGCGCGAGGACGTCGCGGAGGGTGGCGCCGAGCTCCTTCAGCTGCTTCGATCTCATGCGGTAGGGTTTGTGATCGCCGAGAGCCGACGCCGTCGCAAATTCCGTGTCCGCCGCCCTGACGCCCGCCTGACGCCGCCGCGTAGCCTGCGCGCGGGACTCGCGAAGGCGGAGACGATGTTGACGGGCGCGTGTGGGCTGGCGGCCGCTGGGCGGCTGGGGCGCGGAGGGCGGTCGCTCGCCGCCACGTTCGTGTTTGGGGAGAGCGCACCGCTCGAGGGCGCGGCGGCGCCCGCGCTCCCGGGCGGCGCCGCCCGCCGTGCCGAGCGCGGCCTCCCGCGCGCGCGTCGCGATGTGCCGGGGGGCGTCGCCGCGATCGGGGCGCGGGATGCCGCAGGCGCTCGCGTGCTCCGCGACGTCCAGTAGCGGGCGTTGCGGGGCGCGCGTGGCCGGACGCAAGTTGTCGCCATGCGCGCCAGGCTCCTGCTCGCCGCCGTCGCGACCGCGCGGGGTGGCCCGCCTCGCCAGGTAGACGCCTAGCGGGGCGGCCGACGGGCCGTGGCGAGATCTGCGAAGTACGACTCGCCGATCGTTGCTTCCCACGCGCGCGCCTCGTCCGCGCGCCCGGCCTCACGGAGGAGGGCCGCCGTCATCGCGCGCTCGAGGCACCGGCTGCGTAGCGCCATCCATTCCTCGCGGTACGGAGAGGCGTGCATCTGCTCGAGCAGCGCGAGCGCCTCCCGGCGGTCGTCGCGCGACGCCAGCCGGGCGCGGAGCGCGAGCGCGAGGTCGCGCGCGAGCACGGCAGCCGGCGCCGTATCGGCCGGGGTGCCCCGGCGCCCGAGCGCGGCGGCGCGCCCGGCCAGCTCCGCGCGGTCGCCCGACGCGGCCGCGACGACGCCGAGGTAGTACTCGCGCAGCGCCGCATGCTCGGGGCTCGCCGGGCGCCACCGGAGGAGGCGGCGGCGCGCCTCGTCCGCCGCCGCGGGCGACGCGGGGAGGTGCGGGTGCGCGGCGATGAGGGCGCCGA
>JBJMNJ010000394.1:0-2629 GCA_045804325.1 Gemmatimonadaceae bacterium
AGTTCTTCGTGCGGCTCGGCCGGGACGAGCACAACTTCTATCTGTACCGCACCACCGCGAACGCGGGCAGCGGGTCGAGCGCCTGGTTGCCCGAAGTGCGCGTGGATCTTGGGCGGTTCCAGGCGCTGCGCGAGCGGCTCCAGCGCGACTACCTCGCGGGCACGGACCCCGACGCTTCGCGCGGGGCAGGGTGCACCGGTGCCGACTCCGCGCTCATCGCCAACGCCGGCCTCCCACTCGGCGGCGCGGGCCGCCGCCGCGCCGCGTGCGACGACGGGTACATGGTGTATTCCGTGGAACCGGGCGTCACGCCCCCCAACCTCGCAGCGGTGCAGGAGCTGGCGGTGGGGATGCTGCGCGTGCCGCGCGCCGGCGCCGTGCCGCTCCTCCCCGCCGACACGCTCGAGCTGTGGGTGGACGACATCCGCCTCGCGCGCGCGGTCGACGACGTCGGCACCGCCGGCTACATGACGATGGACCTCGTGGCGGGAGACGTCGCCGCCGTGCGCCTCGCCTACACGCGTCGCGGGGCGAACTTCCGTCAGCTCGGGGAGGCGCCGAGCTTCATCGACGAGGGCGCGCTCGACCTGTCATCGACGGTGCGCCTCGAGCGGCTGCTGCCGCCGAGCCTCGGGCTCGCGCTCCCGCTCACCGTCACGCGCAGCTCCGTCTCCGACGACCCGTACTTCCTCGCGCGCACCGACGTGCGCGCGCGCGGCGTCGACGGACTGCGTGCCCCGCGGACCGCCGTCACGACCTGGCAGCTGGCGGCGCGACGCACCGCGCCGGTGGGCAATCCGCTCCTCTCCGCGCTCGTGAACAACCTCGTGCTCAACACGACGCTCGTGCAGGGCGGCGCGCGCACCGAGTATCAGGACGGGCATACGCGGCAGCTCACGATGGGGCTCGAGTACGCGCTCGCCGGCACCGAACGTACGGTGCCGCTCCCCTTCGGCCCGGCGCTGCGCTGGTCGCCGACGCAGCTCAAGGTGACGAGCGCGCTCGCGCGGGGCAGCGATGCGCGCGATCACTTCTTCAAGCCCGCCTTCGCGCTCGATGACGACCCGCGACGCACACAGGCGTCGACGCACGTCTGGCGCACCGGCACCTCGCTCGAGCTCAAGCCGGTGGGCGCCGTGACGGCGCGTTGGGATGCGTACTCGCTGCGCGACCTCCGGCGGTACGCCTCCGACAGCTCCTCGGCGGCGCGCCTCGCCGACGCGGCGGGGGGACAGCTCGGCTTCGAGCGCGAGCGCACGATGCAGGTCGCGGTGCGCGTGGCGCCGACGGTGCGCCCGTGGCTGCGCCCGCGGGTGGACGTCGGAACGGCGTACTCGATGCTGCGCGACCCGAACGCGAGCGCCGCCAGGTTCACCGGCATCCTGACGCCATCGGTGCTGGCGACGCGCGACTCGCTCGTTGCCGACACGCTCGCCGCGGACATGCGCGATGCGCTGCGCGAAGCGCCGGGGCTCGCGGGCGCCACGAGCGCGCCGGCACCGGAGACCACGCTCCCGCGCCGACTCACGGCGAGCCAGTCGCTGACCGCGGGGCTCACCATGGATCTCGTCGGCGCGCTCGGCGGGGCGCGGGACACCTCGCGCGGCACCACGCTCGTGCGGCTCGCCCGCCATCTCGCGCCGCTGGACCTCACCCTCGACCGCAGCCTGCTCTCCGCCTTCGACGCCGCGGCGTTCGCGCCACCGCTCGCCTTCCAGCTCGCGATGGTCGGACCTGATGCATTTCGCCGTGTGCGCGGCGAGCCGGCGACGGCGGCAGGGCGCACGCGCACGCTCGGCGCGCGCACGTCGCTCGCGCTGCCCTACGGTGCTTCGCTCGCCGGCCGCTGGCGCCGCGTGCTCAACACCAGCTGGACGTCGCGGCTCGACGGTTCGCAGGCGGCGGTCGACGGCGTGCAGACCGTCTTTCCCGACGCCCAGCTGAGCTGGAGCTGGCGCCCCGCCGCGCGCGCGGCGACTGCGGGGCTCGTGACCGGTGCGACGGCCAGCCTCGGGCTCGTATCGTCGGCGGCGCGCGTGACGTTGCCATCGCTCGGCAGCGTCCTCGACGAGCCGCCGATCTTCCGGACGACGCGCGTGCGCACGATCCCGCTCACGGGGAGCCTGACCTGGGCGGTGGGCGCGCTGAGCACCGCGGGAGGACTGACGCTCACGGACCGCATCGACTCGTTGCCGGGGAGCGTCGCGCGCGGCAGCTCGGCCGAGCTGACGGGCGACGTGGGACGCGTCTTTCGCGTGCCGGCGTCGTGGGGCCTCGCGCGCAACGACGTCCGGACCCGCTTCACCTGGCAGCAGAGCCTCAATCGCACGGTCGTGGACGACGTGGCGCGCGGCACGAGCGGCCGCCTCGCCGACAACGGACGCCGCGCGCTGAGCCTCAACGCGGACGCCGACGTGAGCGAGACGATGGTCTTCTCGCTCCAGGGCGCGCACGTCGTGACGACCGACCGCAATCTCGACCGCCGGCTCACCCAGGTCGTGCTGTCGGCGGTGATGCAACTGCAGTTCTATGGAGGAGGGAAGTGAGGCGTTACTTTAGGCCTCCCACGATCGCCAGATCCATGACCCCACCGAGAGTACGCTCCGTGTCCCTCCTCCTCGCCCTTCTC
>JBJMNJ010000395.1:0-17774 GCA_045804325.1 Gemmatimonadaceae bacterium
CCGCGCGCTGCAGCGACTCGGTCGCCTTCGGCGTCGCCACGCGCCCGAGCGCCAGCGCGGCGCACGCGCGGAGCTCCGGGTCCACCTTGCGTGCGAACATCCCCGGCTTCGCGTTGAGGAGCCCGTCGAGCAGCGCGACACCGGCGTCGCCGCAGATCGCGCCGTACGCCTCGAAGATCGCCATCTTTTCCGTGAGGTCCGCCTCGCCGATGCGCTTCCCGCGGACCGCCGCCTCGACGCGCGCCAGCGCGGGCCGGTAGGCGCGCGCGCTCAGGGCGCGCGCCGCCGACACGCGCACGTCGCGGTCGGCGTCCTCGATGGCGCGCTCGATCACCTGGAGCGCCCCCGGCGACCCGATCTCCGCCAGCGCCTGCACGCCCGCGAGGCGCAGCGCCACGTCCCCCTCCGTCATGAGCTTCGCCAGCGGCGCGACGGCAGCCGCCGTGCGCAGCGCGCCCGCGCGGCGCACCGCCTCGACCGACACCACGCGGTCCGCCGTGCCGATGAGCCGCACGAGCTCCGCCGTGTTGGACGACGCGAGTCGCGTCGCCGCCTCCTCGAGCAGCGTCCGCAGCCGCGCGTTCTGCGACCGGCCCACCCAGCTGAACACGGTGCCGAGCGCCGAGGCGCGCAGCTCCGTGAACAGCGCGGTGAGCTCGGACTGCGGCGGCAGCTCCTCGCGCTCGTCGAGCGACTGGAGGAGCTGCGAGAGGGCCTCCGGGTCGCTGAGCCGGTCCGGGAGCCCCGCGATGCGCTGCGCGTGCTGCGCCTCGAGGCCGCGCGCGCGCTGCACCGCCGCCTGCGCCTCGGCCAGCAGATACGCGACCGCCGAGAAGTTGCCGGCCGAGAGGAGGTGCACCATGAACCCCTCGAGCACGTCGATCACCTCGTCGCGCACGGCCGGGTCGCGCTGCGTCTCGAAGATGTCGAGCAGCATGGCGAGCACGTTGAGCCGCAGGTCGTCCTGGTACTCGCGGTGCACCTGCGTGTGGAGGTACTCCACCTCCTTCTCGTCGAGGAAGTAGAGCGTCGCGTCGAAGTCCGCGAGGCTCACGATGCCGGCGGCGCGCGTCTCCTCGACCTCGACCACGGGCGACGCCTCGAGCTGCGTCGGGCGGTCGGCGGCCGGCGTGCTGTCGATCGCCGCCGCGTTCTCCGTGCTGAGGTCGACGTAGCGGTAGCGGAGGCGGGCGAAGTCCTTCTCCCACAGCATCGTGATGAGGTCGTCCTCCTCCGGCAGCGCGCGCCGCACGCGCTGGAGGATCTCCAGCAGCCCGACGAGCTCCTCGGCCTCGAAGCCGGCGGCGAACGTCACGTCGCGCACGCCGTCCTTGTAGAACAGCCACGGCAGGCTGTCCACGCTCTTGCTCGGCTCGTCGAAGACGTGACGCCCCTCCCACACGAACGCCGTCTCGGTGACGACGAGCCCGAACTCCCCGGTGTGCGCCCACACGGCGGCGAACGCCGAGCGCACGGCGTCCGTCGCCTTGATGTAGATGGGGTTGTTGGGCAGGTAGAGCTGGTGGGCCCGGAAGGCCTTCGCGAGGAGCCGCAGCAACTCCTCGACCAGCGCCGGCGGGAAGGGCGGCTCCCCGTGCTCCCCCTGCGCCTCCGAGACTCGGGCGGCGGTGGTCACGTCGGCAAGATACCCATTTGACTGACTTGCGCCATGTCCTTGTCGCCGCGGCCACTGATGCAGATCAGCACCGGCTCGTCCGCGCGCCAGCGGCCCGCGCTCGCCTCCACCCACGCCACGGCGTGCGCCGTCTCCAGCGCCGGGACGATCCCCTCGAGGCGGCTCAGCGTGCGGAGGCCGTGCAGCGCCTCCTCGTCCGTCACGGCGACGTACGTCGCGCGACCGGTGTCCTTGAGGTGCGAGTGCTCGGGACCCACGCCGGGATAGTCCAGGCCCGCGGAGATGGAGTGCGCGGGGTGGACCTGGCCGTTCGGGTCCTGCAGCAGGTAGCTGAGCGACCCGTGGAGCACCCCGGGCACGCCCTTCGTGAGCGACGCGGAGTGCATGCCCGTGTCGAGCCCCTCACCCGCGGCCTCGACGCCGACGAGCTCCACCTCGCGGTCGTCCACGAAGCCCGCGAAGATCCCCATGGCGTTCGAGCCGCCGCCGACGCACGCGACGACGCTCTTCGGGAGGCGGCCCGCCATCTCGAGCATCTGCGCGCGCGCTTCGCGCCCGATGACCGACTGGAGCTCGCGCACCATGCTCGGGTACGGGGCCGGCCCGACCACCGAGCCGATGATGTAGTAGCTGGTGTCGACGTTCGTGACCCAGTCGCGGATCGCCTCGGTGGTGGCGTCCTTCAGCGTGCGCGTGCCGCTCGTCACCGGGACCACGGTCGCGCCCATGAGCCGCATGCGGAAGACGTTGAGCTCCTGCCGCCGCATGTCCTCCTCGCCCATGTACACCACGCAGTCGAGCCCGAAGCGGGCGCACACGGTGGCCGTCGCCACGCCGTGCTGCCCCGCCCCCGTCTCCGCGATGATGCGGCGCTTGCCCATGCGGCGCGCGAGCAGCGCCTGCCCCACCGTGTTGTTGATCTTGTGCGCGCCGGTGTGGTTCAGGTCCTCGCGCTTGAGGAACACGGGCGCGCCGACGATCTCCGAGAGGCGCGGCGCCGTGCTCAGCGCGGACGGCCGGCCCACGTAGCTGCGGAGCATCTCGTCGAGCTCCGCGCGGAAGCTCGCGTCGGCGAATGCCTTCTCCCACGCGGCCTCGAGCTCGTCCAGTGCCGGGATCAGGGTCTCGGGCACGTAGCGCCCGCCGAACTTCCCGAAGCGCTCCTGCGCGACCTGCGACGTCATCTCACCCCACCGGTTGCCCGCTCGCTCGCGGCCCGGGCGGCCCGGGCGAACGCGCGCATGCGATCGTGATCCTTGATGCCCGGCTCGCGCTCGACGCCGGACGACACGTCCACGACGTCCGGGTCGAGCTGCCGGACCGCTTCGGCGACGTTCTCCGGCGTCAGGCCGCCGGCGAGCACCACCAGTGCCGACGCGCGCGCCGCGCCCCGCGCCTCCTCCACCGCTCGGCGGATCGCCGCCCAGTCGAGCGCCACGCCGGTCCCGCCGAGGCGGCCGGCCACCTTCGCGTCGAGCACCACGGCGTCCGTCGCGTCGAGCAGCGCGGCGAGCGCGCCGGCGTCGAGGCGCGAGCCCTCCACCCGAACGACGGCCCAGACCCTCCCCGCGAAACGGTCCCGCACACGGCCGACGGCCGCGAGGTCGGGGTCTCCATGGAGCTGCACCGCGTCGAGCTCCGCGGCCTGCGCCACCTCGGCGATGCGCGACGCGTCCTGGTCGCCGAAGACGCCGACGCGGATCGGACCGCCGCCCGTGCGGCGGCCGAGCACGTCGAGCGCGCGCTCGGGCGTGACGAGCCGTGGGCCGCCGGCGAAGATGACGCCGAGGAACCGCGCGCCCAGCTCGCGCGCGACGCGCGCGTCCTCCGGGCGAGTGAGGCCGCAGAACTTGATGTCAGGCACGGCGCCGTCGCTCCGATCGTGGCACCCCGGTGAGGGCTCGCACCGCGTCCTCCGGCCGTGCCGCCGCGGACACGCTGGAGCCGACGAGGACCGCGTCCGCCCCCGCCGCGGCGGCCCGGCGCACGTCCTCGGCCGACGACACCCCGCTCTCCCACACCGCGACCCGGTCCGCGGGAACGAGCGGGAGCACCCGGTCGCTCGTGGCCGGGTCGATGACCAGGGTCTCGAGATTCCGGTTGTTGACCCCGACGACCTGCGCGCCCGTGCGCAGCGCTCGCTCGAGCTCGGCCTCGTCCCGGACCTCGAGCAGCATGTCGAGACCCACCGACGCGGCCTCGCCGGCGAGCGCCTCGAGCTCGTCCGGCGCGAGCGCGCGGACGATGAGCAGCACGGCGGACGCGCCGAGCGCGCGGGCCTCGAAGAGCTGCGCCCGGTGTACGTGAAAGTCCTTGCGCAGCAACGGGATGGAGACTCGGCTCCCGGCCCGCGGCAGGTCCTCCGGCGCCCCCCCGAAGTGCAGCGGCTCGGTGAGCACGGACAGCGCGCTCGCCCCGCCGCGCGCGTAGGCGGCCGCCTGCTCGCCGGTATCCATGCCGGGGTTGATGCTCCCCTTGGAGGGCGAGCGCCGCTTCACCTCGGCGATGACGGCGACGGTGCCTCCGGACACGGCGTCCACGAAGGACGGCACCGGCGGCGCGTCGAGCGCGGCCGCGCGGAGCTCGGCCTCGCGCCGGGCCAGCTCGGCCGCCCGCTCGCGGGCCTCGCCGACGATCCGCCCGAGGGTGCCGCCGGGTGGCGCCCACTGGGAAAATGCTTGCACTTCGGCCCCTCTTCGGCTATCGTGAGCTTCGGAAGCTATTCGGGAAGTACTCACCGTAGGAGTGCTCATGCCGCTCACGAAGCGTCAACGCGAGATCCTCACGTACCTCGGCGGCTACGTCGAGGACAACGGCTACGCGCCGAGCTTCGAGGAGATCGCCGCGCAGTTCAACTATAACTCGCTGGCGACCGTCCACGAACACCTGAGCAACCTCGAGCGGAAGGGCTACATCAAGCGCAGCTACAACGAGAGCCGCGCGATCGAGATCCTCCCCTCGGACGTCTACCCGAAGGCGGTCGAGCTCCCGATCCTCGGCGCGGTCGCGGCCGGCATGCCGATCCAGGAGATGATGACCGGCGAGTCCCTCGCGGTGCCCGACAGCTTCGTGCGCCGGCGCGGCAGCCACTACGTGCTGCGCGTGAAGGGGAACTCGATGATCGACGAGCAGATCTGCGACGGCGACTTCGTGATCGTCAACGAGCGCCAGAGCGCGGACAACGGCGAGATGGTCATCGCGATGCTCCAGGGCACCTCGGCCACGGTGAAGAAGTTCTACCGCGAGCGCGACGGCCGCATCCGCCTCCAGCCCGCCAACGAGACGATGCAGCCCATCTACGTCCACGAGAACGACATCTCGATCCAGGGCGTGGTCGTCGGCGTGATGCGGAAGTACTAGATCGCGCGACGCGGTCGTCGAGCAAGGCCCCCCGAGCGTCAGGCTCGAGGGGCCTTCGCCGTCTCAAGGCGTGGCGTACGCCTTCCGCAGCCGCTCGAGCGCCGCCATCCCCGCGCCGGCTTCCAGCGCGTTGACCGCCTCGACCACCGCGTCCCCGTAGCTCGCCACGCGCCCCGCGACGTAGAGCGCCGCCGCCGCGTTGAGCACGACCGCGGCGCGCGCGCCGTCGCTCGACGTCCCACGCAGGACCGAGAGGACGACCCGCGCATTGTCCTCGGGGTCGCCGCCTGCGAGCTCCTCCGCACTCGCGGCGCGGAGCCCGTACTCCGCCGGATCGATCGTCCACTCGCGCACGGCGCCGCCCCGCACCTCGAGCACGTGGGTCACGCCGAGGGGGGACACCTCGTCGAGCCCGGGCTCGCCGTGCACCACGAGCGCGTGCACGCTGCCGAGCGCCGCGAGCGCGCCGGCGATGAGCGGCCCGCGCCGCGCCTCGGCCACGCCCACCACCTGACGTCCGGCGCGCGCGGGGTTCGCCAGCGGGCCCACGATGTTCATCACCGTCGGCACCCCGAGCTCGCGCCGCACGGGTCCGACGTGCTTCATCGCCGGGTGCATGAGCGGCGCGTACATGAACACGATGCCCGCCTCGCCGAGCGCGCGCTCCATCACGGCCAGCGGTGCATCGATGCGCACGCCGAGCGCCTCGAGCACGTCGGCGCTGCCGCTGCGCGAGGTGAACGAGCGGTTCCCGTGCTTCGCGACGCGCACGCCGGCGCCGGCCGCGAGCAGCGCGGCGGCGGTCGAGATGTTGAAGGTGGTGATCGACCCGCCGCCGGTGCCGCACGTGTCGACGAGCTCCTCGGGGCGCTCGGCGGCGAGCGGGATCATCGCCTCGCGCAGCGCGCGCGCCGCGCCGGCCACCTCGTCGGCGCTCTCGCCCTTGATGCGCAGCGCCATGAGCAGCCCCGCCACCTGCGCCGGCGTCGCCTCGCCGCGCATCACGACGCCGAAGGCCTCGGCCACGTCGTCGGCGGAGAGCGGCTCGCCGTGCGCGAGCCGGCGGATCGCCGCGCGGAGGGCGTCCTGCGCCGAGTCCGCGGTCGTGTCGCTCAGGACTCGCCCCTCAGCGGACCGCGATCGCGCCGTGGAGGCGCTCGGCGAGCCGGGCCTGGTAGGCCACCAGCGAGATGACCAGCGCGAGGAGGCGCACGCGCTCGACGTCCTCCTCGAGGAACACGCCGTGGAGCGCGCGGTTCGTGAGGTTCACCACGCCCACGAGCTCGCCGTGGTACACGAGCGGGAAGCTGATGAACGAGCCCGTCGTGAAGTACTGGTCGCGCAGCAGCGGGTGCGAGGTCGCCTCGCTCACGTCGCGCACGAGCAGCGGCTGGCGTGACGCGGCGACCTTTCCGGCGACGCCCTCGCCGAGCGCGACGCGCATGCCGTCGGCGACGTTCGGCGCGAGGCCCCGCGCGGCCGCGAGGTACAGGTGCGTCCCCTCTGGCGTCACGAGCATGAGCGAGCAGCGCTGCGCCTGCATGTCCGTGCCGACGAGGTTGAGCAGCCCGTCCACGAGCTTCTTCGGATCGCCCGTGGACTGGTCCATCGTCAGCACGCGCTCGATGAGGTAGATCGTGCGCGTCTTCTGCCGCAGCGTCTCGCTGCGGCGGTGGAGCTCGATGTGCGCCTGCTCGAGCGCGCCGGTCGCGAGCATCGCCTGCTTGTCCACCTCGTCGGCGTGCCGGCGCGCCCGGCGGTGCTCCTCGCTCACGCGCGCGAGCTCGCGCTCGAGCTCGACGAGGCGCGCGGCGTCCACCGCGCTCTCCGTGCGGCCACGCATGGCGCCGAGCTCGCCCTGCAGCGCCTGGAGGCGCTTGAGGTACTCGCCGTGGACGCGGCGCGTGACCTCCTCGAGCGTGTTCACCGCCTCGAAGCGCGCGTCGCGCTCGGCGAAGCGCGTGTAGGCCAGCTCGAAGAGCCCCACCGCCGGCGCGAAGCGCTCGGACGTGCGCGACCCGAAGATCTTCTTCGGCTCGTGCAGCGCGACCATCGCCGCCAGCGCGCCGTCGAACTTCACGCCGCGGAGCGCGAGCGCGCCGCCGTCGGGGATGCCGGGCAGGCCGAGGAGGCGCGCGAACTGGGCCGACTGGTCGCCGAGGTCGACGAACTGGGCGCCCGAGGCCACCGGCAGGCGGATCGTGTTCGGCAGGTGGTCGAACGTCGTCTCGACGTGGGCGCGGGTGACGACGCCGTCGCCGGGAGAGAGCCGGTCCACGATCATCTGGCGCCGCTCGTCGAAGCGCAGCAGCGCGATGTGCGCGAGCCGGTCGACGTCCGCGAGGGCCTCCGCCAGGCTCAGGAGTGCGGCGTCCAGGTCCGACGCGACGCTGAGCGCGTGGGCGAAGGAGGAGAGGGTGCGCGGGGGCATCGACAGGGGGGAGGCGCGTGGTGCGGCGACGGCCGTCGCGCGATTCAAATGTGCGGGCGTACGTCGCGCAAAGTCAATCGGTTCCGCCACTGGCAGCGGCCTCGGCGTTCCTTGACTTCGGGTCGCCTCACCCTAAGTTCCCCGTCGATGCCGGAGCGCACCATCCAGCTCGTGCTGCACTATGACGGCGCCGGGTTCGCCGGGTGGCAGCGCCAGCCGAATGCGCGGACCGTGCAGGGCGAGCTGGAGCGGGCGCTGTCCCGGCTCTGCGCGCGGGAGGTCCCGGTGCTCGGCGCCGGCCGCACCGACGCGGGCGTGCACGCTCGCGGGCAGGCGGCGGGGGTGCGGGTGGCGGAGCGCTGGGACGCGGCCTCGCTGCGGCGCGCGCTCAACGCGGTGCTCCCGGACGACGTGTGGGTCGCGGCGGCGCACGCGATGCGCCCCGAGTACCACGCGCGCTACAGCGCCACGGCGCGACGCTACAGCTATCTCGTGGGGACGGACGACGCGGCCAACTCGCCGTTTCGCCGCCGCTACGAGTGGGCGCTCCGGCGCCGGCTCGACGCCGCGCTCCTCGAGGGCGAGGCGCACGCGCTCCCGGGGGAGCACAGCTTCCGCGCCTTCGCGGTGAAGGGCACGGCGCCGGAGCACGACGACCACCGGTGCGTGGTGCACGAGGCGCGCTGGCACGTGCGCGAGGGCGGGCTGGCGTTCGAGGTGGAGGCGAACCGCTTCCTCCACCACATGGTGCGGTTCCTCGTCGGGACGATGGTGGAGGTGGCGGAAGGGCGGCGCGATCCCGGGACGGTCGCGCGCCTGCTGGCGGCGGAAGACAACCGCGAGGTGTCTCCCCCGGCGCCGGCGCACGCGCTGTACCTGGACCGCGTCGCGTATCCCAGCGACCTTTATCTCGAGGGCGCATGAAGATCCTGCTCGCATCCGCCGACATCGAAGAAGTCCGATGGGCCGCCACGCGCGGGCTCGCCGACGGGGTCGCCACCACCCCGGCGCTGCTCTCCGGGCACGACGAGCGCGAGGCGCTCGCCGGGATCTGCCGCGCCGTGAGCCTCCCCGTGTACGCGACGGTGGGCGCCGTGAGCGAGCACGACGTCTACAAGGAAGGGCGCGAGCTCGCGAAGCTCTCCGACCAGATCACCGTGCAGGTGCCGCTGGTGGAGGACGCGGTCGCCGCGATCTACCGCCTCAGCACCGAGGGGATCCGCGTGGCCGCGACGCTGGTCTTCTCGCCCGCGCAGGCGCTGCTCGCGGCGAAGGCGGGCGCGTCGGCGGTGAGCCTCCAGATGCAGCAGCTCGAGGCGCTCGGGCAGGACGGCGCGGGGGTGCTCGCGGAGGTGCGCGCGGTCCTCGACGGAGCGAAGGCGGAGTGCGAGGTCATCGCCGAGCTGCCGAACGGCGCCGCGCGGCTCGACGCCTGCGCGCTGGCCGGTGCCGACGGCGTGACCGTCACGCCGCGCGACCTGCGCGCGCTCCTCGTGCACCCGCTCACGGACCGCGGGCTCGACCAGCTGCTCCACGACCTCAGCCGGCGCCCGCGGGCACGCACCAACTGATGCGCCGGCCGCTCGCCGCGTTCCTCGTCGTCCTCGCCGTCGGCTGCGGCGGAGGGTCCCCCGCCCTCTCGGACGCGCAGAGCCCCTCCGGCGCCGCGGGGGGCGCGCGGATCGACGCCGCGCCGGCGAGCATCGCGGCGTCGCGCCGCACCGCCATCACCGAGGCGGTCTCGCGCGTCGCGCCCGCCGTGGTGACCGTGCAGACGGAGACCGTCGAGCGCGCGCCGGCCGACGTGTTCGACATCTTCTACGGCGGGCGCCCACAGGAGCGCGTCTCGCCGGGTCTGGGCTCGGGTTTCATCACGCGCTCCGACGGCGTCGTCGTCACCAACGCCCACGTCGTGAGCGGCGCGGCGCGCGTCTCCGTCGCGCTGCGCGACGGGCGCACGTTCTCGGCGCGCGTCGTCGGCGTGGACGAGGCGAACGACCTCGCCGTCCTCAAGATCGACGCGCGCGACCTCCCCGTCGCGCCGCTCGGCGACTCGCGCGACCTCGTCATCGGCGAGTGGGCCATCGCGATCGGCAACCCGTTCGGCTTCGTGCTCGGCAACACCGAGCCGTCGGTCACCGCCGGCATCATCAGCGCCGTCGGACGCAACCTCGTCGGGCGCAGCGAGGGCGGCGGCGTGTACGTCGACATGGTGCAGACCGACGCGGCCATCAACCCGGGCAACTCGGGCGGCCCGCTCGTCAACGCGGTGGGCGAGGTGGTCGGCGTGAACAGCTCGATCTACTCGCCGAGCGGCGGCTCGATCGGGCTCGGGTTCGCGATCCCGATCAACCGCGCGCGGCGGGTGGCCGAAGACCTGCTCGCGCACGGCGCGGTGCGGCGCCCGTACGTGGGCGTGCAGGTCGACGCGGCGCGCGGCGGACAGCGCTCGGCCCTCGCGTCGGGCGTCGTGGTGCGCGCGGTCGCCCCGGGATCGCCCGCGGCGCGCGCGGGGCTCCAGCCCGGCGACCTGCTGGTGCGGTCGCGCGGGCGCGTCCTGCGCAACCCGTACGACTGGGAGGCGGAGCGCCTCGACATGCGGCCCGGCGAGGAGGTGGTGCTCCGCGCGAGCCGCGGGGGACGCGAGTTCGACGCGCGCCTGACGGTGGTGGACCTCCCCGAGGTGAGCGCGCCGAAGGTGCAGGTGCTGCGCGAGCTCGAGCTCGTGACGCTGACCCCCGCCATCCGCGTCGAGCGCGGCATCCGCAGCCCCCGCGGGGCGCTCCTCTTCCGCGGCAGCGAGCGCGCGGCCGCGGAGCTCGACCTGCGCGAGGGCGACGTCATCGTGCAGATCAACCGCGCGCCGGTGGCGACCGCCGAGGACGTCGCGCGGCTCATCGACTACTACGCGGGGCGCGGCCCGATCCGGCTCTTCTACGAGCGCGGCGGCCAGCTCCTCTCCACCGACTTCTACGTCCAGTGACCGCCGCACCCGGCCACGCGATCTACTCCTCGCCGCTCGCCGAGCGCTACGCCAGCCCGGCGATGCTCGAGCTCTGGTCGCCGCGCACGCGGCACGGGCTCTGGCGTCGGCTCTGGCTCGCGCTGGCGGAGGCGGAGCGCGAGCTCGGCGTGCCGATCCCGGACGAGGCGGTCGCGCAGATGCAGGCGCATCTCGACGACATCGACTTCGAGGCGGTCGCGGCGTTCGAGCGGCGCCTGCGGCACGACGTGATGGCGCACAACGAGGCGTTCGGCGCCGTCGCGCCCGCCGCGAAGCCCTACATCCACTACGGGGCGACGAGCGCGTTCGTCACCGACAACACGGACCTCCTCCAGATGCGCCGCGGGCTCGACCTGCTCCGCGGCAAGCTGGTGGCGGTGCTGCGCGCCCTCGCCGCGTTCGCGCGCGAGTGGCGCGACGAGCCGACGCTCGGCTACACGCACCTCCAGCCGGCGCAGCTCACCACGGTGGGCAAGCGCGCGACGCTCTGGATGCAGGACCTCGTGCTCGACCTCGCCGACCTGGAGCACCGCGTGGCGACGCTCCCCTTCCGCGGCGTGAAGGGCACGACGGGGACGCAGGCGAGCTTCCTCGAGATCTTCAGGGGCGACCACGAGAAGGTGCGGCGCCTCGACGAGCTCGTGACGGCGAAGATGGGGTTCGCGCGCTCGCTCGCCGTGTCGGGGCAGACGTACACGCGCAAGCTCGACGCGCAGGTGCTCTCCGTCGTGAGCGGCATCGCCGCGAGCGCCGCGAAGTTCGCGAGCGACGTGCGCATGCTCCAGGCGTTCGGGGAGATCGAGGAGCCCTTCGAGCGCGAGCAGGTGGGCTCGTCGGCGATGGCCTACAAGCGCAACCCGATGCGCTGCGAGCGCATCAACGCGCTCGCCCGCTTCGTCCTCTCGCTCGAGCCGAACGCGAACCAGACGCACGCGGTGCAGTACTTCGAGCGCACCCTCGACGACTCGGCGAACCGCCGCCTGGTGATCCCCGAGGCGTTCCTCGCGACGGACGCCGTCCTCGTGCTGATGCTGAACGTCGCGTCGGGCCTCGAGGTGCATCCCGCCCGCATCCGGCGGCGCGTCGCGGACGAGCTGCCGTTCATGGCGACCGAGGCGCTGATCGTGCGCGCGGTGGAGGCCGGCGGCGAGCGCAACGTCGCCCACGAGACCATCCGCCGGCACAGCATCGCGGCGGCGCGGGCGCTCAAGGACGGCGCCGCCGACCGGAACGACATGCTCGACCGCCTCGCCGCCGACCCCGCGTTCGACGTCCCCGTCGGCGAGCTCCGCGCGGTGACCGACGCGCGGCGGTTCGTGGGCCGGGCCCCCGAGCAGGTCGACGAGTTCCTCGCCGAGGTCGTGCAGCCCCTGCTCGCCACCGCGCCGGCCCAGACGGAGCACGCCGAGGTGCGCGTATGACCGCGCTGGCGCAGAGCGCGCTTCCGCTGCCGCTCCTGCGCCGCGGGAAGGTGCGTGACGTCTACGAGGTGGACCGCGACCGCCTCCTGGTCGTCGCCACCGACCGCGTGAGCGCGTTCGACGTCGTCATGCGCGAGGCGGTGCCGCGCAAGGGCGCGGTGCTCACGCAGCTCACCGCGTGGTGGCTCCGGCGCCTCGAGGGCACGGTCGAGCACCACATGCTCGCGGCGGACGCGGACGCGATCGTCGCCGCAGTGCCGGCGCTGGCGCCCCACCGTGCGGCGCTCGTCGGGCGCGCGATGCTGGTCAGGCGCGTGGACATCGTCCCGATCGAGTGCGTGATGCGCGGCTACCTCAGCGGCTCGGCCTGGAAGGAGTACCGCTCGCGGGGCACGCTCGCCGGCGAGCCGCTCCCCGCCGGGCTCCGGGAGAGCGACCGCCTCGACCCGCCGATGTTCAGCCCGGCCACGAAGGCGGAGACGGGCCACGACGAGAACATCTCGCCGGCGCGGATGGCGGCGCTCGTGGGCGCCGAGACCGCCAGCGAGCTCGAGCGTCTGGCCCGACGCGTCTACGCCTTCGGGCGCGACGCCGCGGCCGAGCGCGGAATTATTATTGCCGATACGAAGTTCGAGTTCGGCCGGCGCGAGGGGCGGGTCGTGCTCGCGGACGAGGTCCTCACCCCCGACAGCTCGCGATTCTGGCCGGCCGACGGCTATGCGCCGGGGCGGGCGCAGCCGAGCTTCGACAAGCAGCCCCTGCGCGACTACCTGGACGGCGAGCGCGCCGCCGGCCGCTGGAACGGCGAGGCGCCCCCCCCGCCGCTGCCGCCCGCGGTCGTGGAAGCCACGAGCGCCCGCTACCTCGAGGCGTTCCGGCGCATCACCGGCACCACCCTGGACTCCACGGATCTCTCGTGAACTTCGCGCGCGAAGGGCTCGTCTTCATCGCGGTCGCCGCGGTTCTCTCGGCCCTCGGCTTCGTCGCGGCCGTCACCCGCCGCTCCTGGGCGCTCTGGCTCCTGGCCATCGTCCTCCTCCTGTTCACCCTCTGGGTCGCGTACTTCTTCCGCGACCCGGAGCGCGCCGGCGAGCGGGGCGACCGCCTCGTGGTCTCCCCCGCCGACGGCAAGGTCGTGATGGTGACCGAGGTGGACGAGCCCACGTTCATGCACGGCCGCGCGCAGCGGGTGTCGATCTTCATGAACGTCTTCAACGTTCACGTGAACCGCTACCCGGTCGCCGGCACCGTGCGGTACGTGCACCACAACCCGGGCAAGTTCCTCAACGCCGCCGTCGAGAAGGCGAGCCTCGAGAACGAGCAGGCGTCCGTCGGCATCGAGGCGGGACGCTACCGCGTGCTCGTGCGGCAGATCGCCGGCCTCATCGCCCGCCGCATCCACACCTACAGCCGCGAGGGCGAGCGCGTCGAGCAGGGCGAGCGCATGGGCCTCATCCGCTTCGGCTCGCGCGTGGACGTCTTCGTCCCCGTGGGATCGGCGGTGCGCGTGAAGGTCGGCGCGACGACCGTCGCCGGCGTCACCGTGGTCGCCGAGCTCCCGGCGGCCGACGCCGCGGCGGCCGCGCCGTGAGGGCCCGCGCGTGAGGGCCGCCCTGACGAAGACCGGCGAGAAGCGCACGTCCCGCCTGGTGCGGCGGCGGCTGCCGCGGCCCGACATCGACATGGGGCGCGCGAAGTTCGCGCTGCCGAGCGGGTTCACGCTGGCGAACCTGCTGTTCGGCATCCTGGCGATCATCTCGGCGTCCAACGGCGGGATCGACCGTGCCGTGCTCTTCATCGTCCTCGGCGGCGTCGCCGACGCGTTCGACGGTCGCGTGGCGCGGGCGACGAAGAGCGGCAGCGAGTTCGGCGAGCAGCTCGACTCGCTCGTGGACGCGATCACGTTCGGCCTGGCGCCGGCGATGATCACGTACTTCTCCGTCATGCGCCGCGAGGGGTGGGACTGGGTCCTCGTGTGGCTGTACTGCGCCTGCGCGGTGCTCCGTCTCGCGCGCTTCAACGTGACCCAGGCGGGCGGCGCCAAGAGCTACTTCGTGGGGCTGCCGAGCCCCGCGGCCGGCGGCACGCTCGCGACGTACCACTGGTTCGCGAACACGGAGCTGTACCGGCAGACGATGATCGCCGACCTGCCGTGGCATCAGTGGGTACGCTGGCTGATGGTCATCCTGTCGTTCCTGATGATCAGCAACATTCGCTACCCCGCCGTCCCTCTCATCGGCTGGCGCTCGTGGAAGCAGCTCCTCGGCACGCTGGTGGTGATCGTCGTGCTGTGGGGCCTCGTGTTCCACGCGAAAGAGTTCCTCTTCCCGTTCGGCGTGGCGTTCGTGGCCTACGGCCTCGTCACGACCGTGTTCCTCGGCCTGCTCGACATGCGGCCGAGCAGCGCGGCCAGGCGCGAGCGGGCGCTGCGCGAGGCGTACGACCGACCGGACTACGCGCTCGCGACCGAGGAGCTGCTCGCGGACGACGACGAGGAGGACGTGGAGTTCGAGCCGACGCGCGGCCGGCGGCCGTCGGGCGCGCACGCGACGGTGCCCGCGGATCGCGATCCTCGCGACCGGGAGGCGCGCCGCCGAGCGCGGACGGAGCGTGCGCGGGCCGAGCGCGGGGACGGCACCGAGCGCGGCGCCGAGCGCGGCGCCGAGCGCGGCGCCGAGCGTGCCGAGCGCCCCGAGCGGGCGGCCCGCGAGCGGCCGGAGCGCCCGGAGAAGCCGCCGCGCTCCGAGCGTGGGGAGCCCGCGATCACGAGGGTGGCTGCCGCCGACGCCGACCCGTCGTCGACGAGCGCGCGGGAGAAGCGCGCCGAACGGCGCGAGCGGCAGCGCGAGCGGCAGCGCGAGCGCCAGGCGGCACGTGAGGCGGCGGAGGCCTCGCGGACCAGCGTCGTACCCGGCGGCGAGGCGCCCCCGCCCGCCCCGGTGCCCGCGCCCGTCCCTCCCCCGCCGCTGGAGCTCGACATGGAAGGCGACGAGCTGGCGGAGGCAGCCGAGGCGAGCGAGGGTCCCGAGGGGCCGAGCGAGGGGACCGCGGCGGAGTCCGCGGAGCGCAAGCGACGCAAGCGCCGCCGGAAGCGCCGCGAGCGCGGGCTCCCGCAGAGCGCGCCACCGGAGCCCTCGGAGACGTTCTCCCCGGACGACCCGGTCGTTCCCCCGCGAGACCTCTCGCCCCGCGGGACCGACGCCGCGAGCGCGCCCGCGAGCAGTGACGCGCCTCGGCTCGCCGTGGTTCGCGACGCGACCACCGAGGCACCGCCGCGCGAGCCGGCCACGCCCGAGGCGCCGCGACGCGAACACCCGCCCGAGGCGCCTGCCGGCGACGCGACGCCACGCACTCCCACGCCCGCGGCCCCGCCGCAGGAGCCGAACGAATGAGACGCTTTCGCGTCGCCGTCCACATCACGCCGCGGCGCGGCATCCTCGACCCGCAGGGGAAGGCCGTCGCCGACGCGCTGCACACGCTCGGCTTCGCCGACGTCCGCGACGTGCGCGTGGGACGCCACGTCGTCGTGGAGACGGAGGCCGGCGACGAGCGCGGCGCCGAGGGGCGGGTGCGCGACATGTGCGAGCGGCTGCTCGCCAACCCCGTCACCGAGGACTTCGAGATCGCGGGGGTGACCCAGGCATGAAATTCGGCATCGTCACGTTCCCGGGCTCGAACTGCGACTACGACGCCTACCACGCCGTCGTCGACCAGCTCGGCGAGGAGGCCGTCTACCTCTGGCACAAGGACCACGACCTCCAGGGCTCGGACGTCGTGATCCTCCCCGGCGGGTTCAGCTACGGCGACTACCTGCGCGCCGGCGCCATCGCGCGCTTCAGCCCCATCATGCGCGAGGTCGCCGCGCACGCGGAGCGTGGCGGGCCGGTCATCGGCATCTGCAACGGCTTCCAGATCGCCTGCGAGGCGCACCTGCTGCCGGGGGCGCTGCTGCGCAACGCGAACCTGAAGTACCACTGCCAGGTCGTCACGCTGCGCGTCGAGAGCACCGACACGCTGTTCACGAGCCGGTACGCGCGCGGCGACGTGCTCCGCATGCCCATCGCGCACGGCGAGGGACGCTTCACGGCGGACGAGGCGACGCTCGACCGGCTCGAGGGGAACGGCCAGGTCGTCTTCCGGTACGTGGATGCGGGGGGCGCCGACAACCCCGGCGCGAACCCCAACGGATCGATGCGCGCCATCGCCGGCATCGTGAGCGAGCGCGGCAACGTGCTCGGCATGATGCCCCATCCGGAGCGCGCCGTCGAAGCGCTCCTCGGCTCCACCGACGGCCTCGGGCTCTTCGAGAGCATCGTGGCGAAGGTGGGAGCCTGACGAGTCACGGGTCTTCGCAGCTCACATCGGAGGTCGCCATGCGCCGCCTGCTCGTAATGCTCTCCCTCGCCCTCCCCGGGGCCGCCGGCGCCCAGGCGCCGGCGACCGTCGACCCCGGAATGTCGCGCACGCAGGTGCTCGAGCGCCTCGGCCAGCCATCGGGCGAGCGCGCCACCGGCGCGTTCACGTACCTGTTCTTCCGCAACGGGTGCGAGCGGACGTGTGGGATGTCGGACCTCGTGACGCTCCGCGGCGACTCGGTGGTCGACGCCATCTTCCGCACGCCCGCGCGGCGCTACACGGGCCGGAGCTCGTCGCCGGCGCAGGTCGCGCCGACGTCGGGCGCGCCGGGCGCCGGACGGGCGACGTCGCGGACGCTGCCGGCCACCCGGGGCGGCCACATCCCGCCGGGGCGCAGCGGCGGCATCGTCACCGCGGGCCCGCCGACCAGCGGCGCCGCCGGAGCCGCGCAGGACCCGCCGGAGACGCCCGGTCTGCGCGTCGCGCCGCGTCGCGCCCCGGCCCCCGCGCCCTCCGGCGACGTGCCGCGCCGCATGGACCCGCGCGACTCGCTGAGCCCGCGCATCGACGAGCGCGCGACGCACGAGGCGCACCCCGGCGACCGCGAGCAGGCGCGCGAGTCGACGGTGCCGGCGCAGCGCGACACCGCGCTCTCGCCGGCGGCCCGTCCCGCGCCGAACGTTCCGCCGGCGCCCTTCACGGGCGCGCGCCCGAGCTCCACCGACTCCGCGCGAATCGCGCGGCAGCGCGAGATCGAGCGCGCGGGGCAGCGGCCGCCGACGGCCGGGACGCCCGACGCCGCGCGCCGGGACTCCGCCCGCGCGCGCCCGCCGCGCGACTGAGCGACGCGCGCGCACACGAACGAACGCCACGACAGACACGAGAGCTCGCCCCGATGACGAACAGGACCAACAAGAACGAGGACGAGTACTTCCTCCGGCTCGACCAGGAGCGCATCAAGGAGCTGCGCGCGCGGCTCGACGCCGAGCGCACGCAGGCGGAGCGCGCCGCGCACCTCGGGCACTGCCCGCGCTGCGGCACCCGGCTCGAGGAGCGCGACCACTTCCACGTCCGCGTCGACGAGTGCCCGGAGTGCGGCGGCGTCTGGCTCGACAAGGGCGAGCTCGAGATGCTCGAGCACGTCAAGACCGAGCACCGCGGCAACTTCTTCGAGACCCTCTTCGGCCTGAAGCTCTAGTGGCCGCCGTCCCCCGCCCCGGCGACCCGGCCATCACGCCGGCGTTGGTCGCCGAGCACGGCCTGACGACGGAGGAGTACGACCGCCTCCTCGCGATGCTCGGGCGCGAGCCCACGTTCACGGAGCTCGGCATCGTGAGCGCGCTGTGGAGCGAGCACTGCTCCTACAAGCACTCCCGGCCGCTCCTCCGCACCCTCCCCACCGAGGCGCCGCACGTCCTCCAGGGGCCCGGCGAGAACGCGGGCGTCATCGCCGTCGGGGACGGGCTCGCCATCGCGTTCAAGATCGAGTCGCACAACCACCCGTCCGCCGTGGAGCCGTACCAGGGCGCGGCCACGGGCGTCGGCGGCATCCTGCGCGACGTCTTC
>JBJMNJ010000396.1:0-4931 GCA_045804325.1 Gemmatimonadaceae bacterium
GCGCGCGCCGTGTCGACCTGCGCGCCGACGGCGGCCGCGGTCGCGGCGTCGAGGCGCGCGGCGAGCCGCGCGTCCGGTCGCGCCTGCCGCGTCGCGACCTGCGCCGGCGCGGCGCCCGCCGCCATGGCGACGAGGCACGCGAGGCGAAGGGCCGCGCGCAGCGCGCGAAAGCGAACCACTCGCGACGTATCGCTCACGAAGAACGCTCCCCAACGGTGACGACGGAGTTCGGCGTCCCGAAGCTCTCCTCCACCGCGCGCGGCGCCTTGGGGTCGATCACCCAGCGCTCGCCGTCCACGATGAAGGCATACTGGTAGCGACCCGCGGGCAGCGGCACCTCCGCCACCCACGTGCCACTCGCGCCCGCGGTGTGCAGCGGCGTGCTGCCGGCCGCCCAGTCGTTGAAGTCGCCGACGAGCGCCACCGACCGGGCGCCCGGCGCCACGAGCACGAACTGCACGAGCCGCACGGTGTCACGCGGCGTCACACCGCTCGCCTCCGCGCTCGGCGCGCCGGTGTCCGCCACGAGTCCACCACGCTCCGCCCCGGGGCCGCGCTCGAGCAGCCGACCGCCGAGCACCGCCGCGGCGACGAGCCCCGCCGCGAGCAGCGCGACGCGCGCCGGCGACACCGCCACGGGCCGCGCCTCGAACGCCCACCGCGTCGCGCGACGCCACGCCGGGGGCGGCGCGTACAGCGGACGCGCCGCGCGCAGCTCGACCGGCGCGCCCGTGCCCGCCGCCCGCGCCTCGGCGCGCACGCGCGCCATGAGCCGCGCCTCGAAGTCGTCCGGCAGGCGCTCCGACTGGCGCAGCGGCCGCGCGAGGCGCGCCGCCTGCTCGTCGAGCTCCCGATCGTGGTCAGTCATTCGGCACCCCTTCCATCAGAATCCGGAGCTTCTCGCAGGCGCGCTTCACCCGCATCTTGAGCGCGCTGACGCCCGCTCCGGTGATCTCCGCCATCTCCTCGTAGCTCAGCTCCTCGACGTACTTCATCACGAACGCTTCGCGATAGTCGACGTCGAGCTGCTCGAGCGCGTACTGGATCTCGTCCCGCAGCGCCGCGGCGTCGGCGTCGGGCCCGGTCGCGGCCTGCTCCAGCGCGATCTCGTCGTCCACGTACCGCCGCGCCCGCCGCCCCCCCCGCGTCGCCTTCGTCCGACAGACGTTGGCCACGATCTGGTACATCCACCCGCCGAAGCGCTCGCGGTCGTCGCACTGGGCCAGGGCCCGGTACGCCCGCATCCACGCGTCCTGCAGCGCCTCGTCCGCGTCCTCGTGGGTGCCCAGCATGCGAACCGCGAACCGGGTGTAGTGGTCCCGGTATCGCCGCACGAGCTCGCCGAACGCGTCCTCGTCACCGCCCAGGATCGCTTCAATTATCTCGGCGTCGGTGCGTGGGGTCTTCACGAGGGACTGACTGCACGGTGGGGGGCAGAGGTCACAACCGCACAGGCCGGTAGCTATCTCGCCACTGTGCAGGAAGCTACCAGCGCTGGCGACGGGCGACGGGCGACTGCTGCGGTTCAGCGAATCAGCTGTTCGCGTTCGGGTCGAGATCCGCTTCGGCCCGTCCGCTTCTACATCCCGAACTGACGCCGCACCCGCGGAAGAGCAGCGGTCGCCTGCCGCCTGTCGCCGAAGGGTCGATGCCCGGTGGCCAGGCCGCCCGCGATGAGCTCCTGCCGGGTCGCGATGCACTCTCGCCCTCCGCTGGCACCCAATCTGCCCCAAGCCCAGACATGAAGATCCTCGTGACCGGCGGCACCGGCGTGGTCGGCGCCGCGACCGTGGACGCGCTGGTGCGGCGCGGGCACACCGTGCGGCTGCTCTCGCGCCACGCGGACGACGACGTGGCGCAGTGGCCCAAGGGGGTCGAGCCGTGGCCCGGGAGCGTCTCGGACGCCGCGGCGGTGAAGGGGAGCGCCGCCGACTGCGACGCCGTCGTGCACATGGCGGGGATCGTCGCCGAGGCGCCGCCGGAGGTGACGTTCGAGAACACGAACGTCGAAGGCACGCGGAACATGCTGAAGGAGGCCGAGCGCGCGGGCGCCGGCAAGTTCATCTACGTCTCCTCGCTCGGCGCCGACCGCGGCGAGAGCGAGTACCACCGGTCCAAGCGCAAGGCGGAGGTGCTCGTCCACACCTTCCGCGACGGGTGGATGATCCTGCGCCCCGGCAACGTCTACGGCCCGGGCGACGAGGTCATCTCGCTCCTCCTCAAGATGGTCCGCTCCCTCCCCGCGGTGCCCGTGATCGACCGCGGCAACCAGGAGTTCCAGCCGATCTGGACGGCCGACCTCGGCGAGGTCGTCGCGGAGGCGGTGGAGCGCAACGACCTGCTGCGCAAGGTGCTCGACATCGCCGGCCCGGAGCGCACGTCGATGAACGACGTGATCGACCGCTTCAGCCGCATCACGAACCGCTCGGTGCTCCGCGTGCCGGTGCCCGGCGCCCTCGCGGGACTCGCCGCGCGCGCCGCCGGCATGATCGGCGTCGAGATCCCGATCACCGACGACCAGCTCACGATGCTGGCCGAGGGGAGCGTCATCGAGGACCCGTCGCACAACGCGCTGCTCACGACGTTCAAGGTGACGCCGACGGGACTCGACGAGGGGCTCAAGATGCTCGCCGACGCGCTGCCGGAGCAGCTCCCGTCCGAGGGCGTCGGGGACTTCAAGCGCAAGCGCTTCTGGGCCGAGATCCGCGGGAGCGTGCTGAGCGCCGAGGCGCTGTTCGAGATGCTGCGCCGCCGCTTCGCCGAGCTGACGCCGTGGACGATCGACACCCAGGCGGAGCCCGGCACGCCGGGCTACCCGGACGAGGGGGAGACGCTCACGTTAGGCCTCCCGCTGCGCGGCAACATCCAGGTGCGCGTGGTGGAGGTGACGCCGACCGCGATGACGCTCGTCACGCTCGAGGGGCACCCGCTCGCCGGCGCGGTGCGCTTCGCCTGCCGCTCGAAGCGGGACGTCCTGCACTTCGAGGTGACGGTCTACGACCGCGCCGCGAACCCCATCGACTGGCTGCTGATGAGCACCGGCGGCGGCGCGCTCCAGAACGCGACGTGGGTGCAGCTCGTGAGCAACGTCGTGGAGGCGAGTGGCGGCACGGCGCCGGACGGCGTGCAGACGAAGGTCGAGTCGCTCGGCGCCGACCAGGCCGAGGACGCCGAGGGGTGGCTTCGCGAGCTCGTGATGCGCCAGAAGCGCGAGGAGAAGGCGGAGCGGCGCTGAGCCGCCCCGGCGCCCCATCACCCGGCGGCGGGCGCCTCGTCGCCGTAGTCGAAGAGCTCGGGCCGCACCTGGCAGTGGGCCCCGCACCCGAGCCGGTAGCGGTTGCGCGCGAACCAGCGGTAGAGCTTCTCGGCGAGCGGCCGCACGAAGGGGATGCTGAACACCCAGGTGATCAGCTTCCCCTTCGGCATGACGTCGATGATGTGCTCGATCGCCGCCGCGCCCTGCCAGGTGTGCCCCGTCCGCGCCTGGATGAACTGCACGGACTCCATGTAGGCGCGCGCCGGGATCCACGGGAAGCGGGCGTGTACGCCGGGCGCCTGCGAGGGGAGGATCTCCAGCATCCCCTTCCGGTCCCAGGCGCGCAGCATCTTCACGAGCCGGCCGCACACCTTGCAGTGGCCGTCGTAGATGACGACGAACGGCCGCCCGAGGCCGACGCCGTGCGCGGGCGCGTCGGCGCCGGTGCCGGCCGCGGCCGGCGTGGCGGGCACGCCCTTCACCGTGAACTGCACGACCTGGACGCTCACGCGCCGAGCTCCACGTCGATCGTCGGCGGGTGGTGCAGCGTGGCGTGGACGGCGCAGAGCGCCGCCGCGCGCTTCGCCGCCGCCTGCCGGGCCGGCGGCAGGTCCGGCCAGTCGATCTTCATCGTCATCGCGCCGACGCGGTGCGGGTCCTCGGCGAACGACCACCGCACCTCCACCGCGAGGCGCTCGGCGGGGAGGCTGGCGTGCTCGGCCCACGAGTACAGCACGGACCAGGTGCAGTACCCGAGGCCCGCGGCGAGCATGTGGAACGGGGAGAACTGGCGGTCCGGAGAGTCGGCCTCGACCGTCATCTGGTCGCCCGTGGGCTCGACCCGCACCGCATCTTCGGAGAGCAGGGAGATCTTCATGTCGGTGACTGTTCCGTCGGCTTGCGCGTCGATTGGGGCGCCGCCGCGACGTGGAGGCTGGCGTGCCGAGCGGTCCCGTGGTAGCCCCCCGACGGGTGCAAAGAGCACGCCCCTCCCCGTATCTTCCCGCCGTCCACTGCCCGCTGACCACCGCCCCGCAGCCGGGGCCCGGGAGCTTTCGTGATCGACGCGGCCTTCGCGCACCTCCTCGTCAGCCACTTCCCCATCGTTCTCGGGCTCGTCGGCGGGCTCGCCGCGGTGCTCGCGGTGGCCATGGGCCGCCGCACCGTCTGGCTGTTCGCCGTCGCGTGCCTGACGATCGCCGGCATCTTCGCGCAGCCGGCGGTCATGACGGGGGCGCGCGCGGCGGACGCGCTGCGGGACGTCTGGTACGTGGCGCCCGACGCGGTGACGGACCACGAGGCCGCGGGCGCGTGGGCGCGCTGGGCGCTGCTCGCGACGGGCGCGGCGAGCGCCTTCGCGTGGTTCCTCCTCGTGCGCGCGCCGCGGACGACGGCACAGCAGCGCGCGGGGCGCACGGGGGACTTCCCGGGGTGGCTCCAGGCGCTCGTGGTGATGGGCGCGCTCTTCGCCGCCACCCTGACGGCGCGCGCCGCGTGGCTGGGCGGGCAGGTCGTGCACGGCGCGGCGGCGCTGCGCGGGGCGCCCCCCGCGGGAGCGCTGGTGCCGCCCACGCCGACGCTCCCGCCGGTCGCGGCTCCCCTGCCCGCGGCGCCGAGTGACAGTGCTCGCGCGGCCGACAGCGCCCGCGCCGCCGACAGCGCGCGTGCCCGGCCG
>JBJMNJ010000397.1:0-10369 GCA_045804325.1 Gemmatimonadaceae bacterium
ACGAGGTTGCGCAGGTCCGACTTCATCGACGCCATGTAGGCCTTCTCCTTCGTGTTCGCGAACTTCGGGATCGCGATCGCCGCGAGAATGCCGATGATCACGACCACGATCAGCAGCTCGATCAGCGTGAAGCCCTTGCGCGTGTTCTTCATCATTTGATGGGTCCTTGCTCTGAGGCGGTCAGGTGGGAGGGGAGATGCTCGCCGAGCGCCGACTCGTCCACTCGTGCGAAGCGGGCCCGCCAGAGGGCCCGGGAAGGCGTGACCCGAATACCGAGTCCGCCCGCGATAATTGCATGGAGGGGGCCAACGGCAGCGCCCGCTGTAAGTGTCGTGATCGCAACGGCTTGCCGGGCAACTTTCTGGCGATCGGTCACTCTGCCCCGTGGCGCCTTGCGAAAAAGGTGGGCGAAATGCAAATCTCGTCGGTGTCCGTGAGCGCCCCCGTCGGGGGCCTGCGGAACCGCCCTTTGGCCGGCTTCTGAACGACGCCGGGCAGAATGATGTACGTACCACGGTGAGCCGGTCGGGGGAGCAACTGGAATCGTCTGTTCGTGCGGGAGAGAGCCCCGCCCCCGTTCGCGTCGGCCCAGTTCCCCTCCCCGGCGCGGCGGGCCTCATCCCGGTCCTCGAGGCCCTCGATGCCGCGGTCGCGCTCGTGCGGCCGGACTGGCGCATCGCGTGGGTGAACCGCGCCTGGGCCGACGTCTTCGCGGCGCGCGCGGACACCCTCCCCGGCCGCCACATCTCCAGCCTCCTCCCCGCCGCCGCCGAGGCGGACGGCGCCGCGCTCCTCTCCGCGGTGCTCTCCGACGGGCGCGCGCGCGTGCTCCAGACCGAGCTGCGGGGCGGGGTGCCGTGCGACGTGCGCGTCTCGCGCGTCGGCGACCCCACCGCCGAGGGCGGCGTCGCGCTCGTGCTGCGCGCGCAGGCGCTCGCCGAGCACGACGAGCACTACGCGGCGCGCGTCGAGGAGAACGCCGCCCTCCGCGCGCTCGCGCGCCAGATGGCCGAGGTCTCGGACTCCGACGCGCTCCTGCGCCTGCTCGCCGAGGCGGCGCGCGCGCAGTGCCACGCGGACGTGGCGGTCGTCGAGCAGCTCGCGGGCGACGAGTCGGAGGTGGTGGCCGTCGCGGGGGCCCAGCGCGGCAGCCCGCGCGGGCGCCGCTTCCCGCTCCACGGCTCGCTCACCGAGCGCGCGGTGCAGTCGCGCACGATGGTCGTCGAGACGAACTACGCGGAGCACGTCGGCGCGA
Organism: Gemmatimonadaceae bacterium; assembly: GCA_045804325.1. Classification (GTDB taxonomy): domain Bacteria; phylum Gemmatimonadota; class Gemmatimonadetes; order Gemmatimonadales; family Gemmatimonadaceae; genus JBJMNJ01. The sequence continues at coordinate 1,256 of JBJMNJ010000397.1, forward strand.
CGCGCGGCTGGACGGGTGGCGCGGAGATCGGCCCGATGCTGCTCGTCCCCCTCGTCGCGCACGACACCGTGCTCGGCGTGCTGTCGGTGATGCGCCACACCGCGGCACCCCCGTTCTCCGCCCGCGAGGAGCAGCGCCTCGGCGTGATCGCCGACCACGCGTCGCTCGCCCTCTGGAAGGCGCGGCTGTTCGAGGAGGCGCAGGCCGCGAGCCAGGCGAAGAGCAACTTCATCGCGACGGTGAGCCACGAGCTCCGCACGCCGCTCACGGCGCTCACCGGCTACGGCGAGCTGCTGGCCGACGAGATCCTCGGGCCGATGCCGAAGCAGCAGCACGAGATCGTCGAGCGCATGCGCAGCGTGACGCACCACCTCACCGCGATGATCGACGAGATCCTCACCTTCGCGAGCCTCGAGGCCGGCGGCGAGCAGGTGCGCCTCGCCGAGTGCGGCGCCGCGGAGGTGGCGCGCGCCGCGCAGGCGGTGGTCGAGCCGTTCGCGATGCAGAAGGGCGTCGGGTTCGTCGTCGAGGCGCCCGCCGGCTTTCGCCTCCTGACCGACTGCGACAAGCTGCGGCAGATCCTCGTGAACCTCGCCGGCAACGCCGTGAAGTTCACCGAGCGCGGCACGGTGCGCGTGGCGGTGGAGGACGCCGACGGCGTCGCGCGCTTCGCCGTCCACGACACGGGCATCGGCATCTCCGCCGACGACCTGCGGCGCCTCTTTCAGCCCTTCTCCCAGCTCGACGCGGGCCTCACGCGACGCCACGGCGGCACGGGTCTCGGCCTCTACATCGCGCACCGCCTCGCGCGTCTGCTCGGCGGCCGGATCGACGTGGCGTCGGAGCTGGGGCGGGGGAGCGTGTTCACGCTGACGATCCCCAGGGGCCGCTAGCGGAAGGCCGCGCCGATCGCGACCCGCAGAGGCTGGTCACGGTTGCCCCGGCCCCGGGGCACCAAGCCGTCGCCGAATCGTGGGTGCCCGGTGGCCCGAGAGGCGCACCGGGCACTCCGGGGGTCGGGATGCCCCCATTACATTCCGACCTATGAGCGACCTGCCAATCACCTCCGTCTTCAACGACGCCTACATCGCCGAGGCGTTCGAGGCGTATCGCCGCGACCCGGCGTCGGTCGACGAGTCCTGGCGCCAGTTCTTCCGCTTCGCGGAGGCGCTCGGCGGCGCGCAGCCCGCGGCGTCCGCCGCGGGCGCGGCCGACCCGGAGCTGCTCCGCAAGACGGCCGCGGCCGCGAGCCTCGTGCACGCCGTCCGGCAGTTCGGCCACCTCGCGGTGCAGATCGACCCGCTCGGCACGCCCCCGCTGGGCGCCCGCGAGCTCACGCCCGAGTACCACGGCATCGCCGAGGCGGACCTCGAGGCGGTGCCCGCGTCGGCGCTCGGCTTCGACGCGCGCTTCCGCACCGCGGGCGACGTCGTCCGCATGCTGCGCCGGCGCTACCAGGGGGCGATCGGCTACGAGTACGCGCACCTCTCGGACGACAACGAGCGCGAGTGGTTCCGGCGGATGCTCCGCAAGGAGGAGCTCACGCGCGCGCTCGCGCCCGAGGAGAAGACGGCGCTCCTCCAGCGCCTCACCGAGGTGGACGGGCTCGAGCGCTTCCTCGGCCGCGCGTACCAGGGGAAGAAGCGCTTCTCGATCGAGGGCACCGACGCGCTGGTGCCGATGCTCGACGCCGCGATCGCCGAGGGCGCCGCGCGCGGCGTCCGGCAGGTCGTGATCGGCATGGCGCATCGCGGGCGCCTCAACGTGCTCACGCACGTCCTCGGCAAGCCGTATCGCACGCTCTTCGAGGAGTTCGAGGGGCGGCACGCCGACACGAACTCGGCGAGCGACACGGGAGACGTGAAGTACCACATGGGCTACCGCGGCACGCGCCAGGCGGCCGGCGCCGAGGTGGCGGTGCAGCTCGTCCCGAACCCGAGCCACCTCGAGGTGGTGAACCCCGTCGTGAGCGGCGTGGCGCGCGCGCTCCGCCGCGAGCACGGCGACGTGCTCACGGTGGTGGTGCACGGCGACGCGGCGTTCATCGGCGAGGGCGTGGTGGCCGAGACGTTCAACATGTCGCGGCTCCGCGGCTACGAGGTCGGCGGGACGCTGCACGTCATCGCCAACAACCAGGTGGGCTTCACGACGGACCCGATCGACGCCCGCTCGACGCACTACGCGAGCGACCTCGCGCTCGGCTTCGACGTGCCGGTGCTGCACGTCAACGCGGACGACGCGGAGGCGTGCATCGTGGCCGTCCGCGTCGGCATCGCCTACCGCGCGCAGTTCGGGAAGGACTTCGTGATCGACCTCGTCGGCTACCGCCGGTGGGGGCACAACGAGACCGACGAGCCGGCGTACACGCAGCCCGAGCTCTACGCGAAGATCAAGCAGCACCCCACGCCGCGGCAGGTGTTCGCGAAGCGGCTCGCGGGCGAGGGCGTCGTGACCGACGCGCAGGTGGAGGAGATCGACCGCGGGGTGGCCGCGAAGCTCGAGGCCATCCACGACGAGATGCGCAAGACGCTCGACAAGGACGCGGCGGTGCACGACAGCCCGGAGGGGCCGCCGTCCCCGACGCCGTCGCCCGTCGAGACCGCGGTGCCGGCCGAGCGCCTCGCCGCGCTCAACGAGCGGCTGCTCGCGTGGCCCGAGGGGTTCAACGTGCACCGGACGCTCGCGCGCGTGCTCGAGCGGCGGCGCGCGGCCCTGGAGCAGGGCGGCATCGACTGGGGGCACGCGGAGGCGCTCGCCTTCGGCTCGCTCCTCGCCGACGGGACGACGGTGCGCATCACGGGGCAGGACGTCGAGCGCGGCACGTTCTCGCACCGGCAGGCGGTGCTGCACGACGGGAAGACGGGCGAGACGTACGTGCCGCTCCAGCACGTCGCGGCGAACGGCGCGGCGTTCGAGATCTACAACAGCCCGCTCACGGAGACCGGCGTCACCGGCTTCGAGTACGGCTTCAGCCTCGCGGCGCCGGACGCGCTCGTGCTGTGGGAGGCGCAGTTCGGCGACTTCGCCAACGTCGCGCAGCCCGTCTTCGACCAGTTCCTCTCGGCGGACCGCGCGAAGTGGGGGCAGGACTCCTCGCTCGTGCTGCTGCTGCCGCACGGCTACGAGGGGCAGGGCCCGGAGCACTCGAGCGCGCGCCTCGAGCGCTTCCTCCAGCTCTGCGCGGAGCGGAACCTGGTGGTCGCCTACCCGAGCACGGCGGCGCAGTACTTCCACGTGCTGCGGCGTCAGGCGCGGCGCCCCGCCGGCGAGCGACGGCCGCTCGTGCTCATGCAGCCGAAGAGCATGCTGCGCCTCCCGCAGGCCACGAGCACGGGGGCCGACCTGGCGTCCGGCACCTTCCAGCCGGTGATCGACGATCCGCGCTTCGCCTCGAACGGCGCGTCGCGGGCGGACCGCGGGCAGGTGAAGCGCGTGGCGTTCTGCACGGGGAAGCTCTACCACGAGCTCGCGGCGAGCGAGGCGCTCGGCCCTACCGTGGCGCTGGTGCGGGTGGAGGAGCTCTACCCGTGGCCGGGCGAGGAGGTGACGCGCGTGCTCGACCAGTACCCGGCGGCCGAGGAGGTCGTGTGGGTGCAGGAGGAGCCGATGAACATGGGCGCGTGGACGTACGCCGCGCCGCGGCTCGCGGTGGCGACGGGCGCGGCGCGCTACCCGCGCTACGTGGGCCGCCCGGAGCGGGCGAGCCCGGCCGAGGGGTACGAGGCGGCGCACAAGATCGAGCAGGCGCGGATCGTGGCCGAGGCGGTGTCGCTCGGCGCCGGGGCGCCGGCCGCGCCGAAGCGGGGCAAGAGCAGGGCGGGCGCGAAATAGCGTCTGGCGCTCGGTCGGCGGCCGCCCCTCGCCGCCTCCCTCGCACGCGGCGGGCGCACCCGTCAGGGCTTCTCGCGGCGCGGCGCGGAACCTTCGCGCCGCGCGTATGTTTGGTACCGGCGGCAGGCCGCGTCACCACGACTCACGCTCACATGCGCATTCGTACCGCACACGCTCTCGTCCTCGTCCTCCTCGCGGGCAGCGCCCTCGGCGCGCAGGCTCCCTCCGACCGCGGCGCGGCGGCGCTCGCCGAAGCCGTCCAGGGGCTCGGCACCTCGGCCCGCGTGCTCGTCATCGGCGCACACCCGGACGACGAGGACACGCGCCTCATCGCCTGGCTCGCGCGCGGGCGGCACGTCGAGACCGCGTATCTCTCGCTCACGCGCGGCGAGGGCGGGCAGAACCTCATCGGCAACGAGCTGGGCGAGGCGCTGGGTGCGCTGCGCACCGAGGAGCTGCTCGCCGCGCGGCGCGTGGACGGGGCGCACCAGTACTTCACGCGCGCCGTCGACTACGGGTTCTCCAAGAGCGCCGACGAGGCCTTCCAGCACTGGCCGCGCGAGGAGATCCTGAAGGACGTGGTGACGGTGGTGCGCGCGTTCCGGCCGCACGTCATCATCGCGATCTTCACCGGCACGCCGGACGACGGGCACGGGCAGCACCAGGCGAGCGGCATCCTGGCGCGCGAGGCGTACGACGCGGCGGCAGACACCGCGCGCTTCCCGTCGCGGCTCACCGCGGGGCTGCCCGGCTGGGCGCCGCTCAAGTTCTACCGCGCGCGGAGCTACCGGAACCACGAGGGGGCCACGTACGCGTACGACCCGGGCGAGTACGACCCGCTCGCGGGGCGCTCGTACGCGGAGCTCGCGGCCATCAGCCGCAGCCAGCACCGCTCGCAGGCCATGGGCTCGCTCGAGCCGAAGGGCCCGATGCGCGGCAGCCTGCGCCGGGAGGCGTCGCGCGTGAACGAGAGCACGCCCGCCGCGCAGGAGAAGGGCGTCTTCGACGGCATCGACACGACGTGGAGCCGCCTCCGCGGCGCGGGGCTCACGGCCACGGGGCGCGAGGCGCTCGGGCGCGTGAACGAGCTCGTCGCCGGGATCCGCAAGCAGTACGACCCGTTCACGCCGTCGGAGGTCGCGGCGATGCTGACCGTCCTCACGACGCAGCTGTCCCTCGTGTGCGGCGAGCAGCCGTCGTGCAGCACGGCGGCGCCGGCGGCGCTCGACGCGCAGCGCTCCGTGAACGACGGCATGCGGCGCGCGGCGCGGGCGCTGCGACTGGCGAGCGGCATGGACCTCGAGGCGACGGTGCCGCGCGAGCTCGTGCCGGTGGGGTGGTTCCAGCGCACGGCCCTCGCGGTCTACAACCGCGGGCGCGACAGCGGCGTCGTCGCGCGCCGCAGCGTGACGGCCTCGCGCACCGAGCACGGGCGCGTGGAGCGCGACGCGGACGAGCCGCCGCTCCCCGCGGGCGGCGTCTACCGGGACACGCTCGCGCTGCGCGCGGCCGAGCTCACGCAGCCGTGGTGGCTCGCGAGCCCGCGCGTGGGCGACCTGTACGGCGTCCCCGTGGACACGCTGGCCGAGGACGAGCGCGTGCTCGGCGGCGCGTCGGCGCTGGCGGACGTGCGCATCAACGGGTCCGAGGCGTACGACGGCGCGCCGGTGCGGCTGGAGGAGGAGGTCGTCCACCGCTTCGCCGACCCGGCGCGCGGCGAGATCCGCCGGCCGGTCGCCGTGGTGCCCGCGGTGAGCGTGACGCTCGACCGCGCCGCGGAGATCGCGCAGGCGAACACGCCGCTCGACCGCACGGTGCGCGTCACGCTCCGCTCCGCGGACACGGCGAGCCGCGAGGTGACGGTGAGCGTCGACCTGCCGCGCGGGCTCACCGCGGACGCGACGAGCCGCGTCGTGACGCTCCCGCGCTACGACGCGATGCAGACGGTGGAGTTCCGCCTGCGCGGGCAGCTCCCGCCGGGGCGCCACGTCATCCGCGCGAGCGCCGAGAGCGGGGGACAGCGCTTCACGCAGGGCTACACGCTGATCGACTACGAGCACGTGCGGCCGCAGCGGATGTTCCGCGACGCCACGCTCGACATCGAGGCCGTGGACCTCAAGCTCCCACGCCGGCTGCACGTGGCCTACCTGCGCGGCGTCGGCGACAACACGCCGCCGATCCTCCAGCAGCTCGGCGTCGACCTCGTCGAGCTCGACCCGGCGCGCCTCCCGGCCGAGGACCTCGCGCGCTACTCGGTGGTCGTCGTGGGCCCGCGGGCGTACGAGGCGAACCCGGAGCTCGTGCAGCACAACGCGCGGCTGCTCGACTGGGTGAGCCGCGGCGGGACGATGGTGGTGCAGTACGGTCAGACGGAGATGCAGCGCCCGGGCATCATGCCGTACGCCATCACGCTCGCGCGCCCGGCCGACCGCGTGACGGACGAGAGCTCGCCGATCACCGTGGTGGACCGCTCGTCGCCGCTGCTCGCCTACCCGAACCGCATCACGGACGCGGACTGGAAGGGGTGGGTGCAGGACCGGACGCTCTACATGCCGCGCACGTTCGACGAGCACTGGCGCGCGCCGATCGCCACCAGTGATCCAGGCGAGCAGCCGAACCGCGGCGCGATCCTCGTCGCGCCGTACGGCAAGGGCACGTACGTGTACACGACGCTCGCCTTCTTCCGGCAGCTCCCGGCCGGCGTCCCGGGGGCCGCGCGGCTCTTCGCGAACCTGCTCGCGGCTGGCGAGAGCGGCGCCGCGCGCGCGCCCGCCGCGCCCGCGACCCCGTGAGCGACCCCCGGCAGCGCCGGCCGGGTCCGCCGGGCCCGCAAGGGCCCTTTCCGCCGCCGCTCGGGCCGAGCGGGACGCCGCCGATCCAGCACACGCCCGTGCGGCCGGGGCGCGGCGTCGGGGAGCGCGCGCCGCGCGTGCGGCGCACGCTCGTGGCCGTCCTGTTCGTGCAGGTGGTGACCCTGCTGCTCCTCTGGGCGCTCCAAGCGCACTTCACGCGATAGGCCCGGCCCCGCATGCACTGGCTCGACTGGACCATCGTCGTCGTCTCGCTCGCGTACGTCATCGTCGACGGCCTCCGGCGGGCGCGGGGCACGAAGGAGATCGAGGGCTACTTCCTCGCGAACCGCTCGCTCCCGTGGTGGGCGGTGGGGCTCTCGGTGATGGCGACGCAGCTCTCCGCCGTCACGATGATCGGGACGACGGGGCAGGGCGCCACCGACGGGATGCGCTTCATCCAGTTCTACTTCGGGCTCCCGCTCGCGATGGTGATCCTCGGCGTGACGCTCGTGCCGTTCCTGCACGGGGCGCGCGTGTTCACCGCCTACGAGTACCTCGAGCGCCGCTTCGACGCGAAGACGCGCTCGCTCACCGCCTTCCTGTTCCTCATCTCGCGCGGGATGTCGTGCGGCACGATCATCGCCGCGCCCGCCGTGGTGTTCTCGGCGCTGTTCGGCTGGCCGGTGTCGTGGTCGGTGGCGCTGATGGGCATCCCGACGATCATCTACACGATGATCGGCGGCGTGCAGGCCGTGACGTGGGCGGACGTGAAGCAGATGGGCATCATCGTCGCCTCGATCGTCGCCGTGATCGTCGTGCTGCTCGTGAAGATCCCCGTGAGCCCCGACGCGGCGCTGCACCTGGCCGGCGCCGCGGGCCGCACGAAGGTGTTCGACTTCTCGCTCACGCTGAACGAGACGTACACCTTCTGGAGCGGGTTGATCGGCGGCACGTTCCTCATGATGTCGTACTTCGGGACCGACCAGAGCCAGGCCCAGCGCTACCTCACCGCGCGCTCGGTGGACGAGGCGCGCAGCTCCCTCCTCATGAGCGCGTACTGGAAGATCCCGCTCCAGGCGCTCGTGCTGCTCATCGGCGTGCTGGTGTTCGTGTTCTTCCAGTTCACCCGGCCGCCGCTGCTCTTCAACCCCCAGCACGCGAAGGCCGTCGAGGAGCGGGCGGGTACCGAGTACGGCGTGCTGCAGGCGCGCTACGCGGCGGCGCTGGAGCAGCGGCGCGTCGCGGCGCTCGCGACCGCCGGGCGGGCCGGCGCGGCCGGCCCGCAGATGGCCTTCGCCAGCGCGGACTCCGCCGTCGGCGCCATCCGCACGGAGGCGCTGGACCTGGCCGAGCGGGCGACGGGCGCGCCGTCGCGCGACGTGAACTACATCATCCCGTACTTCGTGCTCCACCACCTGCCGATCGGCCTGGCGGGCCTCTTCATCGCCGGCGTCATGGCCGCCGCCATGTCGAGCATCGCCGCGGAGCTGAACTCGCTCTCGACGTCGACGGTGATCGACTTCTACCGCCGGTGGGTGCGCGCGGAGGCGACGGACGCGCACTTCCTCGGCGTCTCCAAGATCTCGACGGGCGTGTGGGGCGTCTTCGCGTGCGTGGTCGCGACCTACGCGGCGACGCTCGGCTCGCTCATCGAGGTCGTGAACCGCTTCGGCTCCTTCTTCTACGGCTCCATCCTCGGCGTCTTCCTCCTCGGGATGGTCCCGCGCGCCCGCGCGCTCGGCGCGTTCGTGGGGCTGATCGCCGGGATGGCCGCGGTGGCCGCCGTGACGTTCGGCGCGCCGAAGGTGAGCTTCCTGTGGCACAACGTCGTTGGCGCCGTGACCGTAGTCGTCGTCGGGACGGCGCTCAGCCTCGGCACACGGCCGAGAGCCGATGCGTTGGTCCGCTGAGCGCCACGAGCGCTGGCGACGGGCGACGGCTGCTGATCCGCGAATGGCCATGAGCGACGCCACCACTCCACGAGTCGTCATCCTCGGCGGCGGCTTCGGCGGCCTCAACGCCGCGCGCGCCCTCGGCGGTGCCCCGGTGGAGGTGACGGTCATCGACCGCACCAACCACCACCTCTTCCAGCCGCTGCTGTATCAGATGTCGACGGGCATCCTGTCCGAGGGCGACATCGCGCCGCCCATCCGCGACGTCCTGCGCAAGCAGGAGCACACCCAGGTCCTGCTCGGCGAGGTCGTGGGCGTCGACGTCGAGGCGCGTGAGGTGACCGTCGACACGCTGGGGCGCATCTCCACCGTCGGCTACGACAGCCTGATCGTCGCCACCGGTTCGCGGCAGTCCTACTTCGGCCACGACGAGTTCGCCGAGTTCGCGCCCGGCATGAAGTCGATCGACGACGCGCACGAACTGCGAGCGCGCATCTTCGGCGCCTTCGAGATGGCCGAGCGGGAGACCGACCCCGCGCTGCGCGCGCGCTGGCTGACTTTCGTGGTGGTCGGCGCCGGCGCCACCGGGGTGGAGATGG
>JBJMNJ010000398.1:0-7174 GCA_045804325.1 Gemmatimonadaceae bacterium
ACGGAACCACCACAGCCTCGTCCACCTCGCCCGCGAGCGCTCCGCCGTCGCGCCCGAGGAACGCGACGGTCCGGACCTGGCGCGCGCGCGCGGCGCGAGCCGCCTCGATCAGGTTGCGACTCCGCCCGCTGGTGCTGTGGAGCACGAGCAGGTCCCCCGGCCGGCACAGGGCTTCCACCTGGCGCGAGAAGATGTGCTCGAACCCCAGGTCATTGCCCGCGGCCGTCAGGAGCGATGTGTCGGTCGTGAGTGCCACGGCGGCGAGCGCGCGGCGGTTCTGGCCGTATCGCACCACATACTCGGTGGCAAGATGCTGCGCGTCCGCCGCGCTGCCGCCGTTCCCGCAGAAGATGAGAGTGCCGTTCCGCCGCACCGTGTCGCGCACCATCTCCGCAGCGCGCTCGAGGTCGGGGGCGATGCGCTCCGCAGTGCGGAGCGCCGTCTCCGCCATCGCGCGGAGGCCGGCGACGATGTGGTCGCGCGCGCTGGGCATTGGGGCGTCGTCGTGGCCGGCCGTCGCTCGGGCGCGGGCCGGGTCGGCGCGGTCCGTCACGGCCTCGCGGCCCGCGCGAGCTCGCGCACGCCGCGAGCGCCTTCGCGCTCGAAGTGCGTCCCGACGACGACGAAGTCCGCGCCGGCCGCCGCCGCCGCGCGCACGCCGTCGGCGTCGCGCACGTCGCCGCCGACGAGCATCGGGCCCGTCGTGCACGCGCGCGCGGCGCGCACGAGCTCCGGCGCCACGGCGCGGCGCGCGCCGCTCCCCGCGTCGAGGTAGACGGCGCGCATGCCGATCATCATCGCGGCGCACACGTGCGCGGCCACGAGCTCCGGCTTGTCGGCCGGCAGCGGGCGCGTCTGGCTCACCGCCTCGACGGACGTCACGTGCCCGCCGTCCACGAGGCAGTACGCCGTGCTGATCGCGAGCACCTCGGGGTGGCGCCGGAAGAACGGGACGGCGCGGACGTGCTCCTCGATGAGGTACTGCGGGTTGCGCCCCGAGACGAGCGACAGGAGCAGCACCGCGTCCACCTCCGCGACGAGCTGCGCCGCGGTGGACGGGAACTGGACCACCGAGATCGCGCCGGCGGCCCCGCGCCGCAGCGCGCGCGCGCACTCGGCGCAGCCGTCGTTCTCGCCGAAGCTGTTGCCGAGGAGGAGCAGCGCGGCCCCCTCGTCCGCGGCGCTCCGGGCGAGCACCTCGGCCTCTGCCGGCGTCGTGCGCCCGGGATCGACGAGAATGGCGAGGCCCCCGACGGTGGGAAGGCCGCCGGAGGCTGCCGAGGCCGCGGCTGCGCGGCGTGACGCGAGTCCGGTCAAGTGGTGGCTCCGAGGGCTCCGTGCTCCCCTGCCACGCGGGAGAGCCGCTGCAGCGCGGCCCGCGCCCGCGCGGGGAGACGCTCGGGCTCCGCCGCTGCCGCCTCGAACGCGCTCGTCACGAGCGCGTCCGCCGCGAGGAGGTCGAGCGCGCCCTCCCGGGTCGTCCCCCCCTCACGGAGCAGGAGCGCCACCGCACGCTCGGCCGCGGCGACCGCGCGGTCGGGCAGCTCGCCGGCGTCACGCGAGGCGTCGGCCGCGAGGAGCTCGCGCAGCCGGGCGGCGAGCGGCTCGGGCACCACGCCCAGGCGGGCGTCCAGCCACTCGCGCACCGTCATGCGGCACCGCCGCGGCGCGGTCCGACGACCAGGCTGCGAAGTCGGCCGAGGAGCCCTCGCGCCCGACGCGGCAGTGGCGGCACCGGAAGCGACTTCTCGATGCTCGGCGATCCGTCGTCCACACCGGGAAGCAGGTGGGTGTGCAGGTCGATCATCGTGCGCCGACGCCCAGGGCGGGGGCAACGAGCGCCGGAACGCGCTCGAGCGCGCCGGGGATGCGCGCCGCATCCGGCACGCCCGCCTGCGCCATGTGGGGCTTGCCGCCCCCGCGCCCGCCGGCCGCCGCCGCGACGTCCTTGATGAGCGCATCGGCGCGCACGCCGCGCTCGCGCAGGTCGTCGGTCACGACGACGAGGAGGCTGTTCTTTCCGTCGGGAAACGACGCGGCGAGCACGCCGACGCCGCTGCCGAGCTGCTCGCGCAGGGCATCGCCCATCGCCTGCAGCTCCTTGACGTCGGCGGCGGGCACCTGCGCGGCGACGACCTTCACGCCGCCCACGTCGGTCGCGCGCGACACGAGCGACTGGAGCGGCCCGCCCCCGCCGCGCCGCGCCTCCTCGAGGCGCCGCTCGAGCTGGCGGCGCTCCTCGACGAGCGTCTGCACGCGCCTCGACACCTGGTCGGCCGGCGCGCGCAGCTGCTCCGCGAGCCGCTGGAGCGTGCGCTGCTGCTCGCGCAGGTGCCGGTACGCCCCGGGGCCGGTGAGGGCCTCGATGCGCCGCACGCCCGCCGCCACGCCGGTCTCCTGCACGATCGTGAAGAGCCCGATCTCCGCGGTGTTGCGCACGTGGGTGCCGCCGCAGAGCTCCGTCGAGTAGCCGGGCACGGAGACGACCCGCACGACGTCGCCGTACTTCTCGCCGAAGAGCGCCATGGCGCCCTGCGCGAGGGCGTCCTTGTACGCCTTCTGCTCCGTGTGGACGGGGGTGGCGCGGAAGATCTCGCGGTTGACCTGCTCCTCGATCCGCTCGAGGTTCTCGGCGCCGACGGGGCCGTGGTGCGTGAAGTCGAAGCGCAGGCGGTCGGGCGCGACGAGCGAGCCCGCCTGGTGCACGTGCTCGCCGAGCGTGTGGCGCAGCGCCGCGTGCAGGAGGTGCGTCGCGGTGTGGTTCCGTTCGGTGTCCTTGCGCGGCTCCCCCGGCACGCGCGCGACGGCCGGGCCGAAGCGCAGCTCGCCCGAGAGCTCGCCCACGGCCGCGATCCGCCCCTCGATCTTGCGGACGTCGTCCACGTCCACGCGCCAGCCGTCGCCGACGATCTCGCCGCGGTCGGACACCTGGCCGCCGGACTCGGCGTAGAACGGCGTCTCGCGGAGCATGATGGCCACGCGGTTGCCCTCGAGGCGACGCACCGCCGTCACCTGGGTCTCGATCTCGACGGTGTCGTAGCCGACGAAGCGCGTCCCGCCGTCGTCGCCGTCGGCCTGGCCGGGCGCGCCGGCGCGCTCCCACTGCGCGAGGTCGGCGAGCGCGTCGGCCGCGACGCCGAGCTTGCGCGACTTGCGCTCCTCCTGACTCTGGCGGCGCTGCGCGTCGAGCGCCGCCTCGAAGCCGGCGATGTCCACGGTGTAGCCGCGCTCGCGTGCCATCAGCTCCGTGAGGTCGATCGGGAAGCCGAAGGTGTCGTACAGGCGGAACGCGTCCTCGCCGCTGACGGTCCCGCGCACGTCGTCGCCGCCCTGCGTCGTGTGCGCCGGGGCGATCTCGTCGAAGCGCGCCATGCCCGCCTCGATGGTCGCGAGAAAGCGCTTCTCCTCCTCACGTACCGTGGTGAGAATCAGCTTCTCGCGCGTGCGCAGCTCGGGGTACGCGTCCCCCATCGATCGAACGACGGCCTCGACGACCTCGACGAGCGTCGGCTCGATCCGCCCGAGCAGGTACGCATAGCGAACCGCGCGGCGCAGGATGCGCCTCAACACGTAGCCGCGACCCTCGTTCGACGGATTGACCCCGTCGGCGATGAGAAAGGCCACGGTCCGGGCGTGATCGGCGAGCACGTGGAACGCCGCGGGATCGACCAGGAGCCGGTCCCCGCGCGCCGCCGCCGAGCGAGATTGGGCGCCGGAACCGGGACGGAACTGCTGCTCCTGCGGCTCGAGGCTGTCGTATCCCGTGTACTTCCACCCGGTGACGTTCTCGACGGCGCGCACCATGGGCTCGAACACGTCGATGTGGAACACGTTCGTGCGCCCCTGCATGAACGAGGTCACGCGCTCGAGCCCGGCGCCCGTGTCGACCGACGGCTTGGGGAGCGGCACGAGAGTGCCGTCCGGCTGCCGGTCGAACTGCATGAACACGAGGTTCCAGAACTCGAGGAAGCGCCCGCGCTCCGTGCCCTCGACGAACGCCTCGGTCGAGAACTCCGGGCGGTCGAGCTCCGTCCACTCGCCGCGGTCGTCGGGTCCCGGGCGCCAGCCGACGCACTTCGAGAGGTCGATGAAGATCTCGGAGCACGGGCCGCAGGGGCCGGTGTCGGCCAACTGCCAGAAGTTGTCCTTCGCCCCGAGGCTGTAGATCCGCGTGTCCGGGAGGCCGGCAATCTCGCGCCAGAGCGCGCGGGCCTCGTCGTCCTCGTGGAAGACGCTCACGCGGAGCCACTCCGGCTTGAGCCCCACCTCCTTCGTGACGAACTCCCAGGCGAAGCGGATGGCGTCGCGCTTGAAGTAGTCGCCGAAGGAGAAGTTCCCGAGCATCTCGAAGAACGTGAGGTGGCGCGCGGTGTGGCCGACCTGCTCCAGGTCGTTGTGCTTCCCGCCCGCGCGGACGCACTTCTGCGCGGTGGAGGCGCGCCGCCCGAAGGCCGGCTCCTCGAGCCCGAGGAAGACCTTCTTGAACGGCACCATCCCGGCGTTCACGAAGAGGAGCGTCGGGTCGTCCTCCGGCACCAGCGACGAGCTCGGACGGACGGCATGGCCGTGCCGCTCGAAGTACGCGAGGAAGCGGGAGCGGATCTCGGAAGCGCGCATAGGGCCGCAATATACGGCTGCCGCCGCGGGGCCGGGAGCCAGAGGCGAGAAAGGAGAAAGGAGAAAGGAGAAAGGAGCAACACCCTGGCGGGATGCTCCTCCTTTCTGCTCTCTCCGTTCTCGCTTGTCAGAACCCGAGCGACAGCTGCCCTTCGGGGCCGATCTCGGAGGGGCCGGGCGGCGGCGGCGGCGCGTCGGCGGCGCGGGGCGCGGGCGGCATGGGCGGGACGACGGCGGCGGGCGTCCGCCGGATGCCGGCGATCAGCTCCTCGAGGTCGTCGCGCCCCACGCCGAGTCGCCGCGCGAGCTGGGTCCTCACGGGATCGCTCGGCGAGCCCGCGAGCGTGCCGGTCACCAGGGACTGGCTCACGCGCTGCTCGCGCGCCCAGCTGGCGAGCGTGTCCGGCACGAGCGCGAGCCCGACGACGGCCGAGGCGGGCATGGACGCCACCTCCTGCTCGACGCGCCGCACCGCCTGGCGCTCCACGGGGTTCGTCCCGTCGCGAAAGAGCGGGAAGGGCGGCGCGCCCCAGTCGATGCTCGGGAGGTCGGCGAAGGGGCCGGCGGAGGGGAGCCCGTCGGCACCGAGCGGGCGGCGCGCGGTGGGCAGCGGACGCTCGGACTCGATGAGGTGCGAGAGCACCGCGACGCTCACCTGGAGGCGGCGGGCGAGCGCCTCGCGGGCCCGCCAGTACGGCTTCCGCCGTGCGAGCATGTTGTAGACGAGCGACTCGTCCTCGCCGGCGGCGCGGGCCCAGTGCGCGACGTCGTCGGGCCAGAGCGCGAGCTGCACGACGAGCGAGGCGGGCATGGAGGCGACGTCCATCTGGACGCGGAAGACGGCCTTCCGCTCCACGGCGTTGCGCCCGTTGCGCTCGCGTCGCGCCCGCCCGACCGGCGCCGCCGCGCCCTCCCAACCGACCCCGTCGTGCAGCATGGCGAAGCCTCCCGCGCGCCGTAGCGCGCCGACCACGACGCAAGACTACCCGCCCGAAGAGACGCCGTCAATCCTCGACGCGGTGTGAGGTGACGTCCGGAATCGATTGCGGGAACGTCGGTTGACGCGGGGCATTGAACGTGGAACCGAGGGAATGTTTCCCGATACGGGAAACATTCCCTGTAGGCCTCAAGACACTCGCGCCCGCCCTCCGCCTCCCGTCGACGCCTCTCGGCGACCGGCGGGCCGGGCCCGCCGCCTGGCACGCAGCGGCGCCGCGCGCGCAATCTCAGTCCGCTCTGCGCGACCTCGCCGATGGTCGCGCGCCGGCGTACGGCAGGCGGCCTCGGTAGTCAGTCCTCGCCCGAGTCGTCGGCACCCTCGTCGCCGCCGCCCTCGTCGCCGCCGCGCGCGAGCGCGTCCATGACCCGCCGGATGTCGTCCGTCTCGTAGCCGCGCCGCGCCAGGTAGGAGAACAGCCGGCGCCGGCGGGTCTGGCCGTCGAGCTTCGCCAGCGTGCGGAGCTTCTTCCGCGCCGCGCGCTCGATCATCTCGCCCTCGTCCACCGCCTCGTCGGCCATCGTCTCCTCGATGGCGTCGTCGGCGACCTCGCGCGCCACACCCTTCCGGAAGAGCTCCTGCTGGAGGCGCCGCCGCGAGAGCCCCTGCCCGACGGCCTTCGACTGCGCGAACTGCCGCGCGAACTGCGCGTCGTCGAGCAGCCCGGCGGCGAGGAGCTTCGCGATCGCCGCGTCCACGTCCGCGGCCGCCTCCCCCTTCCGGACGAGCGTGCGCCGCAGCTCGGCCGACGAGCGCGCGCGGAACGCGAGCACGTTCAGCGCCCGGTCGTACGTCCGCAGCGCGGCCGCCTCGCGCTCGACGACCTCACCCGCCGCCCCGTCGAGCGTCCGGCCGACGGCGAGCTTGAGGCGCTCGATGATCTCGAGCGACACGGTCGCGTGCGGCTTGCCGTCCACGAGCAGGACGTAGCGGCCTTCCTTGCGGGGACTCTCGGAAATGCCAGTGATAGTTGCCATATCGAGCTCCATCGGGGCCTTCGGCCGTCGGACCTCGCCCGAGCGTGAGCGGGCCGACGGCCGAAGACCGCGGACCGAGGGCTGAAAAGCCGACGGGCCGAGGGGCGGACCTCCGAGCAGCGCGGGCTTTCCGGGACCCGGCACCTCGGAGACCTCCCCTCGGCCCATCGGACCGAGCTGCGGTGAGGGCGTTACTCCTCGGACTCGCCCTCGCCCCCCTCGGCCGTGATGCCGAGGATGGCCTTCACCTGCTCCTCGACGTCGGCCATGAGCGCCGCGTTGTCCTTGAGGAACATCTTCGCGTTCTCGCGGCCCTGGCCGATCTTCTGGCCCTTGTACGCGTACCAGGCGCCGGACTTCTCGATGATCCCCGCCTCGGCAGCGATGTCGAGCACGAGCGACGCGTGGCTGATGCCCTCCGCGTACATGATGTCGAACTCGGCCTGCTTGAACGGCGCGGCGACCTTGTTCTTGACGACCTTCACGCGGACGTGCGAGCCCACCACGTCCTCCTTGTCCTTCACCGGGCCGATGCGGCGGATGTCGAGGCGGAGTGACGCATAGAACTTGAGCGCCTTGCCGC
>JBJMNJ010000399.1:0-2806 GCA_045804325.1 Gemmatimonadaceae bacterium
ACGACCTCGCGCCCGCGCTACAGCGGTGGACCACGCTCGGCGCCGGGGCGGAGCTCCGGCTCGCGTTCGCCGACGGGGCGCTGCAGAGCGTCGTCGGCGTGACGCTGCTCCCGCACGTGGCGGCGAGCGGCGTCGCCGCGCCCGACATGGGCGTCGCGAGCGCGGTGGGGCTGCGGATGACGCGCGGCCGCCTCGTGGCGGGGCTGAGGTACGACGTCGAGCGCTACGCGTTCGCGGCCGACCCCACGCTCGGCCGGCGCCGCGAGCAGATCTCCGGCCTCTCGCTCAGCCTCGGCGGCGTCTGGTAGCGCGGCGCGGGGCGGGCGTCGACGTCAGGTCGTCGTCAAACCCTGCGCCGCGTGATCGCCCGCGGCCTGCGGGATCCCCGTCGGCGGCGACGTGCTCTTCGCCGTCGCGACCGTGGGCACGGTGAAGCGGAAGGCGCTGCCGCGCGGCGCGTGGGGCGCCGCCGAGAGCCGCCCGCCGTGCGCCTCGACGATCGAGCGGCAGATCGACAGTCCCATGCCCAGGCCGTTCGGCTTCGTCGTGAAGAAGGCGTCGAAGATCCGCGCCTCGGTCGCCGGATCGAGCCCCGGCCCCGTGTCCGCGACGGTGACCGCCGCCTCCCCCCGCTCGGAGAAGCCGGTGCGGATCACGAGCGCGCGGACGCGGTCCTCGACCGGGGCCATCGCCTCGATCGCGTTCATGACGAGGTTCAGCACCACCTGCTGGACCTGCACCCGGTCGCCGAGCGCCGGCGGGAGGGTCTGGTCGAGGTCCGGGTGGACCGACACCTCGGTCCGCCGCAGCTCGCCGCGCACCAGCGCGAGCACCTCGTGGACCGCGTCGTTGACGTCGAACGGCTCGTGCCGCGGCTCCGCCATGCCCACGAGCGCCCGGAGCCCCCGGATCACGTCGTCGGCGCGGTGCGCCGCCTTGACGACGCGGGCGGCCGCCTCGCGCGCCTCGCCGAGGTCCGGGACCTCCCGATTCAGCCAGCGCAGCGTGGCGCTGCCGTCCATCGCCATGGCGGCGAGCGGCTGCCGGAGTTCGTGCGCGATCGACCCGGCGAGCTGCCCCATCGTCGTGAGGGTGCTGGCGCGGGAGAGCTCCACCTGCGCCTCCCGCAGCGCCTCCTCCGCGCGCTTGCGGGCCGTGACGTCCATGATGCTCACGAGCACGCTGTCGAGGCTCGCGGGCTCGGGTGGGAACGCCAAGGTGAACAGGACGTCGAGCCGCTCGCCGCGCACCGTCTGGAGGACCGTCTCGGCGGCGAACGACGTGCGCCCCTCGGCGAGGGCGAGCAGCTCGCCGGCGAAGACGGCCAGGGTCTCCGGCGTGAACACCGTGCCGAGCGAGACGAGGAGCTCGTCCCTGCTCGCCGCACCGAAAAGCCGGAGCGTCGCGTCGTTGACGTCGATCACGCGCACTTTCGGCACCGTCGCCACGACGAACTCGGGATGCTCGGCGAAGTAGCGCTGGAAGTCCCGCACGCCGCCCGCGCGGAGCTCGTCGAGCGACGCCCTGACGGCGGAGAAGTCCTCCTCCCAGATCGAGACGGCCGCCGTCTGGAAGATGTTCCGGTAGCGCCGCGCGCTCTCGCGGAGGTCGCGCAGCACGAGCCGCC
This sequence comes from Gemmatimonadaceae bacterium, assembly GCA_045804325.1. Classification (GTDB taxonomy): domain Bacteria; phylum Gemmatimonadota; class Gemmatimonadetes; order Gemmatimonadales; family Gemmatimonadaceae; genus JBJMNJ01. The sequence continues at coordinate 1,628 of JBJMNJ010000399.1, forward strand.
GCTCCTCCTCCGCGCGCTTGCGCTCCGTCACGTCGACCACGGTGCCGACGTATTCGGCGAGCGCCCCGGCAGCGTCGAGCACCGGATGCGCGATGAGCTGCAGGTGCTTCAGCGCGCCGTCGGGCTCAAGCAGCCGATACTCGGCCTCGATGACCTCTCCCTCGCGAATCGCCTTCCGCATGAGCTCGACGAGGGGGTCGCGGTCGTCGGGGTGGACGAACTGCGTGAGCGCCTGGGGCGAGGAGATCCCGGCCCGGGGATCCAACCCGCAGATCCGGAACAGCTCCTCCGACATGAAGGTGTGCAGCCGGGTGGCGGGATCGAGGGCGAAGCTGCCCGTGTGCGTCAGCCGCTGCGCCTCCGCCAGGTATGCTTCGCTTCGCCGCAGCGCTTCCGCGGCGCGCTCTCGCTCCGTGATGTTGTTGTTGGTCTCCAGGACGCGGGCCGGGTTTCCCGCCTCGTCAGGCTGGAGCGACCAGCGGCTCGCCACCACGATGCGCGTGCCGTCGCGCCTCGTGTGCGCCAGCTCACCGTCCCAGCGGCCCGTGCGGAGCAGTGTGGCCATGATCTGCTCGATCGGCTCCGGGAACTCCGTTCGCAGCAGCTCGTGCGTGACGCGCCCGAGCGCCTCGTCCTTCCGCCAGCCGTAGAACTCCTCGGCGCCGCGATTCCAGTAGACGATGACGCTGTTCAGGTCGCGGACGAAGATCGCGTCGTGCGTGAGGTCGAGCAGGTTCGCCTGGCCGCGCAGGCGGGCCTCGCTCCGGCGGAGCTGCTCCCGCGTCGCCTTCTCGCTCGTGACGTCCTCGCACGCGACGAGGACGACGGCGCCCTCGCCGCCGCGCTGGACCGCGCGCGCCGTCTCGCGCCCCCAGAGCATCGAGCCGTCCTTGCGGACCTTGCGCAGCTCCCAGCTCAGGGACTGGCCCGGGTGCGCGAGGCACCGCGCCACGTGGTCGCGGGCGGCCGCCTTGTCCTCCTCGAGGAAGACGTCCAGCACGGGCCGGCCGACCAGCTCGTCGACCTCGTAGCCGAGCTGCGACGCGCCGAAGAGGTTCACGGAGAGGACGGTGCCCCCGGCGTCGACCATGAAGTACATGGTCGGGTTGTTCTCGAAGACGTTCCGCCAGCGGTCCTCGCTCGCGCGCAACGCCGTCACGAGGCGGGTGATGACGACCG
>JBJMNJ010000400.1:0-6627 GCA_045804325.1 Gemmatimonadaceae bacterium
TCATCCGCCGCATGTCCCCGCCGGCCCCGCCGGCGCACCTTGCCTCCGTCCAGCGCCACCACCGCGACGAGGAGCCAGGGAGCCGCCGTGTCCGCGACGTTCGAGACCGCCGTCACGTACCACCTCGGGCTGGCCGCGGCCGAGCCCGGGCTGACCGACTCCCTCACCCCCGTCGAGCGCCTGGCCCTCGACCGGATCGACCCGCCCGCGTGCCGCCAGGACTGGCTGGCGGGGATCGCGGCCGCGAAGCGGGCGGTCTCACAGGCGACGGGGGAGTCGCGCCTCGAGCGAATCCAGATCCGCGCGCGCTGGAACGACGGCGCCACCGCCGTCGTGGCGGAGGACGACGGCACCGTGTGGCCCTCCGATGTGTCCGTCGTCGTCGCCCGCCGGCGCGGGCACGGCGCCGCGGTGGCCGTGCGCGGCCCGCACCGGGTGGGCGTGCACCTCGAGTGCGCCGACGCCGTGCGCGACGAGCATGCCGAGTACCTGCTGACGGCGGGCGAGCGCGGCGCACTCGACCGCTACGGCGTCGCCGAGCTCTGGGCGCTGAAGGAAGCGGCGTGGAAGGCGCTCGCCTGCGACCGCACGATGGTGTTCGATTCCCTGGAGCTCGTCTTCGACGTGCAGGGCGCGGTGGGCGAGTGCCGGCTGTTCGGCCAGCTGGTGCCGGTGCGCGCGACGGTGTGGCGCCCCTGGCCGGGCTACGTCCTGGCGATCGTCACCGAGGCGGACGCCGGGCCCTAGCCGACCTCCGACACCTCCGGCAGCCCGTTCTCGCGCACGAAGTCCGTCAGCTCGCCGCGGGAGCCGACCTCCAGCTTCGCGAAGATGTTGGAGAGGTGCGTGCTCACGGTGCGGGGGGAGATGCCGAGCGCGGTGCCGATCTCCTTGTTCGACCTGCGCGCGGCGACCAGGCGCACGATCTCCAGCTCGCGCCCCGTGAGCCCCGCCGCGCCGCTCGCCACCGTGCGCGCCGGCGGGCGGGCGCCGAGCTCGCGGAGCTGGTCGCGCGTCGCGGAGAGCTCGCGCTCGGCGCCGAGGCGCGCGAAGACGTCGTGCACGCGGCGCAGCTCGCGCGTGGCGCCCTCGCGGTCCCCCGTCTCGGCCAGCGCCAGCGCGAGCTGGCGCCGCACGCGCGCGCCGTCCGCCACGAAGGGGATCGCGTCCAGCTCGTCGGCGGCCCGCCGCAGCATGTCGATCGCGTGCTGCTTGTCGCCGCCGAGCATCTGCACCAGCGCGTCGCACGCGTCGGCCCAGGCGAGTCCGAGCTTGTGCTCGAGCTTCGCCGAGTCGACGCGCAGCCGCGCGCCGTAGCGCCGCGCGCGGTCGAAGTCGGCGAGCCACAGCGCCGCCTCGCCGAGCACCGGCAGCAGGCGGTGGATGGCCCACGCCACGTAGCCGCTGCGGTCGGCGAGCGCGAGGCCCTGCTCGCCGATGCGGATCGCGCGGCGGTAGTCCTTCATCGCGAGGTGGTACGCCGCCATGCCGGCGTGCGCCGGCACGACCGAGTGCACGTCGAGCGGGCGCGCGGAGGTCCCCGCTTCGCGCCCCGCACCGGAGAGCGTCCACGCCTCGTCGAAGTAGCGCTTCGCGCGCTCGGTGTCGCCGCGCCCGAGGTGGACGTTGCCGGTCCACACGAGGACGCGCGGCAGGAGCGTGCGCTGCCCGAGCGCCCGCGCCATCGCGATGGTCCGCTCGCCGAGCGCGACGGCCGCCTCCCACTCGCCGATGGAGCTCAGGTACTCGATGCGCACCTCGGCCGTCCACAGCTTCCGCAGCGGCGCGCGCAGCTCGTCCGCGAGGCGGTCGCTCTCCGTGAGGTGGTGCGCGATCTCCGCGCTCTCGCCCGTGAGGCCGCCCAGCATGGCCATCGCCCAGTGCGCCTGCCAGCCGACGGCGCGCTGGCCGCTCTCCTCGGCGAGCTGGATGGCGAGCGCGCCGTGCTCGCGCGCGGGCCCGGGCGGGCCCGTCCAGCAGTAGAGGAGCATGAGCCCGCGGTGCGCGCGCGCGAGGAGCGACGGGTCGCGCAGCCGGGTCGCGATGTCGAGCGCGTCGCCGACCTCCCGCTTCGCGTCGGCGACGCGCCCGACCTCCTGGAGGCAGGTGCCGCGGGCGAGGAGAAGGCGGGCCAGCATCTCGTCGTCCCCTGCCTCGCGCGCGGCGGCGATCCCGGCCTCGTAGTGCGCGAGCGCCTCGTCGAAGCGGCCCGTCCAGTAGCTCGCGAGCCCCATGCGGCGCTCGACGGCCGCGAGTCGGCCGAGGTCCCCCTGCTCCGCCGCCTCGGCCCGGACGCGCTCCAGCAGGGCGTTCGCCTGCTCGTACTCGCCGACGCGCTGCCTCGCCCGCGCGAGGTCCTCGACCAGCCGGCTCGGCTCCGGATACGCCGCGCCCTCGGGCGAGCGCTCGACGATCTCGAGCGCGGCGCCGAGGTAGCTGGCGGCCTCGCGGTTCGCGTGCTTGGCGAGCGCGTCGCGGCCGGCGGCGGCGAGGTACTTCACGGCCTTGCCGGCGAGCGCGGTGGCGTCCGCCCGCGCGAAGTGGAAGGCCAGCTCGTCGGCGTGCTCGAGGGCGCGCGGGCCGTAATGCCGCTCGAGCGCCTCGGCGACGGTCGCGTGCAGGAGGCGCGCGCGCGCGCGACCCAGCTCCCCGTAGAGCGTCTGCTGGAGGATGGGGTGGTTGAAGTCGTACGCCACGCGCCCGGCCGGCAGCGCGCCCGCCGCGGCGTCGGCGCTCTCCACGAGGACGCGCTGAGCGCGCAGCTCGTCGAGGGCGCGCAGCAGGTCGGCCTCCTCCATCCCGCTCACCGAGCGGAGCGCGTCGTAGCTCGCGCGCGTGCCGACGACGGCGGCGAGGTTGGCGACGGCGCGCGCGTCGGCGCCGAGGCGGTCCATGCGCGCGACGACCGCGTCGCGCACGGTGCGCGGGAGCTGGATGTCCTCGAGCTCCCAGCCGAGCCAGCGCCCGTCGCGCTCCTGGAGCTTGCCCCCTTCGACGAGCGCCTTGAGCGTCTCCTCGACGAAGAAGGGGTTGCCGCGCGTCCAGCCCCAGAGGAGCGCCGAGAACTCGCGCGTCACCGAGCGGTCCACGTTGAACGCCTGCCGCACCAGCTCGTCGGTCGCGTCGCGCGAGAGCGGCTCCACGCGCTGCACGCGCGCCACGCCGAGCGACAGGAGCGACTGCTCGGTGGTGCGCAGCGTGGGGTTCTGCTCGCGCTCCGCCTCGTTGTACGTGCAGAGGAGCAGGATCCGCTCGCCGCCGATCTGCCGCGCGAGGAAGTGCAGCAGCTCGAGCGAGGAGGCGTCGGCCCACTGCAGGTTCTCGAGCGCGAGGAGCAGGGGGCGCTTCGCGGCCCACCGGCCGAGGAACTGGGCGAAGGTCCAGAGGAGGCGCGACTTGGTCTCGCTCGGGTCGCCGCGCATGCGGTCCGGCGGTGCGCCGTCGGGCGCCATCGCGGGGAACAGCTGCGCGAGCTCCGCGCCGCCGCCGCGCGAGAGGACCTGGAGCTGCGCGCCGTCCAGCTTGCGCAGCACGGGCACGAGCGCGTCGGAGAACACGGCGTACGGCACCCCGGTCTCCACGGGGTATGCGCGGCCCATCGCCCCCGTCCACCCGCGCCGCGTGGCCGCGTCGAACGCGGCGCGCACGAGCCGCGTCTTTCCCACCCCGCCCTCGCCCGCGAGGATCACGGTGCCGCCCCGCCCTCCCTCGGCCACGTCCATGGCGGACGTCAGCATCGCCAGCTCCCCCGCGCGGCCCACGAGGGGCAGCGCGGACAGGGCGGCGTTCAGTCGGGTCATTCGTCCTCGACGCTCGGGTGGGGAAGCTCGTCGAGGAATCTTTTGTTTTGGCGCCCGCGGGACAAGAGCGGGCGCGGCCGTTCAGGGTGCGGAAGGGAGCGGTGACGGCATCGCGGACGAGGTCCACTGGACCCTCGACAGGCGCCACTGGCCGGTCGCGGTCCGCCTGAGAAGAAAGCTCGCCTCCCCCAGCGCGGCGGGAGGCTCGCCGCGCGCGTGGCGGAGCTCGTACTCCGCCGTCGCCATCGCGGCATCGCCGGCGAGGTGGACGGCGGGCCTGAGCGGCGTGCGGAGCATGCCGTGCGGCGCCTCCCCGGGCACCGGCAGCTCGGAGCGCGGAGGCAGCATCGCGCCCTCGCCGTCCAGGAAGAGCCCATGCAGGCGCCGCCAGTCGGGCGGCTCGCCGCTCGAGAACGACACGGCGTCGAACCACTCGCTCACCACCGCGAGCGCAGCGAGCGAGTCCGCCTGACTCGTCGCCGGCGCGGATGTCGCCGCCGGGGCCTGCACGCGGAGCCCGGACGAGACGCGCATCGGGTCGGTCTCCCACCACGCACCCGACGCCGCGCCGACCACGGCCGGGGCCGTGATGCCGCGGACACCTGCGGTCCCGGCAGGACTCGGGGCACTCGGGCACGAGGAGCCCTGGCCGACGCGATCGATGCGCTCGAGCTCCCCGCGCCGCGCCTGCACGAGCGCGCGCGCCTCCGATCGCGCCTTGTTCCACCCGCGCCACCCCTTCGTCTCGACGCCGCCCCAGCGGCGCACGAGGCGGTGGGCGAGCATGCACTGGTCGTGCGCCGACAGCCGCGGCAGCGCCGCCAGCGCGAGCGGCACGGCGCCGGCGCCCAGGCTGCCGAGGTGGTCGCCGTCCACGTTCCTTCCCTGCTCCATGCGCGCGATGTTGACCCGCGCGATCAGCACGTCCGGGTTCGCGGCGTTGAGCGCGCCGAGCGTGAGCCACCCCGTCACGAGCGCCACGCCGCCGAGGCGCTCGGCGCGCCCGCGGAGCACCGTGAGGAAGAAGGCCGCGAACACCGTCGCGAGCCACACCATGACCGCGGAGGCGTAGAGGCGGTCCTCCGTGAGGCCGAAGCCGCTCACGTAGAGGCGCATGCGCGCACCGGCCGAGAAGAGCATCGCGCCCACCTGGACCGCCAGCGCGCCCGCGAGCCAGCGGTAGGCGCGAAGGGTGCGCGCGTCCTTGCGCAGGAGCTCGTGGCTGACGAGCAGCACGGGCAGCGCGAGCGCGGCGACGAACATGAGCTCGAAGAACCCGCTGCGCGCGTACTCGGCCGCGGTGAGCCCGGCGATCGCGAGGAGGTGCTCCGCGCCGCCGAACAGGTAGCGCGCCTGGATCACGAGAAAGGTGAGGAACAGCGCGTTCAGGGCGCCGAGCATCATTCCCACCTCGACGCCGCCGAGCGAGACGGAGAGCGCCGGGCCGCCGCGCACGAGCGGGGCGCCGAGCAGCGCGCCGCGCAGGTACCCGCCCGCGAGCCACGCCAGCACGCCGACGGTGAAGAGATGCCAGAAGGCGCTGGTGAGGTCGAAGCTCACGACGTCGCCGACGAGGCGCGCGAACACCGGGTCGGCCGACATGAGGAGCCCGCCGAAGATCAGCACGAGCGGCAGCGTGAGCAGCACGCCCCGGCCCACGGCCCCGGCGCGCTTCGCCCGCCCGCCCACGCCGATCGCGTGGAGGTCCACGTCGGAGAAGGCGAGCAGGCCGGCGCCCGCGAGCGCCGTGCCGGCCGCGTGCAGGCAGGAGAGCACGAGGCCGCGGAAGCCGGCCGTCGCCGCGGACCACGCGCCGTCGGACGCGAGGCTCATCGAGAGCGCGGCGAGCGAGATCAGCAGCGCGAGGAGGTTGAGCACGTGCAGCGCCTCGGCGTCCCGCCACGCGAAGGACTCCGCGAGGAAGACGATGGGGACGAGCATCAGGCTCTGCTCGGGCGAGAGGCCGCCGCGCATGCGCGCGAGGCCGCCGAGCGCGAACAGGAGCAGCGTGAGCGCCACGGCCCAGCCGGCGCCCGGCTCGAAGCCGCGCACGAGCACGTCGCCCGCGACGCCGAGCAGCGCGGCGGCGGCGAGGGTCGCGAGCGCGAGGCGGTTGCGTTCCGCGAGCGCGGTGGGGCGCTGGTGGAGCGCGGTGTCGTCGGCGTGCAGCATCGTGGTCATGGTGACGATTCCTCGTGCGGGTGCGGTGCTAGCCCACGGCCTCGCCGAGCGCCGCGGCGTCGGCCGCCGGCACGCCGCCGAAGCGGCGCTGCCGCGAGCGGAACTCCGCCAGGGCGCGCTCGAGGTCGGGGGCCCCGAAGTCGGGCCACATGGTGGAGACGAACAGGAGCTCGGCGTACGCGCACTCCCAGAGCAGGAAGTCGCTGAGGCGCTGCTCGCCGCCGGTGCGGATCAGCAGGTCGACGTCGGGCGCGGGGGCGCCGCCGTGCGTCGCCTCGCCGACGAGCGCCGAGAGGCGCTCGCGCGTGACGGGGAGGTCGTCGCGCCGCGCACGCTCCGCCGCGACGACGAGCGCGTCGCGCGCCGAGTAGTCGAGCGCGACGCGCAGGAGCATGCGCGCGCCGCGCGCGGTGGTCTGCTCGGCGGCGTCGATCGCGCGGCGGAGCTCGTCGGAGAGGCGGTCGCGGCGGCCGATGATGCGCAGCGCGATGCCGTTCGCGACGCAGCGCGCGGTCTCGCTCGCGAGGTAGCGGCGGAAGAGGCGCATGAGCCCCTGCACCTCGGCGGTGGGGCGGCGCCAGTTGTCCGAGGAGAACGCGTAGATGGTGAGCGTGCCGACGCCGAGCCGCGCGGCGCCCTCGACGAC
>JBJMNJ010000401.1:0-5332 GCA_045804325.1 Gemmatimonadaceae bacterium
GAGGACGAGGACGAGACGCGTCCCGATGCGCGCAAGAAGGTGCTCATCCTCGGATCGGGGCCGAACCGGATCGGGCAGGGGGTCGAGTTCGACTACTGCTGCGTGCGCGCGGTCATCGCGCTGCGCGAGCAGGGGTACGAGACGATCATGATCAACTCGAACCCCGAGACCGTCTCCACCGACTTCGACATCTCCGACAAGCTGTACTTCGAGCCGCTCACGCTCGAGGACGTGCTCGAGATCGTGGACCGCGAGCAGCCGCTCGGCGTCATCGTGCAGCTCGGCGGGCAGACGCCGCTCAAGCTCACGCGCGGCCTCGAGGCGGCGGGCGTGAAGATTCTCGGCACGTCCCCCGACTCCATCGACGTCGCCGAGGACCGGCGGCGCTTCGAGGCGGTGGCGCGCAAGCTCGGCATCCGCCAGCCCGACGCCGGCACGGCGACGAGCGTCGCGGAGGCGGTGGAGATCGCCACGCGCATCGGCTACCCGGTGCTCGTGCGGCCCTCGTACGTCCTCGGCGGGCGCGCCATGCAGATCGTCTACGACGAGCCGTCGCTCCGGGAGTACTTCGAGCGCGCGGTGCGCGTCAGCGAGGAGCGCCCGGTGCTCATCGACAGCTTCCTCGAGGACGCGTTCGAGGCGGACGTGGACGCGGTGTCGGACGGCTCGCGCGTGGTGATCGGCGGCGTGATGCAGCACATCGAGGACGCGGGCATCCACTCGGGCGACTCGGCCTGCGTGCTCCCGCCGTACCTCATCTCCGAGTCGGACGTGCAGACCATGCGCGAGCACACGGTCGCGCTCGCGCGGGCGCTCGGCGTCGTGGGGCTCATCAACGTGCAGTACGCCATCAAGCACGGGGAGGTGTACGTGCTCGAGGTGAACCCGCGCGCGAGCCGCACGATCCCGTACGTCTCGAAGACGATCGGCGTCCCGCTCGCCTCGGTGGCCGCGCGGTGCATGCTGGGCGAGTCGCTGGAGCAGATCGGCTTCACGGAGGAGATCGTGCCGCCCTTCGTGAGCGTGAAGGAGGCGGTCTTCCCGTTCAACAAGTTCCGCGAGTTCGACCCGGTGCTCGGCCCGGAGATGCGCTCGACGGGGGAGGTGATGGGGATCGCGGACTCGTTCGGCATCGCGTTCGCCAAGGCGCAGCTCGCGGCCGACAACGGCCTGCCGCGCGAGGGGAAGATCCTCGTGACGGTGAACGACTCGGACAAGCCCACGGTGGTGCCCATCGCGCGGCGCTTCCACGAGATGGGCTTCACGCTCGTCGCCACCGAGGGCACCGCGCGCTACCTGCGCGGGCGCGGCATCCCCTGCGGGCGCGTCTTCAAGGTCCACGAGGGGCGCCCGAACTGCCACGACCTGGTCGTGAACCGCGAGGTGACCCTGCTCGTCAACACGCCCATGGGGAAGCACGCCCAGCGCGACGACTACACGCTGCGGCAGGCCGCCATCGCGGGGCGCATCGCGTACACCACGACGATGTCGGCGGCGAGCGCGGCGTGCGACGCGATCCTCGCGCTGCGCTCGCGCGCCCCCGGCGTGCGCAGCCTGCAGGAGTGGCACGAGCTGCTGCGCGAGCGCGCGGCGGTCTGAGCCGGCCGCGCCCACCCACGCCCCCCACATGTCGGACGACCACTTCGTGCACGAGTCCGCCTACGTCGACGACGGCGCGGCGATCGGCCGCGGCACCAAGGTCTGGCACTTCTGCCACGTGATGCCCGGCGCCGTGATCGGCGAGCGGTGCAGCCTCGGGCAGAACGTCGTCGTCATGGGCGGCGTGCGCATCGGCGACAACGTCAAGATCCAGAACAACGTGTCCGTCTACGAGGGCGTCGAGCTCGAGGACGACGTGTTCTGCGGCCCCTCCATGGTCTTCACGACCGTGACGAACCCGCGGAGCCACGTCTCCCGGAAGCACGAGTACCGGCGCACGCTCGTGCGCCGCGGCGCCTCCATCGGGGCCAACGCCACGGTCGTCTGCGGCAGCACGCTCGGCGAGTACTGCTTCGTCGGTGCCGGCGCGGTGGTGAAGGGCGACGTCGCCGCCTACGCGGTCGTGGCGGGCGTCCCGGCGCGCCGCATCGGCTGGATGTGCCAGTGCGGCGAGCGCCTGCCGAGGGAAGGGGCGGGGACGTGCGCCGTCTGCGGGAGCGTGTACGTGCGCGACGGCGAGGCGCTGCGCCGCGTCGGAGGGCCCACGTGACCGCCCCGGCGCCGCTCACGGGCGACGTGCGCCTCGCGCTCGTGGGCTGTGGCCGCATCAGCCGCAACCACTTCGAAGCGCTCGCGCTGGTCGAGGGGATCGTGCTGAGCGCCGTCTGTGACGCCGTGGCCGACCGGGCCCGAGAGGCCGGCGAGCGGCTCGGCGTCCCGTGGTTCACGTCCTACGAGAAGATGCTCGCCGAGGCGCCGTGCGAGGCCGTGACCATCTGCACGCCCTCCGGGCTGCACCCGGCGCAGGGGATCCTCGCCGCGCGGGCGGGGAAGCACGTGATCACCGAGAAGCCGATGGCGATCACGCTCTCGTCCGCCGACGACCTCGTGCACGCGTGCGACGAGGCGGGCGTGCACCTCTTCGTCGTGAAGCAGAACCGGCTGAACGCCACCGTCCAGCTCCTGCGCCGGGCGGTCGAGAAGGGGCGCTTCGGCCGGATCTACATGGCGAACACCACCGTGCGCTGGAGCCGGCCGCAGGAGTACTACGACCAGGCGCGCTGGCGCGGCACCTGGGAGTTCGACGGCGGCGCGTTCATGAACCAGGCGTCGCACTACGTGGACCTGATCCAGTGGCTGGTCGGTCCGGTGGAGAGCGTCGTGGCCTTCACGGCCACCCTCGCGCGCCGCATCGAGACCGAGGACTCCGGCATCGCGGCGCTCCGGTTCCGCTCGGGCGCGCTCGGCACGATCGAGGTCACGATGCTCGCCTACCCGCGCAACCTCGAGGGGTCCATCACGATCCTCGGGGAGCGGGGGTCGGTGAAGATCGGCGGGACGGCGGTGAACAAGGTCGAGACCTGGATCTTCCAGGACTACGACGACGACGACAAGCTCGTGGAGACGGCCGCGACGAACCCGCCCAGTGTCTACGGCTACGGCCACGAGGCGTACTACCGGAACGTGCTCGCGGTGCTGCGCGGCGAGGCCAGCCCCGGCACCGACGGCCGCGAAGGGCGCAAGTCCCTGGAGCTCATTCTCGGCATCTACGAGGCCGCGCGCAGCGGGCGGGAGGTGTCGCTGCCGCTACGCGCCAAACTTTAATGGCCGCATTGACTTAGGCTCTTCCGCGAACGAACTTTCCCGGATGCCCCGCCGCACGGCGGGGCGCACTCCCGCACCGCGCCACATGCCCGTTCCCCTCCTGGACCTCCGCGCACAGCACGCGACGATCAAGGACGACGTCGTCCGCGCGATGCTGAAGGTGGTCGACGACCAGACGTTCATCCTCGGCGAGCCCGTGGAGCGCCTCGAGCGCGAGGTCGCCGAGCTCTCGCACGTGAAGCACGCGATCGGCTGTGCCAACGGCACGGACGCGATTCTCCTCGCCATGCGGGCGCTGGACATCGGCCGCGGCGACGAGGTCGTCACCACGCCGTTCACGTTCTTCGCCACGGCGGGGACGATTCACAACGTCGGCGCCACGCCGGTGTTCGTGGACATCGAGCCGCGGACGTTCAACATCGCGACCGGCGCGGCCGACGCCGCCGTCACCCCGCGCACCCGCGCAGTCATCCCGGTGGACCTGTTCGGCCAGATGGCGCCGATCGAGTCGCTGCGCGCGGCGCTCCCGCGCCTGCCGATCATCGAGGACGCGGCCCAGTCGATCGGCGCGCGCCGGCGGATCGACGGGCGGTGGACGATGGCGGGCGAGGCGGCGACGATCGGGACCTTCAGCTTCTTTCCCTCCAAGAACCTGGGGGGGTACGGCGACGGCGGGATGATCGTCACGCAGGACGACTCGCTCGCCGCGCGTCTGCGCCGTCTGCGCACGCACGGCAGCGTCAAGACCTACTTCCACGACGAGGTCGGCTACAACAGCCGGCTCGACGCGCTCCAGGCCGTGGTGCTGAGCGCGAAGCTGCCGCACCTCGCCGGGTGGAGCGCCGCCCGCCGGAAGAACGCCGCGCACTACGACGCGGCGTTCGCCGACCTCCCCGACGTCACGACGCCGCACGTGGACCCGGCGAACGAGTCCATCTACAACCAGTACACGCTGCGGGCGCAGCGCCGGGACGACCTCCAGGCGCACCTGAAGGCGAAGGGCGTGGGGAGCGCGATCTACTACCCGCTCCCGCTGCACCTCCAGCCCTGCTTCGCGTACCTCGACTACAAGGCCGGCAGCTGCCCGGAGGCCGAGCGCGCGGCGGGCGAGGCGATCTCGCTGCCGGTCTTCCCGGAGCTCACGACGGCGCAGCGCGACGAAGTGGTCGACGCCGTGCGGTCCTTCTACGGCCGCTAGCCGCGGCCGTCCGACTCCCGTCCCGATGCCCTCGATGAAACAGCAGCTCCTCTCCCGGATCCACGACCGGTCGGCCGTCGTGTGCGTCGTCGGGCTCGGCTACGTGGGGCTTCCCCTGGCGGTGGAGTTCGCCCGGGCGGGCTTCCGCGTCGTCGGGTACGACGTGAGCCAGCGCGTGGTGGACCTGATCAACCGGGGCGAGTCGCACATCCAGGACGTGCCGGCGGCCGACGTCGCCGAGCTGGTGAAGGCGGGCAAGCTCGGCGCGACCACCGACGAGTCGGCGCTCGCGGCGGTGGACTGCGTGTCCATCGCCGTGCCGACGCCGCTGGTCAAGACGCGCGACCCGGACATGTCCTACGTCATCGCGGTCGCCGACTCGATCAAGCGCAACGCGCACCCCGGCATGCTGGTCGTGCTCGAGAGCACGACGTATCCCGGCACCACGCGCGAGATCATGCAGCCGCGCATGGAGGAGGTGGGGCTCACCGTCGGCGAGGACGTGTTCCTCGCCTTCAGCCCCGAGCGCGTGGACCCGGGCAACCCGGTGTACCACACGAAGAACACGCCGAAGGTCATCGGGGGCATCACGCCGGCGTGCGTCGAGCTCTCGACGGCCCTCTACGAGACGAGCATCGAGAAGGTGGTGCCGGTGTCCTCCCCCGAGGCCGCCGAGATGGTGAAGCTGCTCGAGAACACCTTCCGCGCCGTGAACATCGGGATGGTGAACGAGATCGCCATCATGTGCGACCGCCTCGGCGTGGACGTCTTCGAGGTGATCAACGCCGCCGCGACGAAGCCGTTCGGCTTCATGAAGTTCACGCCCGGCCCCGGCATCGGCGGCCACTGCATCCCGCTCGACCCGCACTA
>JBJMNJ010000402.1:0-6372 GCA_045804325.1 Gemmatimonadaceae bacterium
CCGGCGCTCGTCGCCGCCGGCCCCGGCGACTCGGCGGGCGCCCCCGCGCGGCGTCTCCGCGGCTCCGCGACGATCCGCGGGCGCGTCGCGGGGCCGGACCGCCGGCCGGTCGCCGGCGTGCGCGTCACCGTCGAGGGGACCGGCGCCGAAGCGACCACGGACGCGAACGGTGCGTTCTCCATCGGCGAGCTGCCAGCGGGCACGTGGACGGTGCTCGCGCGCCGCGTCGGCGCGCGCCCGGAGCAGCAGGTGGTGAGCCTGCCCGCGCGCAGCGTGAAGGACGTGTCGCTCGTCCTGCAGCCGGTCACGGAGCTCGCCGCGGTCGTCGTGCGCGACACCGTCGCGCGCGGCCTTCAGCGCGTCGGCTTCGAGTCCCGCCGCTCGGGCGGCATGGGCCATTACATCGGCCCCGACGAGATCGCGCAGCTCCGCCCGAACCGCGCGACGGACGTGCTCCGCACGATGCCGGGCGTGGTGCTCACGCCCGACCGGCGCGGCAACCAGATGCTGACGAGCACGCGCGACGGCGGGCGGGGCTGCATGGAGGTCTACCTCGACGGCAGCCCCACGATGGACGGGGGGATCGACATCGACAACCAGATCCCGGCTGCGGACCTCGCCGCGGTCGAGGTGTACACCCCGGGGAACGTCCCCGCGGAGTTCACGCGCGTCGGCCGCGGCACGTGCGGCGCCGTCGTCGTCTGGACGAAGACGCGAGCGCGCCGCTCGAAGTGAGGGTCAGAACGCCTTCTTCGGCTCGCCGTAGATGACGTTGTCGAGCACCACGAGGTCGGCCGTACCGCCGTCGCTGACGTCGTTCACGTTCGTGCCGAGCGCGCCGGTGCCCAGCGTGATGCGCACGCGCGCGATGATCGGGTCGGCGAAGGCGACGCCGAGGAACGACACGCCGCGACCGTCCGTTCGCACCGGCGCGGCGAACTTGCCGAGGCTCGAGCCGTCCTGCGCGAACAGCTCGATGGTGGTGGCGTTGGCGACGTCCACGTCGCTGAACACGATGCCGTACCCGCGCACCAGGGCCGGCGTCGGCTGCCCGGCGACCCGGAAGAGCTGATCGAGCTGGTTGCTCCCCACGGGCGAGAAGATCCTGGTGGCGCTGAAGAAGTTGAACTCCGTCCCGTAGGTCGGGTTGATCTCCGCGAACGCCAACGAGTCGTTCCGGAACCCGGTGCCCGGAGTCGTGAAGACCGCGCCGGTCTTCGCGGTCGTGTTGAAGAAGTCGGCCGGGAAGTCGTTCCTGTTGTTGAACGGGTTGGCGGCCGCGCCGTCCCAGCTGATCTCGCGGCGGCCCGTGGCCTGCTCCCCGGCGGTGCCACCGTTCGGCGGACCGAGCAGCGTGCGGAAGTCTTCCACCCGGGCGTTGATGTCCCCGCTGGCCGTGAAGACCGTCGCCTCCGGCGGCCCGGTGATCGTGTCGTCGTCGTCGTCGCACGCGGCCATCGCGGCCACGGCCGCGAGCACCATCAGCGTCATCCTGGCCATCTGCATCTCCGGTATGTGAGGCGTTCGGGCAGCGCACTCACGCCGCCCGTCGCTCTCCGCCCTGTCGTCCGGCGCTATCGCCGCTCGCCGCTCGAACGCCGCGAACGGTATCGATCCAAGGCAGGTGGGGAGATTGGACGATGGGCCGACTTCCGTGTCGCCATTCGCCCGGCGGGCGTGCGCTTGCCCGCCGTGCTCGAGCGTGATACCATCGCGCGGTGCGTCGGGCAGCCACACCATGACGGTCGGCGCGATCTCGGGAGGGGGCCGGTGAGCTTCGATCGCTCGCTGCATCGCGTCCGATGCGCCGTGCTCGCCTCGTTCACGACGCTCTGGGCGCTCGCCGCGGACGCCCAGGCCCCCGCGACGGCGGCGCGCGTCGTCGTGGACGCGTCGCGCGCCGAGGCGCCCATCAGCCCGCTGCTCTACGGGCAGTTCCTCGAGTTCATGTTCGAGGGGGTGAAGCGCGGCGTGACCGCGGAGCTGCTTCGCGACCGCGGCTTCGACGACGCGCCGAACGCCATCGGCCTGCCGCGCTACTGGGAGCGCTACCCGGACGACCGCAACGACGACTACGGGCTGTCGTTCGGGTGGGACGACTCCACCTACTACGCCGCGTCGTCGGAGCACTTCGAGCGACCGCCCGCGCAGCACGCGCTCCGCGTGGACGCCGGTCGTGGCGTCATCGGGCGCCACGGCGTCTACCAGGCGCGCGTGCCGCTGCGCGCGGGTGTCGCGTACCGCGGCTACGTCTGGGCGCGCGCGGCCGACGACTTTCGCGGCCGGCTGCGTGTCGCGCTCGAGCGCGACGCGGACGGGGGGCCGGCGTACGCGGAGGCGACGCTCGACAGCGTGCGCGGCGACTGGCGCCGCTACGAGTTCGAGCTTCGCCCGGAGCACGCCGACCCGCTCGCGCGCTTCGTCATCCTCGTCGAGGGCCGCGGCCGCGTCTGGCTCGACGCGGCATCGCTGCTGCCGGGGGACGCCGTCGGCGGCGTGCGCGCGGACGTGCTCGCGCGGGTGGCGGCGCTGCGCCCCGCGTTTCTGCGCTGGCCCGGCGGCAACGTCGCGCAGGACTACCACTGGCAATGGGGCGTCGGCCCGCGCGACCGCCGGCCGACGTGGGTGAACCTCTCGTGGAAGAACGAGCCGGAGCCGGGCGACTTCGGCACGGCGGAGTACGTCGCGTTCGCGCGGCGCGTCGGGGCCGAGCCGACGCTCACGGTGAACGTGGAGGGGCGCGGCGCGACGCCCGAGGAGGCGGCGGCGTGGGTGGAGTACTGCAACGGCGCCGTCACGACGCGGTGGGGCGCGCTCCGGGCCGCGCACGGGCACCCGGAGCCCTTCGCCGTGCGCTACTGGGAGGTCGGCAACGAGATCTGGGGCGACTGGGTGCGCGGCCACTCGGACGCCGAGACCTACGCCCGCAACCTCGAGCGCTACGCGCGCGCGATGCGCGCGGTGGACTCGTCCATCCGCCTCGTCGCGGTGGGCGACAACGACATGGCGTGGAATCGCACGGTGCTGCGACGGGCCGGCCGCTGGGTGGACTACCTCGCGATCCACCACTACTACGGGCACGACTCCACGCAGCGCGACCTGCGCAATCTCATGGCGCGCCCGCTGTTCTTCGAGCGCTTCTATCGCGACGTGGAGCGCGTGGCGCGCGCGGAGGTGCCCGGCAGGACGATCCGGCTCGCGATCAACGAGTGGGGCCTCGACGTCCCCGAGGCGTGGCAGCACGGCATGGTCGCGGCGCTGTACGGCGCGCGCCTCATGAACGTCCTCGAGCGCTCGGCCCCGCTCGTGGCGATGAGCGCCGTCTCCGACCTGGTGAACGGCTGGCCCGGTGGGATCGTCCAGGCGGGGCGGGACACGCTCTTCGTCACGCCGCTCTACCACGCCGTCCGCCTGTGGGCGACCCACCTCGGCGCCGAGCGGCTGGGCGCGTCCGTCACCGCCGCCACGTTCGAGGCGCCGGCGTCCGGCGCGGGAGCCGCCGTGCCCTGGCTCGACGCCACCGCGAGCCGCGCCGGCGACCGGATCTTCGTCAAGCTCGTGAACGTCGACACGGCGCGCGCGCTCGACGTGCGCGTGGAGGTTCGGGGCGTCGAGCTCGCCCCTGATGGCGAGCTGGAGGTCCTGTCCGCCGAGGCGCCGGGCGCGCGGAGCTCGTTCGCCGCGCCCGACGCGATCGCGCCGCGGCGTCGGGCGCTTCGCGTGGCAGCACGCACCGACGTACGCCTCCCGGCGGGCTCCGTTGCCGTGCTCACCGTCCGCGTGGCCCGCTGAGGCGCCGTTCACCCGCCGTCGGCAGTCAGCTCCTCGCACGCGCGCCACAGCCGCTCAGCGGCCTCGCGGTCCCGCCAGCGCCGCGGCCCGCGCACCTCGCGCCCCTGGCGGTCGACGCAGCGCCCTCCGGCGTCCGCCAGCGCGGGCGACGTCGCGGCGAGCACGCTCGCGCGCGCGGCCTCCACGGGCGACTGAAAGACGCGGCGCCAGAGCGCGCGGAGCCCCGGCGCCCGCCACCACCACCGCTCGCGCAGCAGGTCGGTCGCGGCGAGGCCGGGATCGACGCACACCGCCGAGATGCCGGTGCCACGCAATCGCTCCGCGAGCGCCGCCGTGAGGAGCACGATCGCGAGCTTGGACTGGAGGTATGCGCGGTCGCCCGAGTAGTGCCGCACGCCCTGCAGGTCGTCGAAGTCCATGCGGGCCCAGCGCGCGAACACCGACGCGACGTTCACGATGCGGGCGGGCGCGCCCGCCCGCAGCGCCGGGAGCAGCTCATGCGCGAGCAGGAACGGCGCGAGCACGTTCACGGCGAGCGTGAGCTCGATGCCGTCGGCGCTCAGCCGCCGCCGCGCCGCGCTGACGCCCGCGTTGTTCACGAGCACGTGCAACGCCCCGAAGCGCGCCCGGATCTCCTGCGCGGCCGCGCGGACGGCCTGGAGCGACGCGAGGTCCGCGACCAGCGGCACGACGCGACCGCCCCCCTGCTCCGCGTCCCCGTGCGCCCGGTCCGCCGCGCGCGACAGCCGCTCGTCGTCGCGCGCGAGCATGATCACCGTCGCGCCCCGCCGCGCGAGCCCGCGCGCCGTCGCCTCGCCGATGCCGCGGCTCGCCCCCGTGACGACGCACACCCGGCCTCGCAGCGCACCCGCCGCGTCACCCTCCGCGCTCGCGGCGGGGGCGTACATTGCGGAGTGCCGCCCGTCGCCGGTCACGCTCATGCGGAGAAAGTAATGCCACGCCTCGCCCCCGTGCTCGCCGTGCTGCTGCTCGTCGGGACCGCGCTCGTCGGGGCCGGCGCGGCGATGCACCCGGTGCTCAGCGGCCGTGCGGCGGACGACCTGCGTCTCATGGCGGCGACGCCGCTCTGGCGCACGCTTCACCTCGTGATGCTCGCGGGCTCCGGGCTGACCATCGTCGGCATCTGGGTCCGGCTGATCGACGAGCCCGCGTCGGGCGGCCTCGCGGCGCTCGCCGCGCTGGCGGTCATCGCGCTCGGCCTCGCGATCAACGCGCTCAACATCGCGTACATGGCCGGCGCGGGCACGCACCTCGCGGCGATGTACCGGGCGGGCGACGCCGCGGCCGGTCCGCTGTTCGAGGCGACGCACCCGATCGGTCTCATGGCGGCGCGCTTCGGCAACTTCGTCGTCGCCCTCGGCGCGCTCGCGCTCGGCTTCGCGGAGCGGCAGGACGCCTCGCGGCCGCGCTGGCTGGCGTGGCTCGCCTGGCTCGCGGCGGCGGGCGGCTTCGTCGGCGTCTTCTTCTTCGACGAGGCCAGCCGCCTCGCGCTCGCCGCCGTGGCGCTGCTGTCGGGGTGGGAGGTCGCGACGGCCGTGCGGGCGCTCCGACCGGGCTCCGCCCTCAGAAGCTGAGCGTCAGCGACAGCCCGAGCCCCTGCGTGTTCGTGTCGAACAGCATGTTGTCGCGGTCGTAGTTCACGTCCAGGCTGCGATACCAGAGGCCGAGCGACAGCCACGACGTGACCACGGCGCTGGCCCCGCCGTAGGCGTTCCAGCTGCTGCGCGAGCCGCCGCCGCCCCCGTCCTCGCCGGCGGCGATCTGCAGCCGGTCGAACGGCCACCAGGTCGCGCGGAGGCCGGCCGTCGCGTCGAGCCACTGGCGCGTGTCCGACTGGGTCCGGGACGCCTGGTCCGCACCGCTGAGGTCGAGCGTGTGGTCCACGTTCCAGTAGCGGGCCCCGACGAGCGCGTCCACGGTGAAGCCGTCGTAGAAGACGAACGTGTAGCCGGCGGTCGGCTGGATGATCGTCTGCTTCTGCTGCAGGAGGAACGTCCCCGTCGCGCCGCTGGCGGCGAACGCCGGCCCCGGGCCGACCGAGAGGTACGCCGCGTCGAGCCCCATCACCCAGTGCCGCACGCGTGCCTCGCCGTAGACCATGGCGACGCCCTGCAGGTTGTCCAGCCGGTCGCTCGCGGAGAGGTCGACGCGCGTCGAGAGTGATCCGACGCCGACGTTCCCGTCCACGCCCGCCATCCAGAAGTACGGCGTGACGCCGAAGCGCCACTCCTCCGGCCGCTGCGCGTCGGCGCGCGCGCCGCACGCGAGCAGCAGTCCCGCGGCCGCCGCGGCCGCCCGGCCGACGCCGCTCATCGTCCGCGCGTCCCGGCGACGCGATTCGCGGTCGTGATCTCTCGTGCAAGCATGCGTGCTCCTCGAGTGGCTCCCCGAGAGCAGTCGGGAAGTCTCATGCCCGCCGACGGCCGCGCGCTGCATTGCGGGGGTTGGACGAACGGCCCATCCCCCGCCTCGCGTGCGCCGCGTGCTCGCGCCGTGTCGCGCGCTGCGTGTGGCGAAGGTCCCATTCGCACGCCAGTGCACGCCGCCTACCCTGAGTGA
>JBJMNJ010000403.1:0-4189 GCA_045804325.1 Gemmatimonadaceae bacterium
ACCTGCCCGAGACCCACGACATCCTGAAGAAGCTTCGCGCGGCGATGGACGCGGAGTTCACGGGGCGGATCTTCCTCGGCGAGGCGAACCAGTGGCCGACCGACGTGCGTCCCTACTTCGGCGACGGCGACGAGTGCCACATGGCGTTCCACTTTCCCGTCATGCCGCGCATGTACATGGCCGTCGCGCGCGAGGACCGCACGCCGATCGTCGACATCATGGAGCGCACACCGGCGATCCCCTCGCAGTGCCAGTGGGCGATCTTCCTCCGCAACCACGACGAGCTCACGCTCGAGATGGTGACCGAGGACGAGCGCGCCTTCATGTACGGGCGCTACGCGAGCGACCCGCGCATGCGCGTGAACGTCGGGATCCGTCGGCGGCTCGCGCCGCTGATGGACAACGGCCGCGACGAGATCGAGCTGATGCACGCGCTGCTCATGTCGCTCCCGGGTTCGCCGGTGCTCTACTACGGCGACGAGATCGGGATGGGCGACAACATCTATCTCGGCGACCGCAACGGCGTGCGCACGCCGATGCAGTGGAGCGCGGACCGCAACGCCGGCTTCTCCGAGGCGGACACGGCCGCCCTCTACACTCCGGCGATCGTGGACATGCCGTACAGCTACGTGGCGGTGAACGTCGAGGCGCAGGAGCGCACGAAGACGTCGCTGCTGCGCTGGATCCGCCGCCTCATCGCCGTGCGGCGGAAGTTCAAGGCGTTCGGACGCGGCACGCTCGAGTTCCTGCACCCCGCCAACCGCAAGGTGCTGGTGTTCGTGCGCGAGCACGGCGCGGAGCTCATCCTCTGCGTCAACAACCTCTCGCGCTACGTGCAGCCCGTGGAGCTCGACCTGCGGCGCTGGGCGGGGCGCGTGCCGCTGGAGCTCTGGAGCGAGTGCCCGTTCCCGACGATCGGCGAGCTGCCGTACTTCCTCACGCTCGGCCCGCACGGGTTCTACTGGTTCCGCATCCTCGCGGCCGGCGAGACGCGGGAGGCGTGCGAGTGAGCGCCCTCCCGACGCTCCGGGTGGCCGAGCCGCGGCAGGCCCTCGACCTCGAGACGCTCGGCTCGATCGACCCCGCGCACCTCGCGCGCTGGGTCTCGGCGCGCCGCTGGTTCGGGGCGAAGGGGGCCGAGCCCGGCGCGATGCGCATCGCCGCGACGGTGCCCTTCGAGTGGGACGGCGGCAGCGCGGTGTTCGCCGTGCTCGAGGTGGACCTCGGCGAGGGGCGCACGGACCGCTACCAGCTTCCGCTCGCCGTGTCGGCGGGCGAGGGGGAGCGGCCGCTGGCGCGCGTGGAGCTGCCGGACCGCGCGGGCGCGCTCGTGGACGCCGCGGAGGTGCCGGAGTTCCGCGCCGCGCTGGCGCGCGCGCTGGCGAGCGGGGCGAGCGCGGGCGGCGACGGCCTCCGGTGGCACGCGGAGCCCGTCGGCGGCGCCGCCGCCGAGCTCGGCGCGGAGCCGGAGCGGAGCTCGGTCGGCTCGGCGGAGCAGAGCAACACGTCGATCATCTACGACGAGCACGCCATCGTGAAGCTGTTCCGGCGGCTCGAGGTGGGCGTGAACCCGGACGTCGAGATCGGCCGCTTCCTCGCGCGGTCCGAGTTCGCGCACACGCCGCGGCTGCTCGCCACCGCGCGCCTCGAGAGCGCCGCGGGCTCGTGCGTGGCGGCGATCGCGCAGACGCTCGTGCCGGGCGCGACGGACGCCTGGCACCATGCGCTCGAGCAGGGCCGTCCGTACTTCGCGGCGCCGGGCGACCGCCCCGCCGCGAACCCCTTCGCGATGGACGCCGAGCAGCTCGGCCGCGTGACGCGCGAGCTGCACGAGGCGCTGGCCGCGGACCCCAACGACCCCGAGTTCCGCCCGCTCCCCGCGCGCCGCGACGACGTCGAGCTCTGGGCGAAGCTCGCGCGCCGCGCGATCGAGGAGGGCGTGACGCTCCTCGAGCGGCAGGTCGCCGCGGGCACCCTCGCCGCGAAGTGGCACGGCGAGGCGCGCGGCATCATCGAGCGGCGTGAGGCGTACCTCCGCAACGCGGACGCGCGCGCGGCGGCGGTGGGCGAGCACGGCGGCCTGCTCGTGCGCCACCACGGCGACTACCACCTGGGCCAGGTGCTGCGGAGCGCCGGCGGCGAGTTCGTCGTGATCGACTTCGAGGGGGAGCCGGCGCGGCCGCTCGCCGAGCGGCGCGAGCGGCGCAGCGCCCTGCGCGACGTGGCGGGGATGCTCCGCTCGTTCTCCTACGTCGCGTCCGCGCTGCAGCTCGAGTGTCGCGGGCGCGTGGACGAGAAGTTGCTCGATATGCGCGCGGCCCGGTGGGAGCGCGCGGCGCGCGACGCGTTCCTCCTCGGGTACCTCGGCGCGGGCGACGCGCCGCTGCCCCCGTTCCTGCCGGACACGCGCGACCGCGCGGAGAAGCTCATCGCCTTGTTCGAGACCGAGAAGCTCTTCTACGAGCTCGCCTACGAGCTGAACAGCCGCCCGGACTGGGTCGGCATCCCGCTCCGCGGCATCTACCGGATGCTGCCCGCATGACGGCGCTGGCCGCGGCCGCGGTGTGGCGGCTCGAGCGCGGAGCCGTCGTGGAGAACGGGGCGGTGCGCTTCGCGGTGTGGGCGCCGCGCGCCGGGAGCGTGCGCGTGGTGATCGGCGAGGGCGACGCGGCGGAGGAGCACGACCTCGAGCCGCGCGAGCGCGGCGTGTTCGAGGGCCGCGTCGAGGGGATCGGCGCCGGCGCCGACTACCGCTATCGCCTCGACGAGGCGGACCCGCTGCCGGACCCCGTGAGCCGGTGGCAGCCGGCCGGCGTGCACGGCCCGTCGCGCGTCGTGGACCCCGAGGCGTTCGAGTGGACGGACGACGGCTGGCGCGGCCGCTCGATGCGCGACCTCGTCATCTACGAGCTGCACGTCGGCACGTTCTCCCCCGAGGGGACCTTCGAGGGCGTCATCCCGCGCCTCGGCGCGCTGAAGGAACTCGGCGTCACCGCGCTCGAGATCATGCCGGTGGCGGAGTTCCCCGGCGGGCGCAACTGGGGCTACGACGGCGTGCACCCGTACGCGCCGCAGAGCACGTACGGCGGCCCCGAGGGGCTCCGCCGCCTCGTGGACGCGGCGCACGCGGAGGGGCTCGCCGTCATCCTCGACGTCGTCTACAACCACCTCGGCCCGGAGGGGAACTACCTCGGCCAGTACGCGCCGTTCTTCACCGACCGGTACCGCACGCCGTGGGGCGGCGCGCTGAACTACGACGACGTCGAGAGCGACGAGGTGCGGCGCTACTTCATCGACAACGCGCTGCACTGGGTGACGGAGTACCACGTGGACGGGCTGCGGCTGGACGCCGTGCACGCCATCTTCGACTTCGGCGCGCGGCACGTGCTCGAGGAGCTGGCGACCGCGGTGCGCGAGCAGGGTCGCCGGCTCGGGCGGGAGGTCGTCGTCATCGGGGAGAGCGACCTGAACGACCCGCGGGTGGTGCGGCCGGCGGAGCGCGGCGGCTGGGGCCTCGACGGGCAGTGGAGCGACGACTTCCACCACGCGGTGCACGCGGCGCTCACCGGCGAGACGGACGGCTACTACGCGGACTTCGGCTCGGTGGCGCACGTGGCGAAGGCGCTGCGCGACCGCTTCGTGTACGACGGCCGCTACTCGGCGCACCGCCGGCGGCGGCACGGCGCGCCGTGCACGGACGTGCCGGGGGAGCGCTTCGTGGTGTGCATCCAGAACCACGACCAGGTGGGGAACCGCGCGGCCGGCGAGCGTCTCTCCGCGCTCCTCGGCTTCGAGCAGCAGAAGCTCGCGGCGGCGCTGATGCTCCTCGCGCCGTACGTGCCGATGCTGTTCATGGGCGAGGAGTACGGCGAGGCGAACCCGTTCCAGTACTTCGTGAGCCACGGCGACCGGCAGCTCGTCGAGGCCGTCCGGCAGGGGCGGCGCCGGGAGTTCGCGGCGTTCGGCTGGCGCACGGACGTCCCGGACCCGCAGAGCGAGGAGACGTTCCGCAACTCGTGCCTCGACCCGGACGCGGGGCGCCGGGGCCGCGGCGCGGCGATGCGCGCGCTCTACCGCGACCTGCTGGCGCTCCGCCGCAGCCAGCCCGCGCTGCGCCCCGGCGCGCCGGTGAAGCGCGTGGACTGCGACGAGCGGGCGGGGTGGGTGACCATGGAGCTCGGCGGCGACG
>JBJMNJ010000404.1:0-7181 GCA_045804325.1 Gemmatimonadaceae bacterium
CCTGCCGGCGCGGATCTGCTGGCTCGGCTACGGCGAGCGCCACCTCGCCGGGCTGCGCTTCAACGAGCTCGTCGCGTCCGGCGCCGTGAAGGGCCCGATCGTGATCGGCCGCGACCATCTCGACGCCGGCTCGGTCGCCTCCCCGCAGCGCGAGACCGAGGCGATGCGCGACGGCTCTGACGCGGTCGCCGACTGGCCGATCCTCAACGCGCTCGTCAACACCGCCACCGGAGCGAGCTGGGTCTCCTTCCATCACGGCGGCGGGGTCGGCATGGGCAAGTCGCTGCACGCCGGGCAGGTCATCGTCGCCGACGGCACGCCGGAGATGCGCGAGCGCCTCGAGCGCGTGCTCACGAACGACCCGGGGATCGGCGTGGCGCGCCACGCGGACGCGGGCTACGAGGAGGCGCGCGCGGCCGCGCGCCGTCACGGCATCCGCCTTCCGATGCTCCGCTGATGCTGTCCGCGCGCTTCAAGCCGTGGCACGTGCCGGCGTTCCTCGCGAAGTACGCCTGGCTCCGCGCGCGGCGCATGCCGGTGCTCGTGCACTTCGAGGTCACGATGCGCTGCAACGCGCACTGCGGCTTCTGCGACTACTGGAAGACGCCGGCGTCGGCGAAGCAGGACGAGCTCGACAGCTTCGCGGAGTGCGCCCGGTTCTTCAACCCGATGGTGGTGACGTTCACCGGGGGCGAGCCGACGCTCCGCCGCGACCTGGAGGACCTCGTGGCGGCGGTGGACCGCGCGGTGCGCCTGAAGTACGTCACGCTCATCACGCACGGCGCGATGCTCACGCCGGAGCGCGCGTCGTCCCTCTGGGGCGCGGGCGTCCACCAGTTCAACATCTCGCTCGACTACCTCGACGGGCGCCACGACGTCGCGCGCGGCATCCCGGGGCTCACCGAGCGGATCATGCGCGCGGTGCCCGCCATGCGCGAGCGCGGCATCGACAACGTGCGCTTCAACACCGTCATCAAGGACGACAACCTCGACCAGGTGATGGCCATCGTCGAGCGCGCGGAGGCGATGGGGGTCGGCGTCAACCTCAGCGTCTACACGGACGCGAAGAACGGCAACAAGGACCACCTGCTCCGCGACGGCCAGTTCGCCGAGGTGGACGAGCTCGTCGCGCGGCTGCTCGCGTTCAAGCGGCGGCGGCGCGGCGTCATCACGAACTCCGACTACTACCTCGAGCAGATCCCGCGCTACGTCCGCGGGGAGATGTCGGAGCCGTGCCGCTCGGGCATGAGCACCGTCCACGTGAGCCCGACGGGCCACGTCCGCCGCTGCCCGGACTTCCCGACGGACTTCCACTGGAAGGACTTCCGGAAGTACGAGCCGGTGAGCTGCAACGCCTGCTACTACGCCTGCCGCGGCGAGGCGCAGGCGCCGCTGCGACTCTCCCGCGTGCGCGACGTGATGGCGTGAGCCGCGCCAGGTGACGCTGCTCTTCGTCGGCATCCGCCAGCTCGCGACGTGCGCGGGCCCGCCGCGCGCGCGGCGCGGTGCGGAGCTGCGCGACGCGGGACTCGTCGAGGACGCCGCGGTGCTCGTCGACGGGGACCGCATCGTCGCCGCCGCCCGCCGACGCGACGTCGAGGGCGCCAGGGGTACGGCGCTGGAGCCCCTGCTCGCGCGGGCGACGTCGATCGACTGCGGCGGCGGCGTCGTCACCCCCGGCTTCGTGGACTCGCACACGCACGCCGTGTTCGGGCGCGCGCGCTACGAGGAGCAGGAGCTCCGCGCCGCGGGGCTCGACTACATGGAGATCGCGAGGCGCGGCGGCGGCATCCATGCCAGCGTCCGCGACCTGAGGTCGCGGACGGAGGACGAGCTGGTGGCGCTCGGGCGCTCGCGACTGATGCGCCTGGCCGCGCACGGCACCACCACGGTCGAGGTGAAGAGCGGCTACGGGCTCACGGTGGAGGACGAGCTCAAGACGCTGCGCGCGATCCGCCGCCTCGCCGCGGAGCTCCCGCTCCGCATCGTGCCCACCTTCCTCGGCGCGCACGAGATCCCGCTGGAGCACCGCGCGACGCCTACCGGGCGCGAGGACTACCTGCGCCTCCTGATCGAGGAGATGATACCCGCGGTCGCGCGCGAGCGGCTCGCCCGCTTCGCCGACGTCTTCTGCGAGCCCGGCGTCTACACGGTGGACGAGAGCCGCCGCATCCTCGAGGCGGCGCGCGCGGCCGGGCTGGGGGTGAAGCTCCACGCCGACGAGCTGCGGCCGGCCGGCGGTGCGGAGCTCGCGGCCGAGCTGGGCGCGGTGTCGGCCGACCACCTCGCGGCGATCTCCGACAGCGGCGTGGCTGCGCTCGCCGCCTCGGAGACGGTCGCCACGCTCCTGCCGGGCACCATGCTCTTTCTCGGCAAGCCGCGGCAGGCGCCGGCGCGAGCGCTGGTGGACGCCGGCGCGGCCGTCGCGCTCGCGAGCGACTTCAACCCGGGCACCTCGCCCACGCCGAACTTCCCACTGATCCTGACGCTCGCGGTGAGCCAGCTCCGCCTGAGCGCCGCCGAGGCGCTCGTCGCGGCGACGGTGAACGGGGCGGCCGCGCTCGGCCTCGCGGACCGCGTCGGTCAGACTGCCCCGGGCTTTTCGGCCGACCTGGCGCTCTTCGACGCGGAGGACATTCGAGAGCTGCCGTACTGGTACGGCGATCGTCGCTGCCGCGCGGCGTGGGTGCGGGGCAAACCTTGTCACCTGTCTTGACTTAGGGCTAACTTATGGGCGCCGCGGGTGTACCGCGGCGCCCGCCGGCCCTCGGAGCCCGCCCCCGCCTGATGTCCAACGCTCTCAAGCTGAAGAAGAAGGCCGCCGAACTGGAGCAGAAGCGTCAGTTCGACAAGGCGCTCGCGTTGTACATCGAGGTGCTGGAGGAGGCGAGCGAGGAGGAGCAGGCGCAGGAGGTCAACCTGTACAACCGGGTCGGCGACCTGCTGGTTCGGCAGGGCAACGTCGCCGACGCCTGCAACTACTACGAGAAGGCCGTCGACCTCTACTCCGAGGGCGGCTTCTTCAACAACGCGATCGCGCTCTGCAACAAGATCCTGCGGACCGCGCCCGGGCGGAACTCGATCTACTACAAGCTCGGTAAGATCAGCGCCAAGAAGGGGTTCAAGAGCGACGCGCGGCAGAACTTCCTCGAGTACGCCGACCGGATGCAGAAGGCCGGCAAGATGGACGAGGCGTTCCGCGCCCTGAAGGAGTTCGCGGACCTCAGCCCGGACCAGGAAGACATCCGCCTGATGCTGGCGGAGCAGTTCTCGAAGAAGGGCCTCCGCGACGAGGCCGTCGACCAGCTCCAGCACCTCTACGAGAAGCTCCAGTCCGAGGGGCGGTCCACCGAGGCGAAGGCGACGGCCGAGCGCATGCAGGCGATCGACCCCAACGTGACGCCGCGCGACACCGGCTCCACGCGCACGCAGAAGTCGAACGACCTCGTCTTCCTCGACCTGAGCGCCGACGTCCCGCCGGAGCGCGCGGTGCCCCCGCCGGCCGCCCCCTCGCGCCCGGCGACGGGTCCGCGCGGGACGGTGCCGATGGCGCCGATGAACGACACGGACCTGCCGCTCCTCGACACGACGCCGCTCCCGGCGGCCGCCGGCGGCCTGCCGCTCCTCGACACCAGCGAGCCGGAGCCCCGGCGCGAGACGGTCGCGAGGGCCGAGCCCGCGCTCGAAGCGCCCACCGACGTCGGCGGCGATCTCGGCGCCGGGGTGGGCATGGACGCAGGCTTCGACGTGAACCTCGGGTCCGGCCTCTCGCTCGACACGTCGCCGGGCCTGGGCGGCAACGACTACATCGGCGGGGACTTCGTCGGCGGCGACTTCGAGAGCAACGCCGCGGGGCCCGGCGCGCTCGACGGCTTCGAGTCGTCGTCGGGCTTCGGTGCCTCGTCGCTCGCCGGCACGGCGGGCGGCGACATGCTGGGCCTGGAGCCGACGTCGAACGACTCGGCGGAGCGCGCGGAGCTGCGCGCCGGCGGACTGCTCGACCTCGAGGCCCCGATCGAGCAGAGCCCGCCCCTCGCGGTGAGCGAGTTCGCGAACCTGCCGCTGGACGCGGCCTCCGTGGACCGCGCCTCCCCTCCGCCGGCGCACGATCTCGCACTCCCGGGCGAGCTCCCGATGCTCGACTTGCCGCACGACGAGTCGGCGAGCGACGACGACCTGCCGCTCATGCTGAGCGACACGCCGTCGGAGAGCGGCGCGGGCGACCTGCCGATGCTCGACGTGGACGGCCCTGCGACGCCGGCGATCTCGAGCGCCTCGCCCGCGACCGACATGCCGCCGCACGCGCGTCCCACCACGAAGGTGCCGGCGACGGACATCAGCCCGCCGGAGCTCGACCTCGCGGCCAATCTCGGCGTGACGCCGATCGGCACGCCGGTCGAGATCAACCCTGGCGACATCGACCCGCGCGAGGCGGCGGCCGCGCGCATCGCCGCGTCCGCGAACGCCGCGCGCCGGCGGTCGGCCAGCACGGCCGTCGCGCAGTCCGTCGAGACGCTGCGCGCGGACGCGCAGCGGGACCCCGCCGACTGGGGCACGCGCCGCCGCCTCGCCGAGGCGCTGCTCGAGAGCGGGGACCGCGATGCCGGGCTCCGCGAGCTCGACGCCGTGCTCGTGGGCTACGAGCGCGCGAACGACCTCGAGAGCGCCCGCTCGGTCGCGGAGGAGATCATCCGCGTGGACCCCGCGTCGGTGCGCCACCACCAGAAGCGCGTCGAGTACGCCTTCCGCGCGAACGACAAGCCGCGGCTCGTCGAGGCCTACATGTCGCTGGCCGACGCCCTCGTGCGCGCGGGCCAGTCCGACAAGGCGCGCGCGGTCTACCAGCGCGTGCTCGACCTCGCGCCCGACGACATTCGCGCGCAGGCCGCGCTCAGCGCCTACGCCGACGTCCCCGCGGAGCCGCCGCCGGCGCGGCGCTCGACCGCCGGGCCGGCCTCCCGCGCGTCGTCCGCGGACGCGCGCGTCGCGCCGGCCGGCCTGGCCGACGTGCCCGCCGTCGGGGGCGACGCCGGCGGCGACTTCGTCAACCTCGGCGACTGGCTCCGCGAGGACGAGGGGCCCAAGTCCACGCGCATGGTGACCGAGGAGCGCGAGCCGACCGGCGACGAGCAGGCCGACTTCGCGGACATGCTGAAGCGGTTCAAGCAGGGCGTCGCCGAGAACGTCGACGAGGAGGACTACGCCAGCCACTACGACCTCGGCGTCGCGTACAAGGAGATGGGCCTCGTGGACGAGGCCATCGCCGAGTTCCAGAAGGCGCTCCGCAGCCCCGAGCTCAAGATCCGCACGTACGAGGCGCTGGGGCAGTGCTTCATCGAGAAGGAGCAGTTCCAGGTGGCCTCGACGATCCTCGCGCGCGCGCTGGGCGAGCGCGGCGTCGGCGACGACCAGCTCGTGGGCGTGCTGTATCTCCTCGGCTTCGCGAACGAGGCGAACCAGAAGAAGGACGACGCGGTGGCGTACTACCAGCGCGTGTTCGCGGTGGACATCCAGTTCCGCGACGTCGCCGACCGACTGAACGCGCTCGACAAGGCGGCGCGATGAGCTCCGCCGCCCCCGAGAGCCGTTCCGCCGTTCCGTCGCTCGCGGACATCCAGGCGCCGGTGCGCGACGGGCTGCGCCAGGTGGCCGAGGAGCTGCGCCGCACGGTGGCGGAGGAGCTGCCGCTCGTGCTCGAGGTGAACCGGCACGTCATGGGCATGAAGGGGAAGCTCTTCCGCCCGACGCTCGTGCTGCTCGCCAACGCGTCGGACGGCGCGCCGAACCCGCGCGCCGTGCGCCTCGCCGCCGCGGTGGAGCTGCTGCACCTCGCGACGCTCGTGCACGACGACGCGGTGGACCACTCGGTGCTGCGCCGCGGCATGCCGACGGTGAACGCGCTGTTCAGCCACCAGATCGCCGTCATCATGGGCGACTTCATGTACGCCCGGGCGCTGCGCGAGCTGGTGCGGCTCGAGGAGTTCGACGCCCTCCGCGTGATCGCCGAGGCGTCGAACGCGATGACGATCGGCGAGATCCGGCAGCTGGCGGTGTACGACGCGCTCGCGTACACCGAGGACGACTACTATTTGCTCATCAAGAGCAAGACCGCGTCGCTCATCAGCGCGGCCTGCGAGGTCGGGGCGATTGCCGGCGCGCCGAAGCACCGCGAGGCCCTCGCCCGCTACGGCGAGCGCCTCGGCATGGCCTTCCAGGTCGCGGACGACCTCCTCGACTATACTGCGGACCAGGGCGTGACGGGGAAGCCCACGGGCCTCGACCTCCACGAGCACAAGGTGACGCTCCCGCTCATCGCCGCGCTGCGCGAGATCAGCCCCGCTGCGCGCGAGCGCGTGGAGCGGCTGTTCGCGACGGCCGAGCCCACCGAGGGCGACATCGCGGAGGTCGTGGGGATCGTCGCCGAGAGTGGCGGCCTCGAATATGCGCGGCGCAAGGGCGAGGAGTTCGCCGACGGGGCCGAGGAGGCCCTCCACGGGCTGCCGGCCGGCCCGGTCCGCACCGCACTCACCGACGCCATCGGATACGTCATGGATAGACAGTCGTGATGCGCACCTCCAAGGGGGCCATGCGCCAGGGAAGTGCCGGGCACCGTCCCGTGTTCCACGCCATCGTGCTGGCCATCGGGTTCATCGTCGGCGGCCTGCTGACGTCGGTGACGCGGCGGTTCCTCCCGCCGGGCGTGGTGAAGGAGATCTTCACCACCGGCGTGACCGGATCGCTCGGCGCGCTCACGATCGACCTCGTCATCATCAAGTTCGCGCTCGGCCCCATCGCGATCGACGTCTCGCTGCTCGGCGTCCTCGGCGTCCTGATCGCCTACCTCATCGCCCGGTCGCTCTTCTAGGGCGCAGGAGTCACACATGCCGTTCAATCTCGGCTTCGGCGAGATCTTCCTCATCCTCGTGCTCGTGCTACTGCTGTTCGGCGCGAAGCGCATCCCCGAGATCGCGCAGTCGATGGGGAAGGGCATCCGCGAGTTCAAGCGCAGCGTCACCGACGTGGACCGCGAGATCCGCGGGCCGGAGCGCGACCGCGACTACCGGTCGGACCGGATCGCCTCGGGCGAGGCGCCGCCGCCGCCGCGCCCCGCCGCGACCGAGGACGAGCAGGATCGGACGCCGAAGCGACTGATGAACTAACCGTTGACGGCTGACGGCTGA
>JBJMNJ010000405.1:0-8572 GCA_045804325.1 Gemmatimonadaceae bacterium
GACCACGAGGTCCTCGTCGGTCCGGACCCAGTAGCCGCCGCAGTTCGCGCGCAGCGCCGCGCCGCTCCGCACGACGAGCGACTTGCGGGCGAGGACGTGCGAGCAGAGCTCCACCGTGGCGCCGGTGTCGATCTCGACGTGCTGGAACCCCTGCCACGGCCGGCTGTTGTAGTCCAATCCGTAGACGCGGCGCACGCCGGTGCCGGCGAGCTCCACGCGCGCGGTGCCCTGGGGATCCGCGCTGAACGTGTAGCCCTCGAAGTTGCCGCCCGTCACGCGGATCAGGCCGGCCGTGATCTGCCCGGCGTTGTGCGCGCGGTCGTTCATGTAGAAGTAGGTCGTGAGGAGCGAGTCGTTCTCGCTGCGCATGAAGAGCTGCCCCTGGTTCTCCACGCGGAAGCTCGGGCCCGCGCTGAGCGTGTGGCCGTTCAGGTCGAGCGAGGCGTTGCCGCCGCTCACCCAGACGCCCTCGGTGGCCGCCGTGCTGCCCTGGAGCGCGTTCGCGGCCGCGAAGACGCGGAGCTTCCGGTACGCGAGTCCCGGCTTGATGGCCTGCGCGGCGCCGCTCCAGAAGTCGGTGTACTCCGGGCTCCACGTCCCGGCGACGTTCGCGGTGCCCGACGCGTTGAGCAGCTCGACCACGTACGGCCGCACGATGCTGGTCCGCCCCGTCACGAGCTCGCCGTCCACGCGCAGGTAGTAGCCGCCGCCGGTCTGGTTGATCTCGGAGGCCTCGCCGACCGTGAGGCTGTCCAGCACACGCACCTGGCCGTCGAGGTTGACCTTCGCGCCGTCGACCACGAGGTCGCGGAAGGCGTTCGCGGGGCGCGAGCGCGAGTCCATGCCGTAGAGCCGCACGACCCGGTTCGCCGCGTTGGCGCCCGTGAGCACCACGCGGTGCTCCTCGCTCGAGGCGAAGCCGTACATGTACATGTCGTTCCCGCCCGCCCGAAGGACGCCGCGGGTGAGCCGCGGACCCTGGAGCGCCGAGTTGACGTTCGAGTCGAAGGTCAGGTTGCCGTCCACCTCGACGCTGTCGGCCGGGTTCGTCATCACCAGCACGGCCCCGTTGTCCACGTGCAGGTAGTTGCGCACGCGGAGCGGGAACCCGCTCGGCGAGAACTCCGTCGCGGTGCCGTTCACGTAGAGGTACCCGTTCACGGTCTGCGGGCCGCGCAGGCTGTTCGACGCGTAGAAGCGCAGGTTGTTGTACGGCAGCCCCGGCTTCACGTAGTTGTTCGCCGTGTTGAAGTCGGTGTGGTCCGGCAGCCAGTCGCCGTTCACGTCGCGCGTGCCGTTGGGGTGGTAGATGGAGATGCCGTACCCCGCGAAGCGGCTCCCCGGCTCGGTGGTGATCGGCCCGACGGCGTAGAGCCACCAGTTGCCGCAGGGGCTCTTGAGGAGCTGGCCGCCCGCCCGCAGGGTGAGGGAGTCGGTCGCGCGGACGTGGCCGCACAGCGTGTACGCGGCGGTCGGGGCGATCTCGAGCCGCGCGAACTGGTTCTGCGGGCGCGACTGCACGTCGATGCCATCGAGGTTGGCGGTCGAGGTCCCCGCGAGTCCCCCGGTGAGCAGCACCTTGTGCGTGCCGCTGGCGCCGAAGCCGAGCCCGTAGAAGCGGCCGCCCACGCGGAGCAGCCCCGCCGTGAGCCGCGCGGCGTGCGCGGCGCTGTTGTTCGTCTGGAAGAGCATGTCGCCGGGCACGTTCACGGTGTCCGCGGGCGAGTCCATGACGAGCGTCGCGCCGTTGTTCTCCAGCTCGAGGTACGTGCCGACGTCGAGGTTGTAGCCCGCGACGTCGAGCTCGGTGGTGCCGCCGTTCACGTACACGAACCCCGAGGTGCGCGTGTCGCCCCGCAGCGCGTTCGCCGCGTAGATGCGGAGGTTCTGGTAGGCGATCGCCGGGTTGATGTACGCGCCGGCGGCGCCGAAGTCCGTGTGGACGGCCCCCCACGTGCCGGCGACGCCGCGCGTGCCGGACGTGTCGCCGAGCGACGCGACCCAGGCGCTCGCGTAGGCCGTCGGCTCGACGCGCACGCCGCGCTCGACCCGCAGGGTGTAGCCGCCGCAGTTCGGCGAGTAGCGGAGCGTCGCGCCCGCGCGCACGACCACCGAGTCGG
Organism: Gemmatimonadaceae bacterium; assembly: GCA_045804325.1. GTDB lineage: Bacteria > Gemmatimonadota > Gemmatimonadetes > Gemmatimonadales > Gemmatimonadaceae > JBJMNJ01. The sequence continues at coordinate 2,121 of JBJMNJ010000405.1, forward strand.
CGCGGAGGTGTTCGCAGATGTTGATGGGCGCGCCGCCGGTGACCTCGAGCTTGCGGAAGACGTTCGCCGGGCGCGACGGGTAGTCCATGCCGTCGACGTTGAAGGCGGTCGCCCCCGTCCCGGCGAGCTCCACCGTGTGCGAGCCCGTCGCGCCGAAGCCGAGCCCGTAGAAGCGGCCGCCCACGCGGAGCAGCCCCGCGCTCATGCGGCCCTGCTGCACGCCGCTGTTGTTGACCCGGAAGAACGCGTCGCCCGGCACGTCGACGGTGTCGGCGGCGGCGTCCATCACGAGGAGGGCGTTGTCGTCGACGTCGAGGTAGGTGCCGACGTCGAGCCGATGCCCGTTCACGTCGAGCTCGACGCCGGCGCCGTCCACGTACACGTGGCCGGACGTCCGGTAGCTGTGCTGCAGCGCGTGGGAGACGTAGAAGCGCAGGTTCTGGTACGCCTTCGTGCTGTCGAGCGCGGCGGCCGAGTTGTGCACGTCGGTGTAGATGGGGCTCCAGTCGCCGGCGACGCGCGAGGTGCCCGTCGCGTCCCGGAGGTCCCACCCGTGGCTCACCAGGCGGCTCCCCGCCACGGTGGTCACGGGGCCGCCGGCGCGGACCCAGTACCCGCCGCACGAGTTGTCGATGGTGACGGGCGTCTGGATCGTGAGCGAGTCCAGCGTCTGCACGTGGCCGCAGAGGTAGACGCCGCCGACGTTGGCGATCTCCCACCGCGCGAGCGAGGAGTTGCCCGGCGCGTTGATGAAGTCGAACCCGCCGATCTGCTGCCGCGACGTCCCCGTGAAGCGCACCTTGTTCGTGCCGGTGGCGCGGTACCGGTAGCCGTAGAACGAGAAGTTCTGCCCGCCGCTCCAGTCGAGCACGCCGCCCGCGAGCCTGCCCGTCTCGTCGCCGCCGTTCCAGTGGATGCTGCCGAGCACGCGGAGCGTGTCGGGGTCGGCCATGGTCACGAGACCGCTGCTGGACACCTCGAGGTAGTTGTCGACCTGGAGCCGCTTGCCGGCGAGCGAGAGGTTGGCGCCCGCGCCGAACACGTAGAGGTTCTCGCGCACCTGCACCGCGCTGTCGAGCCGCGCCACCGCGGCGTTCACCGACAGCCGGTAGTAGGTGCCCTTCACGCGCGCGCTGGCGCCGCGGAGCTGGACCTCGGTGGTCACGCCGGGGCCCCGCACGTTGGCGGAGCCGTACACCTGGATCAGCGAGCTGCAGCAGACGCTCGTGACCGTCGCGCCCGACTCGACGAGCAGGTCGCGGACGGACTGCGCGATGCCGACCTGCGGGTCGCGCGGCGTGCCGGCCGGGACGATGACGCTATCGCTGAGCGTGGGCACGCGGGCGGCGCCGGCGCCGTACGGCGTCCAGTTGTTCGCGGTGTTCCAGTCGCGGCTGACGCTCCCGTTCCACCGCAGGGTGTACGCCGGCGGCGTGGTCGTGTCGAGGCGGGCGATGCCGTGCCCCTTGGCCGAGCCGCCGACGGTGCCGTACGTCGCGACGATCTGCACGTCGCCGGTGTCGAGCAGCGTGACGAAGGCGGACGAGTCGTCGACGACCCTCACGGACGCGCGCCCGGGGTTCAGCGTCGCCCAGCGAACCTGCGCCCCGACGAGGATCGTGTTGTTCTGGTCGCGCACCGCCGCCTTCACGAGGGCGGAATCCCCGACCCGGGTGCCGAACTCCGCCGGCGTCACCGTCACGATCGTCGTGCCGAACGACAGCGTGATCGGCTGGTCCCCGACGAGCGGCAGCAGCGTGAGGCTCAGCGTCGGGTTCACCCCCTCCGCGACGTTCACGCCCGTCCGCGTCCCGCGGTGCGTCTCCACGACGCCGTCGAAGGCGTGCGCGGTGATCGTCCGGCTCTCGCCCGCCGGGACCTCGATCGAGCCGCTCGCGACGCCGTTCGCCACCGCGAGGTTGAACGAGAGCGTGTCCGGCGTCGCGCCGTCGGCCTTCACGATGCCCGGCCCGCTCACGTCGATGACGATGCCGTTGATCGAGGCCGCCGCGCCCAGGGCGGCGTACACGACCATGCGGCCCGTCTTCGGCGGGGGCTCTTGCTCGCGGGGCGCCGTGGGCGACTCGCGGCAGGCCGCGACGGCGGCGAGCACGAGCCCGGCGAGCGCCAGCGCGCCGCGGGTGGAGCGGAGAGAGCGGGGGAGACGAAGCATGACGAGCGTCCCGTTAGGGTATGTGAGCTGCCAGGTGCTGAATGCCGACTGCGGGCCGCCGGGGAGGCGCGGCCGTGCTACGGGCTCACGGCGACGGCGGCCGCGAGGCCGCGCGCCGCGAGGGCGTCCTGCGTGAGCGTGCGGGTGACCGTGCCGACGAGCTGGACCGACGTGACGCGCCACGTGCCGGTCTCGCTCCCGGCGGGGAGCGTGAGCGCGCAGCGCCAGCTGCCGCTCGCGCGCGTGCCGGTCGAGGGCGCCGTCGCCGTGCAGGAGCGCGACTGCGCGCCGGACGGGCTGGTGAGCGTGACGGCCGCCGACGTGATGCCCGCGCCCTGGTCGTACGCGTCGACGCTCGCCGAGGTCGTCACCGCCGAGACGGCGCTGCCGGCGAGCGCCGACGGCGCGAGCGAGAGCGACGTCGGCACCGGCGCCGGGAGCACCGTCACCGTCGCGCGCCCGACGAGCGCGTCCTTCGTCGCCGTCACCCGTGCGCTGCCGGTGTCGCTCGCCGTGGCGAGGCCGGCGGAGGAGACGGCCAGGCGCCCGAGGTGCGTGCTCGCCCACGCCGGCGAGATCGGCGTGCGCGTGCCGGCGGCGTCCACGTACTCGGCGCGGAACGTCAGCGTGTCGCCGACGCGGAGCGTGGCGGTGGCGGGGAGCACGTCGATGCGGCCGAGGCGCGCGTCGACCGGCACGTCCGCCGGGACCTTGATGACGACGACCGAGTCGCGCAGCTGGCCGACCGACGCGACGACGCGCGTGATGCCGCTCCCGACCACCCTCACGACGCCGGCGGCGGTGACCGTGGCGACCGCGGGGTCGCGCGACACGAAGGTGGGGGTAACGCCGGCGACCGGATTGTTCCGCGCGTCGCTCACGGCGTACGCGAGCGTCGCGCTCGCGTTGAGCTCGAGGCGCAGGGTGTCGAGGGCGAGGTTTACCGAGGTCGCCGTCTGCGAGACGGTCACCGGCAGCGTGTCCGCGGCCGCGTCCACCTGGGCGATCATGGACGTGGTGCCGTTGGCGACCGCGGTCACGACGCCGCCGGGATCGGTCACCGACGCGACGGTGGGGGCGAGGCTGCGCCACCGCACGACCGCGCCGGCCATCGCCCGGTTGTTGCTGTCGCTCGCGGCCGCGGCCAGCCCCACCGTCTCGCCGAGGGAGCGGAGCGTCGGCGGCGCGGTCGAGATCACGACCGACTTCGCGACCTGCTGCACGGTGATCGCCGCCGCGGCGCTCGCCGCTCCCGAGGTCGCCGTGATGGAGGCGGCGCCGTTCGCGACGGCCGTCACGAGGCCCGTGGTGCTGACCGAAGCCGTGCCGGGCGCGTTGCTGGTCCACGCGACCGGCGCACCCGTCATGGCGTTGCCGCGCGCGTCGCGCACCGTCGCCGCGAGCGGCACCTGGAAGCCCAGCGCGTGGAGCGTCGCGGCGGTCGGCGCGAGTGAGACGGTCGCCGCGACCTGCCGGACCGTCACCGTCGCGGTCGCGGCGAGTGTCGGGCTGTAGCGCGCGGTCACGACCGCAGTGCCGTTCGCGACCGCGGTCACGACGCCGGTGGCGCTCACGGTCGCCGCCGTCGGCGCGTTGGAAGACCAGCTGAAGGTCGCGCCCGCGACCACGTTCCGGCCGCGGTCCAGCGCCCGCGCCGCGAGCGTCACCGTCTCGCCGAGCGACGCGAGCGTGGGTGCCGCCGGCGTCACCTCGACGGACGTCACCGTCTGCTGCACCTGGAGCGTCACCGAGCCCGTGACGGTGCCGGCGCGCGCCTGCACGGTCGCGCTGCCGGCACCGACCGCCGTGGCCGTCGCCCCCGCGACCGTGACGACCTGCGTGTTGAGCGACGAGAAGGTGACGGAGGCGTTCGAGATGACCGCGCCGCCCGCGTCGCGCACGACGGCCGAGAGCGTGCGCGTGTCACCGATCGCCGTGAGCAGCGCGTCCGGTGCGGACGTCACCGTCACCGACGCCGGCACCTGCGACACCGCGACCAGCACGGTGTCGCTGCGTCCTTCGGCCGCCGCGATCACGCGCGCCTGTCCGACGCTCTGCGCCGTCACCAGGCCCGAGCCGCTCACCGACGCGGCGGTGCCGACGACGGAGTAGGCGAACGCGATCCCCGGGATCGCCGCGCCGAAGCGGTCCCGCGCCACGGGCGCGAGCTGCCGCGTCTGGCCGAGGGCGGTGAGCGAGAAATCGGCGCCCGCGTCGATGGCGGCGATGGCCGCGCGCACCGTGACGGTGGCCGCGGCGCTCTGCCCGCCGCTCGCCGCCGTGATGGTCGCGGTGCCGCCCCCCGTGCCCGTCACGACGCCCGCCGTCGATACCGTCGCGACGGCCTGGTTCGAGGTGCTCCAGGCGATCACGGCGCCCGGCACCTGCGCGCCGGCGGCGTCGAGAGCCCTCGCCGTCAGCGCGACGCTGCTCCCCTCGACGATCGAGGCCGTCGTCGGGGCGACCGTCACCCTCGCCACCGGCGGCGGCGGCACGACGATCGGGTCGACCGTGACGATGACGTCCGTGCTGACGCCGCCCGCGCTCGCGCGGGCGGCCGCGGTGCCGGCCTTCAGCCCCTCGGCCGACGCGGCATGCGGGTCGCCGGCGAGCGCCGTCACGCGGAGCGTCGCCGGGTCGAGCGAGCTCCACACGATGGGGTGGTCGCCGTTCGGCTGGCCCGCCGCGTCGAGCGCCACCGCGCGGAGCGTGACGGCCGTGCCTTCCGTGAGCGTGGCGGCCGCGGGAGTGACGTCGATGCGCGCGACCGGGCGACGCAGCACGCGCACGCGCGCGGTGCCGGCGAGCCCCTCGCTCGTGGCGACGATCGTGACGACCGAGTCGGCCTGCAGCCCGGTGACGAGGCCCGCGGCGTCCACCGACGCGGCCGCCGGCGTGGCGGAGCTCCAGGTCACGGCGCGGCCGGCGAGGACGGTGCCGCGCGCGTCGCGGAGCGTGGCGCCGAGCTGCACGGTCTCGCCGCGCGTGACGTCCACCGAGTCGGGCGCGATGTTCACCGACGCGACCGGCGCGAGCGAGATCGTGACGGTCGCGGTGTCCGCGATGCCGGCGCTCGTCGCGATGAGGCGGGCGGTGCCCGGCGCGAGCGCGACGAGCCGCGCCGTGCCGGAGGGCAGTGGCGCGAGCTGGGCGATCGCGGCGTCCGGCGTGGTGAACGCGACCGGCCGGCCCACGAGCGGGTTGCCGCCCGCGTCCAGCGTCCTGGCCGTGAAGAAGATCGTGTCGCCGACGACGGCGGCGCTGCCGCGCGGGGAGAGCGCGACGGCGGCGACCCGCGGGATCGCGGTGACGCGCGTCGAGTCCTGCCGACCGTTGGCGCTGGTCGCCACCACCCACACGCCGGGGAACACGGCGTGCGCGACGCCCGCGCCGTCGGCCGTCATGCTCAGGAGCGCCGCGTCGCGCGAGACGAACTTGATCGCGGCGGCGGGCAACGCGGAGCCGTCGCTCTGCCGCGGCGTCGCCCGCATCTCGAAGGCCTCGCCCTCGACCACCGTGGTGTCGCGCGGGTCGAGCTCCACCGTGCTCACGAGCGTGTCGGGGCCCGCGTAGCGCAGCGGGATCTCGCGCGGCGACTTCGTCTCGTCCGCCGTCACCTCGACGGTGTCGACGCCGCGGTAGATCGTGTCGGCGCCGGCGATGCCGAGGAGCCGCAGCTCGAACGACTCGCTCGGGGCGAGGACGGTGAGGTCGAGCTCGAGCGAGAGTGGGTCGTCGCCCTCGGGAAAGGACACGACCGTGTCGAGCGCGATGGAGCGCCCGGCGAGGCGCATCGCGACGACGCGCAGGCGCTCGAGGCGAACCGTGGGCGCGTCGGAGGACAAGGCGAGCGACGGCGCGACGGCGAGCGAGGCGCGTTGCGGCAGCCCGGGGCCCGTGAGGTCCCGGTCGCGACAGGTGAGGCCGAGAAATGCGAGTGCGACCACGACGAGTGGTCGCATCGGGCGCCGTGCACCGGCCCGGCGTACGTCGGTCATGACCCCATCCTTCGTCCGCCGGAACAAGTGTGCACCGGGCGGGACCTGCGTCCCCCCGGGTCGGTCACCGGCCCTGTCAGCGCGCGGAACTGAGCGCGCACCAATGTACGTCCTTCGGGAAGTCGGGCAAGCATCTGTTTACGCAAGGCGACTCATGCTTCGTAAATCGATGAACCGTCACGCATTACGACGCACGGACCCAGCCGTGGGCGGATCGGCCCATCGCGCGGCTGTGGCGCCGCCGCAACAAAAAAACGGTCGCCGGAGCATCTCCTGAGTGC
>JBJMNJ010000406.1:0-16002 GCA_045804325.1 Gemmatimonadaceae bacterium
GCGGCACTCCGTGGTCTCGATGAAGCGCGTCCCCAGCTGCGCCCCCGCGTAGCCCAGCGCGAGGACGCGCACGAAGTCCGCCGCGCTGCCGACGCCGCCGGCGCACACCACGGGGAGCCCGAGCGGGCGCAGCTCGTCGAGCAGCCGCTCGGCGCTCAGCCCGCCCGCGTGCCCGCCCGCGCGGTCGTTGACCGCGATGAGACCGTCCACGCCCGCGTCGAGCCCCTTCTGCCCCCACTTCCGCTCCGTCACGTCGTGGTAGACGACGCCGCCGGCGGCGTGCACGCGCTCCGCCACCCAGCGCGGGTTGCCGAGCGAGGTGACGAAGAAGCGCACGCCCTCCTCGAGGGCGATCTCGACCCACTTCACCATGCGCTCGTGGTACGTCTTCGAGGACGCCTCGATGAGTGCGTTGAGGCCGACGGGCTTCGCCGTGAGGGAGCGGATGTAGCGGAGCCCCGCGCGAAACTCGTGGCCGTGCACGTAGGTGAGCGAGATCGGCTGCACGATCCCGATGCCGCCGGCCTCGGAGACGGCGGCCACGAGCTCGGGGTTGCTGCACGGGTACATCGCGCCGCAGACGAGCGGCACCTCGATCCCCGCGTGGCGGGTGAGCGCCGTCTCGAGCGCCGCGCCGCTCACCGGCGGATCACGAGCCGGCGGGGCTCAGGCGCCACGTGACGCGCTGCCGCGCCACGGTCTCGCCGGCCTCGTTGCGGATGTCGGCCGTCACCTCGAAGTCCGTGGGCGCCGCGACCGCCGCCGGCGGCGCGCAGCGCGTCTCCGCGGTGAGGGTGCCGCGCGCCTTCTTCAGGTACTCGATGGAGAGCGCGATCACGATGCCGCGCACCGTGGGCGGCAGCGCGGTGACCAGCGCGAGCCCGCTCGTGATCTCGCCGAGGTTCACCAGCGCGACGGCGTGCACGGAGCGCAGGTGCTGGCGGACGGCGCGCCGGTCCCGCATCACGACCACGGCGTGCCCCGGCTCCAGCGTCTCGATGCGCGCGCCGATGCTGCCGGTGTACGGCGCCATGCGCCCGACCAGCCAGCTGAAGAGCCGCTTGCCGCCCGGGAGCCGGTGCAGCCGCTCCCACTGCGCGCGGAGCCGGGCCCCCGGCGACGCGAGGTCGCGCGCCATCAGCGGCGGGCCGCGCGCGCCCGGCCGGCGCGCTTCGGGGCGGCGCGCCTGGCGGCGCGCGTCGTCCGCTTCGACGACGCGCGGGTCGCGGCGCGACGCTTCGGCGGCTTCGGCTTCTTCAGGATGATGCCCCGGCACTTCTTCGCGCCGCAGCGGCAGGCGTAGAGCTCCCAGTAGCTCTTCTTGAAATGGCCGGCGCGCTCGTAGGCGTAGTCGTAGACGAGCTCCGCGCCCGGCGCGATGTCCTTGATCGCCGTCACCCAGATGCGCCCGTCCTCCACCGCCGCCTCGCAGTTCGGGTCGCACGAGTGGTTGATGAAGCGCGCGGCGTTGCCGCCCACCGCGGCGTCCACGATGGTGTCGTCGTCCACGATGAAGAGGAACGTGTGGTGGACGTCCATCGTGTCGTCGTCGTAGCGCTCGTCGGCCTCCTCGGGCGTGATGCGCTCGCCGACGTACTCGACGATGCGCGTGCCCTTGGGGATGCGCCGCGTGGCGAACACGCCGCGGCCCGCGATGGGCGACTTGCCGACGCGGTACGCCCTCGATCCGTTGCTCGTCATGCGGCTACTTCGCCTCCAGCGCCTGCTGCACGCGCGCGTGGTAGCGCGCGATCAGCGCCTTGCCGATCTCCGTGTGCGTCGCCACCCACTCGGCGTTCGCGAACGAGCGCGGGCCCATCCGCTCGCGGTAGCCCGCGAGGAAGGGCTGCACCTTCGCGAAGAGGAAGAGCCCCTCGCCGTTGTTGCTCTCGATGAAGAACTCCGCGTGCACGACGCCGTGGCGCACGAAGTTGTAGACCATCTCCCAGTAGGTGTGGACCTGGCGGAACGGCGCGTTGAGCGGCGTGCCGGGCTTCGTGAGCTCCAGCAGCTCCTCGAGCGACTTCGGCTGGAACGCGCCGAGGATCGCCGCGCGCGACTCGCGCAGCACGGGCTCCTGGCGCAGCTCGTAGCAGCGCAGCACGAGATTCGCGTCCTCGTGGTCGGGATAGTCCTTCGTGAGACTGCTGGAAGGGAGCACGGTGTCGAGCCTCTCGTCGGTGTGACTGTCGGGGTGCCGGAAGTTAGCGGGGGCGTCGGCGGCGGGGAACGGCGCGGTGTGACCCGCGATACGGCGCCGGCGGATGGTGCGTGCTACCTTCGACGCTCACATCGTCACCCGGTCGCCTTCAGTCATGCGAGGACGCGGACATGAGCGAGCACACGGAGCACCCGGAGCACCCGGAGCTGGGTCAGCCGATCGCCGACCTTCCGAGGGTCGAGGCCGCGGACGCCGATGCGGTGCGCGGCGGCCTCCTGTCCCAGACCAGCCTCACGCTCGGCGGCCCGGACACCTCGCAGGCCCTCCTCCCGGCCGTCCAGCTCTCGCGCGAGGTGTCGAAGTAGAGGCGGGCACCGCCACGCTCGCCCTGGCGCCGCACTGGTCATCCGGTGCGGCGCCGCGCATTTTGTCCCCCTGCTCCCCGCTCCCTGCTCCCTGTTCCCCGCAGTCCGGAGGACGCGATGGGCCTCGGCTCCTTCTTCCGCAAGCAGTTCATCGACGTCATCCACTGGACCGAGCCGGAGGGCGGAGTGCTCGCCTACCGGTATCCCATGCAGGACATGGAGATCCAGAACGGCGCGGTGCTCACGGTGCGCGAGGGGCAGGCGGCCGCCTTCGTGAACGAGGGCCGCCTCGCCGACGTGTTCGGCCCCGGACGCTACACGCTCAGCACCGAGACGCTCCCGCTCCTCACGAACCTCATGCACTGGGACAAGGCGTTCCAGTCGCCGTTCAAGAGCGACGTCTACTTCTTCTCCACGCGCCTCCAGCTCGCGCAGCGCTGGGGCACCGCGCAGCCGGTCACCATCCGCGACCAGGACTTCGGTGCCGTGCGGCTGCGCGCCTTCGGGACGTACGCCTACCGCCTCGCCGACCCCGCGCTCTTCCACACGAAGGTGAGCGGCACGCGCGACGTGTTCACGGTGGCCGACCTCGAGCCGCAGGTCCGCAACCTCGTCGTGAGCCGGATGGTGGACAGCTTCGCCGAGAGCCAGGTGCCGTTCCTCGACATGGCGGCGAACCAGATGGAGCTCGGCCAGGTCATCGCCGACCACCTCAAGCCGGGCTTCGTCGACCTCGGGCTCGTGCTGGAGACGTTCACCGTCGAGAGCCTGTCGCTCCCCGACGAGCTCCAGAAGCGCCTCGACGAGCGCATCGGCATGAGCATGATCGGCGACCTGGACAAGTACACGAAGTTCCAGGTCGGCCAGTCGATCCCGCTGGCCGCGCAGAACGAGGGCGGCGCCGCCGGCCTCGGCGCGGGCCTGGGCGCGGGCATGGCGATGGGCCAGGCGATGGCCAACGCGATGAACCCCGCGGCGCGACCGGCCGAGGGCCGAGGTCCGGCGGCCGAGGGCGGCGCGAGCGCTCCGTCCACCGAGACGAAGTTCTGCGCCGAGTGCGGCGCGAAGATCCCGCGCGCCGCGAAGTTCTGCTCCGAGTGCGGGGCGAAGCAGGGGTGAGCGCCGCCCCGGCGCTCGGCGCCGGCGCCGAGTGGATCGTGGAGGCGCGCGGCTGCGACCCGGCGCGCCTCCGCAGCGTGGACGTGCTGCGCGAGCTGTTCGACCGCGTGGTGCGCGAGCTCGCGCTGCATCCGGTGGCCGAGGCGCAGTGGCACGAGTTCGACGGGGCGGGAGGCGTCACGGGCCTGCTGATGCTCAGCGAGTCGCACCTCGCCGTGCACACGTTCCCGGAGCACGCGAGCGCCTGCGTGAACCTCTTCTGCTGCCGCCCGCGTGAGGCGTGGGACTGGCAGCGCGGCCTTCGGGAGACCCTGGGCGCAGGAGAGGTGACCGTGCGGGTCCTGGAGCGCGCCTACGCCGAGAGCCGCGGCGAAGCCGCCTGATGGCCCGCATCGCCTCCTGCCCCAACTGCGGCGCCCCCGTCGAGCTGCGCTGGGCGCAGGCGGTCCAGACCACGTGCGCGTACTGCCGCTCGGTGCTCGTCAGGCACGAGGCGGACCTCGCGAAGGTGGGCGAGGTGGCCGAGCTCCCGGCGCTGCCGTCGCCGATCCAGCTCGGCACCGAGGGGCGCTGGGGGAGCGCGAGCTTCGTCGTCGTCGGGCGCATCGTGTACGAGTACGAGCGCGGCGGCTGGAGCGAGTGGCACTTCGTCACCAACGAGGGGCGGAGCGGCTGGCTGTCCGACGCGCAGCTCGAGTACGCGGTGAGCTTCCTCGCCGACCCCGCCGGGCTGCCGCCCGAGCCGAGCGGCCTGACGCGCGGGCGCCGCCTGCAGCTCGCGGGGCGCAGCCTCGAGGTCACGACGGTGACGCGGGCCCGCTACCGGGGCGTGGAGGGGGAGCTGCCGTTCGAGTACTGGGACAAGGAGGAGGTGACGTTCGCCGACCTGCGCGGCACGGACGGCGCGTTCGCCACGGCGGACTACACCGAGCGGCCGCCCCTCCTCTACGTCGGCGCGCTGGTGGAGTACGACGCGCTGAAGCTCCGCAACGTCATGCAGTTCGAGGGGTGGCCGGCGGCGTGACCACCATCCCCAAGCTCCGCGCGCTCGACTGCCCGCAGTGCGGCGGCCCCGTCACGGTGCGCACCTTCGGGCACGCGCTGAACGTCACCTGCCCGCAGTGCGGCTCCGTGCTCGATGCCACCGACCCGCGCGTGCGGGTGCTCCAGCAGTCCGCCAACCGCAGCCGCGAGGTGACGCCGAAGATCCCCCTCGGCACGCGCGGCGCGTGGCGCGGGCACCTGTGGGAGGTGGTCGGCTTCCAGCAGCGCGCCATCACCGTCGAGGGGACGCGCTACGCGTGGGACGAGTACCTCCTCTTCAACCCGTACCGCGGCTTCCGCTACCTCACGGAGTACCAGGGGCACTGGAACGACGTCGTCCCGCTCCCCGGGCTGCCGGAGAAGGAGACCGCCGGGGGCCGCCCGACGGCGACGCTCGCGGGCGAGTCGTTCCGCCACTTCCAGAGCGCGGAGGCGGTGACGACGTTCGTGCTCGGGGAGTTCCCGTGGCAGGTGCGGGTGGGCGACGCCGTGCAGGCCAACGACTACGTCGCGCCGCCGCGCATCCTGTCGTCGGAGCGCACGGCGGACGAGGAGACCTGGTCGGTCGGCGCGTACGTGGATGGACGCGACATCTGGAAGGCGTTCAAGCTGCCCGGACGCCCGCCGAGCCCGCGCGGCGTCTACGCCAACCAGCCGTCGCCGACGGCGGGGCGCGTCAACCGGCTCTGGGGCACCTTCGTGCTGCTCGCCCTGCTCGTGCTCGGCGAATGCACCGTGCGGCAGGGGCTCGCGCGCCGCGAGTCGGTCTTCAGCGGACACTACACGTTCCGCGCGCAGCCCGGCGACGACTCGGCCTTCGTGACCGACGTGTTCGAGCTGAAGGGCCGGCAATCGAACGTGCAGGTGGCGACGCAGTCGGAGCTCTCGAACGACTGGCTCTTCGTGAACTACGCCCTCATCGACGAGGCGAGCGGGCGCGCGTGGGAGTTCGGGCGCGAGGTGAGCTACTACTCCGGGCGCGACGCGGACGGCGCGTGGACGGAGGGGAGCCGGCGCGACGCGGTCACCGTGCCCGCCGTGCCCGCGGGGCGGTACTACCTGCGCGTGAAGCCCGAGGGTGAGCCCGGGCGACAGCTTCCCCTCACGTACGAGATCCGCGTGCGGCGCGACGTGCCGTCGCTGCTCCTCCCGGCGCTCGCGCTGCTGCTGCTCGCCGTCCCGCCCACGTTCGCACTGGTGCGCCACCTCTCGTTCGAGCACCAGCGCTGGATGGAGAGCGACTACACGCCGGTCGCCCAGCAGGTGATCGACGCCGTGTCGGAGGACTAGTGCGACGCTTCTCGCCGCTGTACCTCGTGTTCGGCCTCGCCGTCGTCGGCTCGCTCGCGTACGCGGAGTGGCGCGGGCTGGGCCTCTGGACCGGGAGCGAGGCGCGCGGCGTCCCGCGCTCGGTGCGCGACAACCCCGGCTCCTACCGCTCGACGTACGTGGGCGGCCCCCGCTACTACCGAGGCAAATGACATGACCCAGGAATTCGTCCACGGACTGGCCGCCGCGGCCCTCTACTCGGCGCTGGGCATCCTGCTCCTCGTGCTCGCCTTCGTCGTCCTCGACAAGCTCACGCCGGGCTCGCTCTGGCAGGAGATCATGGAGCGGCAGAACCGCGCGCTCGCCATCCTCGCCGGCTGCGTGGCGATCGGGATCTCGATCATCATCGCCGCGGCCGTGACCTGAGCGCCGGTCGATGGCCCCCGCGCTGTTCGTCACCGTCCTCCTCATCGCCGCCTGCGGGCTCGTCTACGAGCTCGTCGCCGGCGCGCTCGCGAGCTACCTGCTCGGCGACAGCGTCACGCAGTTCTCGACCGTCATCGGCACGTACCTCTTCGCCATGGGGATCGGGAGCTGGCTCTCGCGCTTCGTGTCGCGCGGGCTCGCCGCGCGCTTCGTCGCCGTGGAGCTCATGGTGGCGGTCGTGGGCGGGTTCTCGTCGGCCATCCTCTTCCTCGCGTTCGCGTACACGTCGGCGTTCCGCCTCGCGCTCTACCTGCTCGTCGGCGTCGTCGGCGTGCTCGTGGGCCTCGAGATCCCGCTCCTCATGCGGATCCTCCGCGACCGCTTCGCGTTCAAGGACGTCGTCGCCAACGTCCTCACCTTCGACTACCTCGGCGCCCTCGGCGCGTCGCTCCTCTTCCCGCTCGTGCTGGTGCCGCGGCTCGGGCTCGTGCGCTCGGCGCTGCTGTTCGGCATCGTGAACGCGCTCGTCGCGCTCTGGTCCACGCACCTCTTCCGCGACGTGCTCGGCGCGCCCCGGCGGCAGCGCGTCGCCTGCCTCCTGACCCTGGCCGCGCTTCTCGGCGGGATGGCGGGCGCCAGGCGGCTCACGGCGATGGCCGACGGCGCGCTCTACGCGGACGAGGTGATCCTCGCGCGCGACACGCGCTACCAGCGCATCGTGCTCACGGCGTGGCGCGACGACCTGCGGCTCTTCCTCAACGGCCACCTTCAGTTCAGCTCGCGCGACGAGTACCGGTACCACGAGGCGCTCGTGCACCCCGGCCTCGCCGCGCTGCCGCACGCGCGCCGCGTCCTCGTCCTCGGCGGCGGCGACGGGCTCGCCGTGCGCGAGGTGCTGCGCTACCCGGGCGTCGAGCACGTGACGCTGGTGGACCTGGACCCGGAGATGACGGGGCTCTTCACGCGCCACCCGCGCCTCGCCCCGCTCAACGGCGGCTCGCTCTCGTCGCCCCGCGTGCGCGTCGTGAACGCCGACGCGTTCGTCTGGCTCGACCAGACGGCCGAGTCGTTCGACTTCGTCGTTGTGGACTTCCCGGATCCGTCGAACTACGGCGTCGGAAAGCTCTACACGACGGCGTTCTACCGCCTGCTCGCGAAGCACGTCGCGGCGGGCGGCTCGTTCGTCGTGCAGAGCACGTCACCGCTGTTCGCGCGAAAGTCGTTCTGGTGCATCGTCAACACCATCCAGGCGGCGGGCCTCGGCGCGCGCCCCTACCACGTCTACGTCCCGTCGTTCGGCGAGTGGGGCTTCGTGCTCGCGCGGCCGGGCGACGGGACGACGCGCGCGGCGGCGGGCGACGTGCTGTCGGCGCTCCCGCCCGGCCTCCGCTTCCTCACCGCCGCCGGCCTGCCGCAGCTCTTCGACTTTCCGGCCGACATGCGCGAGGTCCCGGCCGAGGTGAACCACCTGAACGACCAGGTGCTGGTGCGGTACTACGAGGAGGAGTGGGAGGCGATCAACAAGTGAGCGCGTCGATCTCACGCGGAGGCGCGGAGGGGCGGAGGGCACGGAGGAGACTTCTTCTGGGTTGTTCGTCCGCGTCCTCCGCCCCTCCGCGTCTCCGCGCGAACCCGGGAGCCTCCGCCGCGGGTACTGCCGCATGACGTCGCGACGCGAGTTTCTCCTGGCGTCGGCTGCGCTGATCGGCCTGACGCGGAAAGCCCAGCCGCCCGTCGAGGGCCGCTTCGTCGACTTCGCCATGCCGCTGGGGCACCGCGTGCGCGACGGCGGGTGGGCGATGCCGTCGCGGAAGGAGCGCGTGCCCGTCGTCATCGTCGGCGGGGGCGTGGCGGGGCTGTGCGCCGCGTGGCGGCTCGAGAAGCGCGGGTTCCGCGACTACGTCGTCCTCGAGATGACGCGACGCGCCGGAGGCAACGCCGTCGGCGGCGAGAGCGACGTGACGCGCTATCCGTGGGCGGCGCACTACGTCCCCGTGCCGCCCGAGCGCGCGAAGCTCGCCCGGGAGCTCTTCGAGGACCTCGGCGTCCTGCGCGGCGGCGTGTGGGACGAGCGGCACCTCTGCTTCGCGCCCAAGGAGCGGGTGTTCGTGCACGGCGCGTGGCACGAGGGGCTGGAGGCCGCGCTCGGCTTCCGCCCCGAGGACCGCCGCGAGCTCGCGCGCTTCGTCGAGCGCATCGGGGAGCTTCGGTCCACGGAGGCGTTCCGGATTCCGATAGAAGAGGGCGCCCCACCCGGCGCCCTCGACCGCCTCTCGATGGACGAGTGGCTCGCGCGCGAAGGGTTCCGCTCGCCGCGCCTGCGCTGGCTCGTGGACTACGGCTGCCGCGACGACTATGGCGCGCGGGCGAGCGCCGTCTCGGCCTGGGCGGGACTCCACTACTTCGCCGCGCGCCCGGAGGAGGAGGACGGGCCGCTCACGTGGCCCGAGGGCAACGAGTGGATCGTGCGGCGGCTGCTCGAGCGCGTGGGGCCGCGCGTGCGCACGGGCTCGCCCGTCTTCCGCGTCGTGCCCGAGGCGCGGGCGGTGCGCGTCCTCACGCCGCACGTGGAGTACGTGGCCGAGGCGGTCGTCTTCGCCGCGCCGACGTTCCTCGCCCCGCACGTCGTGGAAGGGGTCCGCGAGGCGCCGCGCTTCGAGTACTCCCCCTGGCTCACGGCGAACCTCGCCGTCGAGCGCGCGCCGGCCGAGCGCGGCGCGCCGTCCGCGTGGGACAACGTGATCGTCGACTCGCCCGCGCTCGGCTACGTCGTCGCGACGCACCAGTCGCTGCGCTCGCAGGTGGATCGCACGGTGTGGACGTACTACTGGGCCCTCGCCGACGCGCCGCCCGCCGTGGGGCGCGGGGAGCTCGTGCGACGCGACTGGTCGTACTGGAGCGAGGCCATCCTGCGCGACCTCGAGCGCGCGCACCCGGACGTGCGGCGCTGCGTGACGCGCCTCGACGTGATGCGCCTGGGGCACGCGATGGTGCGCCCGTCGGTGGGCTTCTTCTCCGACCCGTCGCGCCGCCGCTTCACCGAGCCCGCGGGGCGCGTGCTCTATGCCAACTCGGACCTCAGCGGCGTGTCGATCTTCGAGGAGGCCCAGTACCGCGGCGTGCGAGCGGCCGAACGGGCGCTCGAGATCCTCGGTGGCGGGCGGTAGCTGAACGGCTCAGGGCCCGCCATCTGCGCCCGTCGCTTCACGCGGCCAGCGCGACCGCAGCCTGTCCGCTCTCGAGCTGGCGCTCGCGAATGCGGCCGCCGGCCCACGCGTAGGGCATCACGAGCGCGAGGGCGAGGGCGTGGTACCACACGGGGGCGTAGTCCCAGCGCTGGATGGTGCCCACGACGTTGAGCACGAGGCCAAGGCCGCCGAGGACGAGCGCGTGCAGCATGGGCCGGGTGGGGGCGAGTCGCGCGGCGAGCCAGCAGCCGAACACCGCGTAGACGCCGACGTAGGCCTGGGTGAGGAGCAGCATCGGCACGCTCGTCGTCACGCCGCGTGCGTCGAAGAGGCCGGGCGCGATCACCTTGATGAGCAGCCCGTCGGTGCCGATGGAGAGCGCGCCGATGAGGACGAAGCCGAGGACGACGGCGCCGACGCTGCGGGCGGTGGCGGGCATGCGGGACCTCCGGGCGGAGCGGGATCGGCGCGGAAGGGGGGAGGCGGAGGGGCGCGCCGGGGTGGGGAGCGACGCCCCAATGTCGGGGCGACCGGGCGGCCGCGCCAGATGGCGCGGGCCGCGGCGCGCGAATAACATCCCGGCCATGCCGAGCAAACGAGAGCTCCACACGCTCGCCGTCGACATCGGCGGCACGGGGATCAAGGCCGCGGTGCTCGACGGCGAGGGCGAGATGATCACCGACCGCGTGCGCGTGCTGACGCCGCCGGCCCTCACGCGCCAGCTGCTCGTGCGGACCATCACCGGGATGACGGAGTCGCTGCCGGACTTCGACCGGGTGAGCGTCGGCTTCCCGGGCGTCGTCCGGAATGGCGTCATCAAGACCGCCGTCAACGTCGGCGGCGACGTCCTCCGCAACTTCGACCTCGCCGGCGCGCTGGAGCGGCGCCTCGGCCGTCCGACGCGCGTGCTCAACGACGCGGACATGGCCGGCTTCGGCGCCGCGCGGGGGAAGGGCGTCGAGATGGTCGTCACGTTAGGCACCGGCGTCGGCACCGCCCTCTTCGACGACGGCCGCCTCTGCCCGCACATGGAGCTCGCGCACCACCCCTTCCGGAAGGGGGAGACGTACGAGGACCAGATCGGCGACGCGGCGCGCAAGCGGCTCGGCGCCGAGCACTGGAGCCGGCGCGTGGCGATGGCGGTGGAGCTGCTGCGCGAGCTGCTGTGGTTCGACCGGCTCTACCTCGGCGGCGGCAACGCGCGGCGGCTCACGTTCAAGCCGCCGCGCGACGTGACGATCGTCGACAACTCGGCCGGGCTGCTGGGCGGCATACGGCTCTGGGATGACGCCGTGCGCTGAGTTGCTCACGGCTGCGGGCCACGAGCGCTGGCGACGGGCGACAGGTCCGCAGCTTTTCGCGGCTCGCTGTGTGGCCGTCAGCCTCGGTAGTCGTGGTGCGAGGTCGCGTCCGGCACGTCGTCCGTCGTCTTGTCCGTCTGCCGCCGCTCGCCGTCCCGCCCCTCGAGCGAGTCGAGGATCTCGCGCGCCGCGTCGGCGGCCGACATCGTCTCGCCGCCCGCGTGCTCCTCGCTCGGCACGTCCTTGCCGTCGCCGGGCATCGGCTTGTCGGCGGGGCGGTTGAGGTTCTCGCCTCTGTGCTGGGTCATGCTCCTGGCTCCTCCCGGGTGACGCCTCCGGACGCTCGCGCGTCCGCTCCCACCCAGGAGAGCAACGTCCAGGCCCGCCGCCGCGTACGCCCCCGTCCTCGAGGCGTGACGGAACGCTGACAGATCCGCTGCAACCCATCGCGCGCTCGTGGCGTCCAATCCTCTGAGCGCCCCGCGGCGTGTCCCGGATGTGACCACGACATCCCGAAAACGGACACTTCCGAGGACATCGCAGCGCGGGGCGGAACTGCAAGTCCAATTGTTCCAACGCCTTATGGAGCGGTCATGGTCGGCATGGCTCTCGCCTTTCGAGAGCGCGGCCGCCGGACCCCGCCGGACGCGCCAGGCAACCGCCCAGAGCTCGCGATGATCTCGCCCCTCACCAGACCCGACTTCACGCTCCCCGAGACGTCCGGCGCCAGCGCGCCGGCGCCGGTGGCCGCGCGTGCGGGGCTGGCGGGCGAGGCGGACCCCGAGCGCGAGCTGCTCGCCCGCGAGCTCGGCACGCAGTACCAGGTGGTGCGCCCGCTCGGCCGCGGGGCGATGGGCGCGGTCTTCCTCTGCCGCGACCTCGCGCTCCACCGCATGGTGGCCGTGAAGGTGCTGCGCGTGGACCACGCCGACTCCGAGGACGCGCGCGAGCGCTTCCGCCGCGAGGCTCGCCTGCTCGCGCGCATGACGCACCCGAACATCGTCCCCGTGCACGCGTTCGGCGAGACGCCCGCCATCACCTACATGGTGATGAAGTACGTCGCCGGCGAGTCGCTGGCCGAGCGGCTGTGGAGCGAGAAGCGGATGAGCACGTCGGACGCGCGCCGCGTCCTCGCCGAGCTCGCCGACGCGCTCGAGTACGCGCACCGCCAGGGCGTCGTGCACCGCGACCTCAAGCCGGAGAACATCCTGCTCGACCGCGAGAGCGGGAGCGCGATGCTCGCCGACTTCGGCGTCGCGACGATGACGAGCTGGCACCCGTCGCCCGACGAGCTGCGCCACGCGTTCGGTACGCCGCACTTCATGGCGCCGGAGCAGGCGCTCGGCCAGACCGACGTGGACGGCCGCGCCGACCTGTACGCGCTCGGCGTCCTCGGCTACCTGATGCTCAGCGGAAGGCTCCCGTTCGAGGGCGCGGCGCCCTCGGAGCTCGTCGCGCGGCAGCTCACGGACGCGCCGGACCCGCTCGCGCGCCTCGCGCCCCGCGCGCCGACGGATCTCGTCGCCGTGGTGGAGCGCTGCCTCGAGCCGACCCCGGACGACCGCTTCAGGGCCGCGCGCGAGATGCACGAGGCGCTGACGACGCGCCGCGGCCGCGCGGCGATGGCGTGGCCGTGGGTCGCGGGGATCGTGGCGGTGGTGGGGATGTTGATGCGGTAGCGCAGGGGACGGCGAGCAGGGGACAGGGAGCAGGGGCGACCCGGACGGGGTCGTCGCTGCTCCCTCTTCGTTACGCACCCACCCCGCTCCCCGCTCCCTGCTCATGCATCCATCGGGCAATACCCGCACGGTGCGCCGCGTCGCGAGCGTCCCATCGCGGACGGCCGACGCTTTCGGCGTCCGCGACAATCATCCGTCTTCGAGAGGCAATTCAATGGGTGACAGGAGGAACGACGCAGGGGCGCGGAACGAGGAGCTCCGCAGCAGCGGCGCGGTGCGCGCGAGAGACGGCGTGCGCAAGGGCGCGATGGCGACGGTCGCGCCGCCCCATCGAGGGCGCGTGGATACCTCGACGGTGCTCGAGCCGACCACGCACGAGTTCATCGACAGCCTGGCGGATGCGCCGCCGCTGTACACGCTCGCGCCCCACGACGCGCACAGGGTCCTGACCGACCTGCAGGAGAAGCACGTTCCGCTCGCGCCAGCCGACATCGAGGACGCGATCTGGCCCGTCGGCCCGACGGGCGAGACGCGGATCCGGATCGTGCGTCCGAAGGGCTCGACCGACACGCTGCCGCTCCTCATGTACTTCCACGGCGGCGGCTGGGTGCTCGGCGACAAGATCACGCACGACCGCCTCGTGCGGGAGCTGGCGGTCGGCGTGGGCGCCGCCGTCGTCTTCG
Organism: Gemmatimonadaceae bacterium; assembly: GCA_045804325.1. Lineage (GTDB taxonomy): Bacteria > Gemmatimonadota > Gemmatimonadetes > Gemmatimonadales > Gemmatimonadaceae > JBJMNJ01. The sequence continues at coordinate 13,236 of JBJMNJ010000406.1, forward strand.
TCGACTACATCAACTCGCCCGACGCGCAGTATCCGACGCAGAACGAGCAGGCGTACGCCTCGATGCTCTACGCCGTCGAGCACGCGAGGAAGCTGTGTGTCGACCCGGCGCGCATCGCCGTCGCCGGCGACAGCGTGGGCGGCAACATGGCCGCGGCGGTCACGCTCATGGCCAAGGATCGCAGCGGGCCGAGGATCGGCTACCAGGTGCTCTTCTACCCGCTCGTGGACTACCTGTCGGACAACGCCTCGTACCGCAGGTTCCGCAACGGGCCGTGGCTCACGGCGAAGACGATGAAGTGGATGTTCGACCTTCAGGGCCTCGACGGCACGGAGACGGACGTCGCGGCCTACCCCGTCCGAGCCACGCTCGATCAGCTGCGCGGGCTCCCCGACGCGCTGATCATCACCGACGACGACATCCTCCAGGAGGAAGGCGAGGAGTACGCCGCCAGGCTGTCGGAGGCGGGCGTGCGCGCGACGACGGTCCGCTACAACGGGACCATCCACGACTTCGCGATGCTGAACCCGCTCGCCGAGACGCCGGCGGCGCGCGCGGCGATCGCGCAGGCGATCGGGGCGCTGCGGGAAGCGCTGTCGGACAGGGGGTAGGGAGCGGGGAGCGGGGAGCAGCGACGACCCTCTCGAGGTCGCTCCTGCTCCCTGCTCCCTGTCCCCTACTCCCTGAACTTCGCGATCTTGCCGCCCACACCCGCCGCCCACCCGATGCGTGGCGTCACGAAGCGCACCGTGTTGAACCCCACCGTGTCGATCGGCGTCCACGTGCGGCCCTCGTCGTCCGAGCGGCCGGAGCCCGACGGGCCGACGGCGACGTACGCGCGGGTGCCGGGAAGCCAGCTCACGCCGTAGCGCACGCCGGCGGGCAGCGCGGAGCCGACGACGCGCCAGGTGCGGCCGCCGTCGCTCGTCGCGAGGACGTTGCTGCCGCCCTCGCGCGGGCGGCCGTAGTCGCCGCCGACGGCCACGCCGTGCAGCGCATCGCGGAACGCGAGCGCGAAGATCCCGGCGGTCTTCCCCGCCGGCATCGGCGTTTCGGCGGCCGTCCACGTGCGGCCGTAGTCGGCGGAGCGGAGCACGCGCGCGAGCGCGCCGCCACCCGTGCCGATCCATGCGCGGCCGCCGGGCCGCACCGCGATGGCGGCGCCGCTCGCGGCGAACGCGGCCTCGCCCGGGAGCACGGCGGGGACGGACGCGGCGGGAACGCGCGTCCACGTGCGTCCGCCGCTGGCCGTCGTCACGACGACGAACCGCCCGCCGACGGGGTCGCCGAACGCGACGCAGCGCTCGGCGCTCCAGCATGCGAGGCCGTCCATGAACGTGCCGGAGTCGGCCATCTGCCACTGCTGCTTCCACGACCTTCCGCCATCGCTGGTGGAATAGATGCGCGCGAGCCCCCCGTCGAAGTCGGTGCCGAGGAGGTAGGCGGCGGTGGCGCTGACGGCGTGCGCGCCGGTGAAGAAGAGGCGTGCGGCGCCGGGCACCGAGTCCACGCGCCACGTGCGTCCTCCGTCGGCGGTGACGGCGTACGCGCCGCCCTTGCCGCCGGCCCAGGCGACCTGCGCGCCTGCGGTGGAGAGCGAGCGGAACTCGGCGCGCGCCGCGGTGCGCTGCGGGACCCAGCCGCCGGGTGGCTGTGCACGCAGCGCACCCAGCGCGCCGAGGGCGGCGGCGAGCAGCGCGGTGATGGGGGCGCGTGGCATGCGAGTGGGGCGAGGCGTTAGGCGGCGCTCAGGCCGCGCCGTGGCCGCGGAAGACGAAGTACACGGCGCCGACGATGCAGAGGGCGGCCCAGAGGTAGTCGAGCTTCACGGGCTGGCGCATGTAGAGGGCGGCGAACGGCACGAAGACGACGAGCGTGACGGCTTCCTGGAGGATCTTGAGCTGCGCGAGCGAGAGCCCGCCGGCGTTGCCGATGCGGTTGGCGGGGACCTGGAGGAGGTACTCGAAGAGGGCGATGCCCCAGGAGACGACGGCGGCGACGTACCAGGGGCGCGCCGAGAGGTTCTTCAGGTGCCCGTACCAGGCGAACGTCATGAAGACGTTCGAGGCGAGGAGCAGGAGGACGGTGCGGAGGAGGGGGGAGGGCATTGCGCTGTTGAGACTTGGCCGATGAGCCGCCCGCGGCGCGGGGCCGGCTCGTGTCGAGACAGGCGTCGAATTGTGCGGGAGCGTCTCTCCGGCGGCTAGGTCGGACCGCCTGGGCTGACGCTCCCGCGTCGGGCGCTGGCGACGAGCCGTGTCACTATCCTCTGCGTCTGGTCGGGCGCTCCTTCCTCGCGCTCCGCAGGTACACGAAGGAGCGAAGCGCGGGCGACGCCTGCCGCCGCTGCGAGTAGTACAACTAGAAGCCGGGAAACGGCGTCGAGAACCTCTCGAGAACGCGCACCTGCTCGCCCTTCGCTACCTCCTCACGGACCTGGTCTTCGTTGAGGATCGGCAGCCCGACGCCCGCCCGCGCCAGCCGGACGAGGAGCACCGGGTCGGTCGTGAGCACGCGCGTCGGCACGCTGACGGCGAAATCGCGCCCGGCCTCGGCGCTCACCGCGCGGTCCTGTCGTACTTCACCACCTTCCCGCCCTTCATCACGAACCGCACGCGGCGCAGGGCGGTGATGTCCACCGACGGGTCGCCCTCGACGCCGATCAGGTCGGCTTGCATGCCGGGGGCGACGGTGCCGATCGAGCCTGCGAGCCCCAGCGCCTGCGCGCCGAGCGAGGTGGCGGAGATGATGGCGTCCATCGGGCGCT
>JBJMNJ010000407.1:0-9442 GCA_045804325.1 Gemmatimonadaceae bacterium
CATGGGCACCGAGCGCATGGGAAGCCTGATGCTCGGGGCGTCGGTGCCGATCTTCGCACGCAGCCGGCAGCTCCGGCTCCGTGATGAGGCCGCCGCCATGCGCCAGATGGCGCTCGCCGACCTCGCGAGCATGCGCGCCGAGACGCGCGGCAGGGTGGGCGAGGCGTACGCGAGCCTGACGCGCGCGCGCCGGCTGGCCGCGCTCTACCGCGGGACGATCCTCCCGCAGGCGGAGGCGAGCGTCGCCTCGGCGCTCGCCGCCTACCGCGTGGGGCAGGTGGACTTCATGACGCTGCTCGACAACCGCATGACCGTGAACCAGTACCGCCAGGAGCTGTACGCGCTGGAGGCGGACGAGGGGAAGGCGTGGGCCGACCTCGAGATGCTGACCGGCCGCGAGCTGCTGGACCCCGACTCCATTCGCCGGACCGCCGCGTCCGGAGGTGCCCAGTGACTGCCGCGACGAAGGACACCGACCTCTGTTCCGGACCCGCTGGCTCCTCGCCCTTCGACCCGGTGCAGCGCTCACCGCGCGCCCGCGCGCTCCGCGTCGGTGCCGCTGTCGTCGTGCTCGGCGCCCTCGCCGCCGGGGCGCGGCTGCTGACGCGGAACGACGAAGCGTCCGACGTGCCGGCGGGCCACGACCACGGCGCGGCCGCGCCGGCCGCCGACTCGGCGCAGCCGGTGATGCTCTCGGCCGCGGACGCGCGCCGCATCGGCGTCACGTACGCCGAGGCCACCGTGGGCCCGTTCGGCGGGGAGATCCGCACGGTAGGCCAGGTGACCTACGACGAGACGCGCGTGAAGACCATCGCGCCCAAGATCGAGGGCTTCGTCGAGGCGCTCTACGTGAACTACACGGGGCAGCCGGTGGAGGCGGGCACGCCGCTCCTCTCGATCTATTCGCCGATGCTCGTGCAGGCGCAGGAGGAGCTGCGGCTCGCGATGAAGCTCGCGCAGGACGTCGACGCCGGCACGCCAGAGGCCCGGCAGCAGGCGCAGGAGCTCGTGGAGTCCGCGCGCCGCCGTCTCCTCTACTGGGACATCCCGCGCGGCGAGATCGCCGCCCTCGAGCGCTCGGGCGAGGTGCACAAGACGCTCACGCTGCGCGCGCCGTTCGGCGGGTTCGTCGTGGAGAAGAACGTGCTCGCCGGACAGCGCATCATGGCGGGCGACCCGCTCTACAAGGTGGCCGACCTCTCCACGGTGTGGGTGGAAGGCGAGGTCTTCGAGCGCGACGTCGCCGGCGTGCGCGTCGGCCAGCGCGTCGTCGCGGAGTTCGACGCCTTCCCGGGCGAGCGCCGGGCGGGGCGCATCGCCTACGTGTACCCGACGTTGAATCCCGAGACGCGCACGGTTCGCGTGCGCGTGGAGCTGGCGAACCCCGGGACGCGCCTCAAGCCCGGCATGTACGCGACCATCCACCTCGCCGGCAACGCGCGCGCGAACGTGCTCACGGTGCCGCGCTCGGCGGTGCTCGCGACGGGCACGCGGACGCTGGTGTTCCTCACGCGGCCGGACGGGATGCTCGAGCCGCACGACGTGGTCGTGGGCGGCGCGAACGGCGACCGCATCGAGATCCTCGCCGGCCTCGCCGCCGGCCAGGAGGTCGTCGCGTCGGCCACGTTCCTCGTCGACGCCGAGTCGAACCTCGGGACCGTGATGGGCGGGATGGGCGACATGCCCGGGATGGAACTGACCGCACCGGCGAAGCCGGGCGCGAAGGCGGACCCGCACGCCGGCCACGCGAGGCCGTCGGCCTCCCCGTCGCGCAGGGAGCGGTAGCCCCATGCTGAAGCGCATCATCGACTGGTCGGTGGGCAACAAGCTCGTCGTGCTCCTCTTCACCGTCGCGGCCATCGCCGGGGGCGTGTGGGCCCTGAAGCGCACGCCGCTGGAGGCGCTGCCGGACCTCTCGGACGTGCAGGTGATCGTCCAGGCGGACTACAACGAGCAGGCGCCGCGCATCGTCGAGGACCAGGTCACGTACCCGATCGCGGCCGAGATGCTGAAGGTGCCCGGCGCGCGCACGGTGCGCGGCTACTCGTTCTTCGGCGTGTCGTTCGTCTACGTGATCTTCGAGGACGGCACGGACCTGTACTGGGCGCGCACGCGCGTGCTCGAGTACCTCAACGGCATCAAGGGACGGCTCCCGGCGAGCGTCAGCCCGCAGCTCGGGCCCGACGCCACGGGGCTCGGCTGGGTCTACCAGTACGCGCTCGAGGACACCACGGGGCGTCTGAACCTCGCGGAGCTCCGGAGCCTCCAGGACTGGTCCCTCCGCTACCAGCTCACCGCGGTGCCCGGCGTCTCCGAGGTCGCGACCGTGGGCGGCTTCGAGAAGCAGTACCAGGTGGACATCGACCCGGCGAAGCTGCTCGCCTACGACATCCCCGTCACGCAGGTGATGGCGGCCACCCAGAACGCCAACAGCGACGTCGGCGCGATGGTGGTGGAGCTCTCCGAGCGCGAGTACATGGTGCGCGGGCTCGGCTACCTCGAGTCGCTCTCCGACATCGAGAACGTCGTCGTCGGCGCGACGGCGTCCGGCACGCCGATTCGCGTCGCGGAGCTCGGCCGCGTGACCGTGGGCCCGGCGGCGCGGCGCGGGGTCGCGGAGCTCGACGGGCGCGGCGACGCGGTCGGCGCGATCGTCGTGATGCGCTACGGCGAGAACGCGCTCACGACCATCGAGCGGGTGAAGACGAAGCTCGAGGAAGTGAAGAAGGGCCTCCCGCCCGGCGTGGTGATCCGCCCCGTCTACGACCGCAGTGACCTGATCGACCGCTCCATCGCGACGCTGCGCGAGAAGCTCGTCGAGGAGTCGCTCGTCGTCGCGCTCGTCTGCGTCGTGTTCCTGCTGCACGCGCGCAGCGCGCTCGTCGCGATCCTCACGCTCCCCGTCGGCATCCTCATGGCCTTCGTCGCCATGCGCGGCGTCGGCGTCGGCGCGGACGTGATGAGCCTCGGCGGCATCGCCATCGCCATCGGGGCGATGATCGACGCGGCGATCGTGATGATCGAGAACATGCACAAGCACCTCGAGCGGGTGGCCGAGGCGAAGCGGCGGCGCGTGAACGGACGGGACGGGCCGTCCTTCGACACGAGCGCGCTCACCCCGCGCGAGCGCTGGCAGGTGGTCGCGGAGTCCTCGAAGGAGGTCGGCCCGGCGCTCTTCTTCTCGCTGCTCGTCATCACCGTCTCCTTCCTCCCGGTGTTCACCCTCGAGGGGCAGGAGGGCCGGCTCTTCAAGCCGCTCGCGTTCACCAAGACGTTCGCGATGGCGGCGGCGAGCCTGCTGTCGGTGACGCTCGTCCCGGTGACGATGGGCGCCTTCATCCGCGGCCGCATCTACCGCGAGCGCGCCAACCCGGTGAACCGGCTCCTCATCGCCGTCTACGGGCCGGTGATCCGCTCCGTGCTGCGCCACCGGTGGCCGGTGGTCGTCGGCGCGCTCGGCGCCCTCGTCGTCACCTGGGTGCCGTGGGCGAAGGTCGGCAGCGAGTTCATGCCGCCGCTCGGCGAGGGGACGATCCTCTTCATGCCGACGACGCTCCCCGGCGTGAGCATCGCCCGCGCGCGCGAGATCCTGCGGCAGCAGGACGCGATCCTGAAGTCGTTTCCCGAGGTCGCCTCGGTGTGGGGCAAGGCGGGGCGCGCCAACACCGCGACCGACCCCGCGGGCCTCGACATGTTCGAGACCACGATCGCCCTCAGGCCGGAGTCCGAGTGGCGCGCGGGGATGACGTACGAGCGGCTCGTCGCCGCGATGGACTCGGCGGTGAAGATGCCGGGCGTCACGAACGCGTGGACGCAGCCGATCCGCGGCCGCATCGACATGCTCGCCACCGGCATCCGCACACCGGTCGGCATCAAGATCTTCGGCCCCGACCTCGGCGAGCTCGAGCGGATCGGCAGGGCGGTGGAGAGGGCGGTGAAGATGGTGCCCGGCACGCGGAGCGTGTTCGCCGAGCGCGCGGTGAGCGGCTACTACCTGGACATCGACATCGACCGCGCGGCCGCCGCGCGCCACGGGCTCAACATCGGCGACGTGCAGGCGGTGATCGCGACGGCCATCGGCGGCATGACGATCACGCAGACGGTCGAGGGCCGCGAGCGCTACGGCGTGCGCATCCGCTACCCGCAGGAGCTGCGCGACACGCCCGAGCGCCTCGCGCAGGTGCTCGTGCCGGTCGCGCACTCGCGCGGCGGGGGCGCGGCGGGCGCGGCGCCTCGGGGCGGCATGGCGGGCATGGTCAGCGGCGCCCGCCCGCTCGGCGGGTCGGTCGCGCAGGTGCCGCTCGGGCAGATCGCGACCATCAAGCAGGTCGCCGGCCCCATGGTCGTGCGCACCGAGGGCGCGATGCCCACGGCGTGGGTGTACGTCGACGTGGCGGACCGGGACATCGGCGGCTACGTGGCGGAGGCGGAGCGCACCGTGGATCGGCTGGTGAAGCTCCCGCCGGGCTACACGATGGCGTGGAGCGGCCAGTACGAGTACATGCAGCGCGCCACGGCGCGGATGCGGCTCGTCATCCCCGCGACGCTCGCGATCATCTTCCTCCTGCTCTACTTCAACTTCAGGAGCGTGGGCGAGACGATGATCGTGATGCTCTCGCTCCCGTTCGCGCTCGTGGGCGGCATCTGGTTCCTCTGGCTGCTCGACTACGACTGGTCGGTCGCGGTCGCCATCGGCTTCATCGCGCTGGCGGGCGTGGCGGCCGAGACGGGCGTGGTCATGCTGATCTACCTGGACCACGCGTGGGAGGCGCGCCGCGCGGCCGGCCGGCGGCGCACCCTGCACGACCTGTACGGCGCGGTGATGGAGGGCGCGGTCGAGCGCGTGCGGCCGAAGATGATGACCGTCACCGCGATCATGGCCGGCCTCCTCCCGATCCTGTGGGGGCACGGCGCCGGGGCGAGCGTGATGAAGCGCATCGCCGCGCCGATGGTGGGCGGCATGCTCTCGAGCACCGTGCTCACGCTGGTCGTGATCCCGGCCGTCTACTCGCTGTGGAGGGAGCGCGAGGTGCGGCGCTGGGCGGCTGCCCCGCCCAGGGCCGTCGGCGAGGGCGTCGGGGCCGCCGCGTCCGTGGCGATGGCCTGAGAGCGGCCGCGACCTCGCCGTGCCGCGCCCTTCGCTGCCCGGCGCGGCGCCGAACGTGCACGGCCCGCGCAGCCTGCCGGTCCTCTTCTCCAGGGAGCTGCGCGCGTGATCTCCGATTTCCTGCACCCCGAGCGCCGCGGCTCGACCGTCGGCGCCGAGCTTCGCGGCGCGGTGGCCACGTTCCTCACGATGGCCTACATCCTCGTCGCCAACCCCGCGATCATCGCCGCCGCGGGCGTGCCGGCCGCGCCGGCGGTCGCGGGCACGGCGGCCGCGGCGGCGGTCGCGACGCTGCTCATGGGCACCGTCGCCAACTTCCCGCTCGCGCTCGCGTCCGGGATGGGGCTCAACGCCGTGCTCGCGTTCCAGGTGGCGCCCGCGGTGGGGTCGTGGGAGACGGCGATGGGGCTCGTGCTGCTCGACGGGCTGCTCGTGCTCGCCCTCGTGCTGCTCGGCGTGCGCGAGGCGGTGCTGCGCGCCATCCCCCACGACCTGCGGCTCGCGATCGGGGTCGGCATCGGCCTCTTCATCGCGTTCATCGGCGCCGTGAACGCGCGCCTCGTGATCGTGCCGCCGGGCACCGTGGCCGCGCTCGCGCGGGACCCGCTCGGCGTGCTCCCGCCGGTGACCTACGGCAGCGTCCGCGCGCCGGAGACCGCCGTCGCCCTCGCCGGCCTGTGCATCACGGCGGGGCTGCTCGCGCGTCGCGTCACGGGCGCCATCGTGCTCGGCATCGTCGCGAGCTCGGTGCTCGCGCTGCTGCTCGGCGTCGCCGCGCTGCCCGCCGGCGCCTGGCTCGCCGTGCCCGACTTCTCGACGTTCGGCCGCGTGGACCTCCGCGGCGCCCTCTCGCTCGCCGCGCTCCCACTCCTCGTCCCGATCATGCTGGTGGACTTCTTCGACACCATCGGCACGGTGACGGCCGTGGCGGAGGAGGCGGGGCTCGAGGACGAGGAGGGGCGCATCCCGGGTATCCGGCGCGTGCTCGCGGTGGACGCGATCGCGGCGTCCATCGGCGCCGTGTTCGGTGTGAGCTCGGTGACGTCGTACATCGAGTCGGCGGCGGGTGTCGCGGAGGGGGCGCGCACGGGGCTGCACTCGGTCGCGGTCGCCGCGCTGTTCGCCGCTGCGGTGTTCCTCGCGCCGCTCGCGGCCGCGGTGCCCGCCGCGGCGACGGCGCCCGCGCTGATCGTCGTCGGCTTCCTCATGTGCGCGCAGGTGGTGCGCATCGACTTCCGCGCGCCGGCGACGGGGATCCCCGCGTTCGTGCTGCTCGTCACGATCCCGTTCACGTACTCCATCTCGCACGGCGTCGGGCTCGGCTTCATCACCTACGTGATCATCCAATGGCTCGGCGGGCGGTGGCGCGAGGTCCACCCGCTGATGCTGGGGGCGGCGGCGCTGTTCGCGGCGTACTTCGCGCTCGGGTGAGGCGATCTTCCACGGGTCGCCGGGGTATCCCGTCGCATGCGTGGTCGACTCGTCGCTCTCGCCTCCCTCGTGGCCGGGTCCCTCGGCGCGCAGCCCGCGCCGACGCCCGGTCCGCACGCCGGGCACGCGGCCCACGGCGCCGGCGGTGGCCCGGTCAGCGCCGCGGCGCGCGCGCAGCTCGACGAGGCGCGGCGCGCGACGGCGCACCTCGCCACGCCCGAGGCGGCGATCGCCGCCGGGTACCGCCCGATGTTCGGCAACGCGCCGCTCCAGGGCGAGCACTACGTGCGATTCGACCTCGTCTTCAACGGCGACTTCGACGTCGAGCGCCCCTCGGTGCTGATGTTCGCACCCGTGAACGGGAAGGCGACGCTGGTCGGCGCCGCGTACGCCTTCCTGCACCCGACCGACTCCGCGCCGCCCGCGGGCTTCGACGGGGTCGCCGACGAGTGGCACGCGCACGAGCGGCTCACGCGGACGCCGGGGAAGCACCTCGTCATGACGCACGCGTGGTTCGTCGACGCGCCCGAGGGGCCGTTCGCCCGGTACAACCCGTGGCTGCCCTACCTCGCCGCCGGGGTGACGCCGCCGAGCGCGGCGGAGCTCGCGCGGCCCGAGTCGGGGGAGCGCGCGAGGCGGCTCGGGCTCGCGCTCGCGCTGGCGAGGACGCCGCCGCTCCTCTTCCAGATGCTCGACAGGCAGCGCGGCGACTCTCTTCGCACGCGCACGGCGCCGCACCGCGCCGCGCTCGAGGCGGCCGTCTCGCGGCTCGTGGCGGCCGAGCGGGTGGGGGACGCGGCGGAGCGCGGTCGCGCCGCTGCGGAGGCGGCGATGCGGGCAGACTCGCTGGTGGCGGCGTACCGCGAGGCGGCGCCCGACCGCCCCCTCGTCGGGCGTCTCGTCGACCGCACGGTGGACGAGTTCATGGGCCGCGGCCACGGCGTCGAGGAGGAGCTCGACGCGCTCTTCGAGCGGAGGGCGGGGCGGCGGGCGCCCTGAGCGGTCGCGCCGAGCGACGTTTTCCCGAACGGCGCCGGGGGCCGCGCGGAAGGGTTCTGGCGTCCCGAACGGCGTGCCCGGACGCCGCGTTCGATCCCGGGAGCCGGGAGGTGTGGCCGGCGGAGGCGCTTCGTCTCAAGCAGTCAGATTAGGCGGCATCGCGCGCGGCCTGAATCACTGGCGGGGTGCATGCAGGCCGCGTAGACTGCGGCGCTTGCAGGAAACGGCCGGAGTTTTGAGCCGTCTCAATGGCGTTAGGCGGGCCCATGCCACTTGGCAGGGGCGGGCGCCCGGAGGCACCTTTCCGGGGTCCCGAGGAGGCCCGATGCGACTGTCCGTGGAACTGACCGGCGCCCAGGAGGCGCAGCTCGCCGCGATCGCTCGCCGGCTCAATGTGCCGGCGGAGGTGCTGGCGGCCGCCGCGCTGCGCGACATGCTGGAGCGGCGGGAGGCGGACTTCGAGGCGGCGGCGGAGCGCGTGCTGGCGAAGAACGCGGAGCTATACCGGCGGCTCGCTTAGGGGCCGCGTTGGCCGTGCGCTATCTGACGCTGGCCGAGGTGCTCGAGCTCCACCGTCGCGTCGTCGAGCTCGCGGGCGGCGCGGGCGGGCTCCGTGACCTCGGGGCGCTCGAGTCAGCGGTGGCGCAGCCGCGGGCGACGTTCGGGGGGCGCGACCTGTACGCCGACGTCGCGGAGAAGGCCGCCGCGCTGGGCTACTCGCTCGTGCTCAACCACCCGTTCGTCGATGGCAACAAGCGCGTAGGGCACGCGGCGCTGGAGACGTTCCTCGTGCTGAACGGCTACGAGCTGCGATCGGGTCTGGACGAGGCCGAGCGGGTAGTCCTTGACCTCGCCGCGGGGTCGCTCCCGCGGGAGCGGCTCGTCGCTTGGGTGCGCGAGCGACTGACCCCGCTCGCCGGCCCGGACGCACCGCGACCGCCCGCCTAACGTGGCGTTGCAGCTGACGAGCAACAGGGAGGCTATCGTCCTCTGGATAGCCTCGGTGGCTCTGACGCATCTCTGAGCCTGGACGCGCTCGCGGCTGAACTTGGGCGTTAGACCGCTCGCATTCCTACCTATCATGACAGCCTTCCAGAACCTCCCGGAGCAACTCGCAGCCCTGGCGGAGCTCGACGCGCTATTGGCGGGGCATGGGATCAGCTACTGGCTGTTCGGCGGCTGGGCGGTCGACTTCCACGCGGGCCGCGTGACACGCGAGCACGGGGATGTCGACATCGCGGTGTGGGCGGCCGATCACGGCCGCCTGGCCGCCCTCCTCGGCAGCCGCGCGTGGATGCATCGTCCCGAGGCGGGCGAAGACGGCTACACGGGTTATGAGCGCGACGGTGTTCGGCTCGAGGTGGCGTTCCTGGCCTGTGATGAGCGCGGGTGTGTCTATACGCCGCTGCGGGACGGGCGGGCGGAATGGCCCGACGGCGCCTTCGGGGACGACCGCGTGGCGCTGCAGGGCGTGGCGGCCCGCGTCATCGGGCGCGGGGCGCTCGTCGCGGAGAAGTCGGCCACGCGTGCCGATCCGGTAACGGCCGCCAAGGACCGCGCGGACTTGGCGACTCTGGCCGGCTCGACGTAGCATACTCGCCACCGCCGCCTAACGAATCGTTGCAGCTGACGTGGGCGCGCACCGCTCCAGCCCAAGGAGAGCTCCAGCCCTGCGCCCACGCAGCTGAACTCGAGCGTTCGGCGTCAACACACTGCATAGCTATGACCGAGCTCGTCGCGCGGATAGTCGTTGGAGAGGAAGAACGGCACTTGGTTCTCGTCGAGGAGGGTTACGCGGAGACCGGCGAGCCGTGGACACTCTTCGTCAACGACGACCACTACGCCGCCGGGCGCCGGACGGTGGAGCAAGCGGCCTACTGGACGCTCGCCGCGGCGCAGGCCGAC
>JBJMNJ010000408.1:0-3112 GCA_045804325.1 Gemmatimonadaceae bacterium
ACCGATCTGCCGAGGGCGGCGGCGACGGGGGCGGGGGGGGCGGCGGCGGGGGGGGGCCCCCCCGCCGGGAGCCTAACGACGTCGGGCGCCGGGGGCGTCACCGGCTCCGGGCGCGGCGTACCGATTTCGTCCGGGGGGGCCCCCCCCGCGGGCCATGTCGCACCGCCCGCGCCCGCCGCCGCCACCACTGCCTTCCCCGCCGCATCGCCCGCCGCCGCGGCCGCCCCCGCCACCCCCGCGCGCAGCCGCTCCGCCGTCGCCTTCGCCGAGAAGCGGTCGCTGAGCAGGCTCAGGGCGTTCGCCTGCTCCACGGAGAAGCCGAGCGCGCGCGCCGCGTCGCGCACCGCGCTCTTCCCGCGGTAGGTGATGTGCTCGCACACCATCGCCGCGTGGTCGCGCCCGTAGCGCTCGTAGACGTACTGCAGCACGCGCTCGCGCTCCCGGTGCGCGAAGTCCACGTCGATGTCGGGGGGCTCCTGGCGGTCGTCGCTGAGGAAGCGCTCGAAGAGGAGCCCCATGCGCACGGGGTCCACCGCCGTGATCCCCAGGCAGTAGCAGACGACGGAGTTCGCCGCCGAGCCGCGCCCCTGGCAGAGGATCCCCTCGCGCCGCGCGAAGCGCACGAGGTCCCAGACGATGAGGAAGTACCCCGCGAGCCCGAGGCGGCGGATGACGTCCAGCTCGTGCGCGATCTGCCGGTCGTGCGCCGCCGTGCGCCGCGCCGCCGCCGCGCCCGCCCAGCGCTCCGACGCGCCCTGCTCGACGAGGCGCGCGAGGTACTCGTCCTCCGACACCCCCGGCGGCAGGGGGAACGCGGGGAGCGACGGGCGCAGGTCCTCGAGGCGGAACGCGCAGCGCTCGGCGACGGCGAGCGTCGCGCGCAGTCCCTCGGCCGCCGCGGCGTCGCCGTGCGCGCCCGCCCAGCGCCGGCGCACCTGCGCCGCGCTCCGCAGGTGCCACTCGCCGCTCGGGCGCAGGCGCGTCCCCATGGCGTCGAGCGTGCGGCCGGCGCGGACGGCGCAGAGCACGTCGTGCACGACGCGGCCGCTCGCGCGCGCGTAGTGGACGTCCCCCGTCGGCACCCAGGGCGCGCCCGCGGCCCGCGCGAGCGCGAGGAGCCGGGCGGCGGCGCGGCGCTCCTCCGCCAGGCCGTGGTCCCAGCACTCCACGGCGAGGTGCCCGCCGAAGACGTCGGCCAGCGTGCCTAACGCCTCGCGCGCCCCGCGCTCGTCGCCCGCGGCGAGCCGGGCGGGGACCCAGCCGCGCGGGCAGCCGGTGAGCGCGGTGAGGCCGCGCGCGTGCGCGGCGACGACGTCGAGCGGCACGCCCGCGCGCCCGCGCGGGCGGTCCATGCGGGCGCGCGTGACGAGCGTCGCCAGGTTGCCGTACCCCTCGCGCGTCTCGGCGAGGAGGACGAGGTGCGTCCGCTCGACGTCCCCCGCGGCGCCTGCGGCGCCGCGGCGTGCCGCCGGGACCTCGAGGGTGAGCTCCACGCCCACGATGCCGCCGAGCCCCGCCTCGGCGGCCGCCTGCGCGAAGCGGACGACGCCGCCCAGGTCGTCGTGGTCCGTGAGCGCGAGGGCGGGGTGTCCGAGCTCGGCGGCGCGCGTCACCAGCGCCTCGGGGGAGGAGGCCCCGTCGAGCAGCGAGAACGTCGAGTGGCAGTGCAGCTCGACGTACCGGTCGCGCGGGGCGCGCGGGGCGGAGGGCACGCGGTCGCTCAAAGGAAGGCGTCGCGCGTGCGAGCCTCGACAGCAGCTTCCGCTTCCACTTCGCGTTCAAGCAGAACCCGCGCGACGTGACGGTGCGCCTCTTCTACTCCCGGCGCACGCGCAGCGTGTGGGTGATGATCTCCGACCGCGAGGGGCGCCCGATCGCCTGAGCGCCCGCGCGGGCGGCCGCCCGGCCGCCCGGTCAGTCGTACCACCCGTGCAGGAACCACCGCCCGTCCTCGGCCCGGTAGAGCAGGAACTCCGTCGCGCCGTCGCCGGCGCAGCGCCAGTAGTCGCGGCGGAAGCCGTCGCGCCACCAGTCGCCCGAGAGGCGCTCGGGCCCGACGGCGCGCTCGAGCACCACGCGGCGCCCGCGCCAGCGCATCGCCCCCGGGGAGCCGGCTGCGACGGGGTCCGCTGCCTCGGCCAGGTCTCCCGGCGCGACCCCCGGCTCCACCTCGACCGCCTCGGGCGCCTCGAGGAGCCGGAGCGCCGCGGGTGCCGCGGGCGCCGCGGGCGCTGCGGCCGCCGGCGCCGCGCCGTCGACCTCGGGGCCCGCGCCCTCCGTCCCGGCCGCGGGCTCGCCCTCCTCGACCCAGGCGCCCGCGCGCTCGGGGCGGTGCTCGTCGCGGGCGACGGGGCGCACGACGACGTTCGGGCCGAGCTCCGCGCGCAGCCGCTCGAGCGCGGCGTCCACCGCCGCGGGGTCGCGCCAGGCGAGGTCGAAGAGCCCGCCCTGCTCCCCGGAGGCGGGCGCCGTCGCGGTGATCTCGACCGCCACGCCGCACACGGGCGCCGTGAGGGGCCAGCGGTCGAGCAGGGCGCGGCAGCGCTCGAAGAGCGGGGCCACGCGCGCGAGCGGGCGCGCGAGCTTGATCTCGCGCGTGACGGTGTGGGGCACGCCGCCGGCGGGGAGGTGCCCGCGCCCGTCGTCGAGCGTGAGGGTGACGGCGACGACGGCGGCCGCGCGGCCGTCGGCCGCCAGCTCCGCGGCGAGCCGGTCGAGCGCGGCGCGCACGAGGAAGAGCACGGGCTCCATCGTCGCCGCGGGGGTCGCGAGCTCCGCCGCGGCCGCGCGCCGCGCCTCGGCGCGCGCGAGCACGGGGCGCCGCCGGTCCTCGCCGCGCGCGAGGCGCCACGCCGCCAGCCCCTCGGCCCCCCAGCGCCGCTCGACGTCCGCCGGCGCGAGCGCCGCGAGGCCGCCGGCCGAGCGGATGCCTAACGCGACAAGGGCGCGCCGCAGCTCGTCGTCCATGGGGACGAGGCCGAGCGGCGCGGTGGCGAGGTAGGCCGCGCAGCCGCCGGCGGGGATGACGGTGGCGCCGGGCGGCAGCGGCGTCGGGAAGCGCGGGTCGTCGCCGGGCGCGCCACGGCCGGCGCCGCCCGCGCGCCCGGCGCCC
>JBJMNJ010000409.1:0-4533 GCA_045804325.1 Gemmatimonadaceae bacterium
CTTGTCGCCCACGAGCGCGAGGTGCGCGAGCGACTCCGGCGCGCTCTCGACGAGCGGGCGGACCCGCGCGAGCTCCGCCTCGGACGGCCGCGCCGGGTCCGGCACCGACGGCCGCAGCAGCGCCGCCGCTCCGTACAGCGCGAGCAGGGAGAGCGCGGCCACCGACGCGCGGAGGAACCGCGGCGCGTCCGCGTGGAACGCGAACTCGAACCACAGGTCGCTCGAATACTCCACGTGCCGGTACGCGAAGAAGCCAATGCCCACCGACGCGGCCGCGAGGATGACCACCGCGAGAATCCAGGGCGCGTCCGGCCGGGCCCCGAGGAGCGAGCTGCGCCGGTAGAACTGGTCGCGGAACGGCAGCAGCGCGACGAGGACGAGGACGAGCAGCGAGGCCTCCTCCCAGTCGAGCCCCTTCGCCAGCGACGCGGCCGCGCCGGCGGCGAGGAGCCCGATCGCGATGACCCAGGCGCCGTCGAGCCGCCGCGCCAGCCCCCGTGCGAGAAGGAGGAGGCCCGTCCCGATGAGGCTGCCGAGGAGGTGCGACAGCTCGACGACGGGCAGCGGCAGCGCGCGGCGGAGCACCCGGACGCGGTCGGCGACCGCGGGCGTCGCGCCCGATACGAGGAGCACCGAGCCCGCGAGGAGGCTCGCCGCGGCGGCGAGCCACGGCACGACGGGCGCGAACGACGCGTGCGCCCCGCGCATGAACCGACGCACGCCGGCGCGCCCGGTCACCACCTCGTGGGCGACGAGCAGGCCGAACGCGAGGACGAACGGCGCGAGGGAGTAGATGAGCCGGTAGGCGAGGAGGCTCGACAGCACCGCCGGCGCGGGGATCGCGGGCGAGAGCGCCGCGAGCACGATCGAGTCGAACACGCCGAGGCCGCCCGGCACCTGCGACGCGAGGCCGGCCAGCTGCGCCGCCACGAAGAGCCCGAGCAGCTGCGCGAACGAGAGCGGCGCGCCCGCCGGGAGGAGCAGGTGCAGGACGAGCGCCGCGAGCGCCCAGTCGAGCGCCGACACCGCCACCTGGGCAGCCGCGAGCGGGAGCCCGGGCAGCGGCAGCGAGAGACCCTTCAGCGAGACGGCCCGGCCGCCGCCCGCCGCGAGCGCGAGGTACGCGCCGATCGCCGCGAGCGCCGCGACCCCGAACATGCGCGCCGCCCAGCCGGGCAGCGGGACCGGCACGCCCGCGAGGAGCGCGATGCCGACCATGGGCAAGAGCCCGGCCCAGAGCTGCGATGCGGTGAACGCGACGATTCGCGCGATCTCGACCGCCGACAGGCCCCACTGCGAGTAGAGCCGGAGCCGGACCGAGCTCGAGGAGACCAGCGCGAGCCCGACGTTGTTGCCGAACGCGTAGGACACGAACGACGTGAAGACGACGCGCGGGTACGGCAGCGCGCGCCCAGCGTACCGGAGCGCGAGCAGGTCGTACACGGAGAGGAGCAGGTAGTCGAGCGCGGTGGCCGCCGCCGCGAGCCAGAGCGCCGCCGGCTGGAGCCGCGCGAGCTCGCGCTCGACGTCGCGCAGCCGGAACCCGTGGAGCTCGGCGTGCAGGGTCCACGCCGCCGCCGCGAGGAGCACGATGGGGAGCGCGCCGAGCGCGAGCCTACGGGCCCACATGCACGCAAGGAGAACCCGGAACGGGGATCGGGTCCATCTCCGCGGTGGGGCGTGCGACCCGGCGTTACGGGAGCCGCAGGAGGCGCCGGACGGTCTCGACGACCTGCTGCGCCTGCACCGGCTTCACGAGGTAGCTCGTCGCGCCGAGCGCCATCGCGCGCTCGCGATCCGCGTCGGCGCTCTCCGTGGAGATGACCACGATCGGGACGCGCTGGTTCGGGCCGCCGCCTCGGACGAGCGCCACGAGCTTCAACCCGTCGAGGATCGGCATGTTGATGTCGGTGAGTACGAGGTCGAACCGGGACGTCGCGAGCTTCCGCCACGCGTCCGCCCCGTCCGTCGCCTCGACGGCGGCGAGGCCCCGTACGCGCTGGAGCGCGTACGCGAGCTGCCGCCGCATCACGGGGCTGTCGTCGACGACGAGTGCGTGAAGTTGCGCCATCGCTCTACGTCTCCCGGGCGAACCGGACGAGCCGGGCCGCGAGGCCTGGCAGGCTCAGCACCTCGTCCACGGCGCCGCTTTCCGACGCTGCGTGCGGCATGCCGTATACCACGGCGCTCTCCGCGGACTCGGCGAGCGTGAGGCCGCCGGCGCGCTTCACCGCCGCGGCGCCCGCGCGCCCGTCGTAGCCCATGCCGGTGAGCACCACCGCGCAGGCGCGGCGCCCGACCTGCCGCGAGGCGGACTCGAAGAGGCGGTCGATCGAAGGCACGTAGCGCACGCCGGGCGCCGCGTCGCGCGGCCGGATAGTCGCGCGGAGCACCCCCTCGCGATCGCGCGCGAGCTCGAGGTGGTGACCGCCGGGCGCGACGAGGACCCTCCCTGCGGCGACGAGATCGCCCTCGACCGCCTCGTGCACGCTCCACGCGCTCCCGCGGCCGAGCCGCGCGGCGAAGGTGGCCGTGAACCGCTCCGGCATGTGCTGCGCGACGAGGATCCCGAGCGGCAGGTCGCCGGGCAGCGCCGCGAGGAGCTGCTGGAGCGCCGATGGCCCGCCGGTGGACGCGCCGATCACCGCCACGCGCGAGGGCTCGACGAGGACGTGCGCCCGCGCCGGGGCGCGCGCAGGGGCCGCCCGCGCGCCGAGGTTCTCGATCCGGAGGGCGCGGACGGTGGAGCACTTGTCGAGCAGCTCGCCCGCGACGGCGGCGAGCCCGCCCGTCTCCGGCTTCGCGACGAAGTCGAGCGCCCCGAGCTCGAGCGCCTTGAACACGTCGGCGGGCTGCGACAGCCCCGAGACGACCACCACGGGCGTGGGCCGCCGCGCCATGAGGAGGCGCAGGAAGGTGAACCCGTCCATCCGCGGCATCTGGAGGTCGAGCACGATCACGTCCGGCGCGAGCTGCAGCGCGTCCCGGAGCGCCTCCTCGCCGTCGCGCGACGCCCTCGCGACCGACAGGCCGGGGGCGCGCTCGAGGATCCGCACGAGCTCGGCGCGGCTCGCGTCCGAGTCGTCTACCACGAGGACGCGCAGCGTCCGCGGAGCGGCGCGAGGGGCGCTCACGGCGCCACCCCGGGTGCGCTCGCCGGTTTCCGGTACACGAGGTCGTTCCGGAGGTGCGCGAGCTCGAAGTCCGCGGTGACGTTGAGGAGCGACTCCGAGTGGCCAAGGAGGAGCCAGCCGCCGCCCCGCAGCTTCGCGTGGAGCCGCTGGAGCGCCCGGCGTCGCGCGACGAGGTCGAAGTAGATCATCACGTTGCGGCAGAACACGACGTCGAGCCGGGGCACGCCCGCGAGCGCCTCCGGGTCGAGCAGGTTCTCGCGCTGGAACCTCACCATCCGGCGGATCGCGTCGTCGATCACCCACTTGCCGCCGCGGAGGTGGAACCAGCGGCGCATCGGCTCCGCCTCGACGCTGCGGAAGGCGTGGTCGCCGTACGCCCCCGCGCGCGCCTGGGCGATGCAGCGCCGCGAGATGTCGCACCCGAACACCTCGACGTCCCAGCCCTCGAAGAGCCGGGAGTCGCGGACGAGCATCGCGATCGTGTACGGCTCCTCCCCCGTGCTGCACCCCGCGGACAGGATCCGGAGCCGGCGATCGGGCGCGAGCGACTCCGCGAGCCGAGGCAAGATCTCGCCGGAGAACGCGCGGAGCTGGTTCGGCTCCCGGTAGAGGTAGGTCTCGTTCGTGGTGAGGACGTCGGTGAGCTCCTCGAGCTCCGCGATGCGGCCCGGATCGAACCTCAGGAACCGGTGGTAGGCGTCGTAGTCGTTCAGGCCGAGGGCCTGCAGCCTCGGCCCGAGCCGCCGCTCGACGATGAACCGGTTCTCCTCCCGCAGCCAGATCCCGCAGTGCGCGTGCACGAGGTCGCGGAGGAGCCGGAACTCGCCCTCGCGCAGCGGCGGGCCGCGATCGACGCTCCACATGCGCGGCTACCCCGCGAGCGCGCGGGCGGCGTCCGCGAACGCGCGCGCCACGAGCGGATCCGGATCGGAGGCGGCGAGCGCGACGGCGAGCTCCCGGAGCGCCGGGTCGCCGCGATCGGCGAGCGCGCGGGCGGCGGCGCGACGAACGTCCCAGCTCGCGCTCCGGGCCGCGCCGCGCAGCAGCGCCTCCGCGGCCTCGCCGGGCAGGCGGGCCGCCGCGGCGACCGCCTCCTTCACCACCTCCGGATCCGGGTGGGCCGCGGCGCGCGCGAGGGCGTCGGGTGGGAGCGGGCCCAGCGCCGCGAGCGCCTGGAGCGCAGCGACCACCACCACGGGCGGGACCGCGCCGTCGGTGAAGAGCGCGGCGATGGACGCCGCGTGCTCCGGCCCGCCACCGGCCCCGAGCGCCTCGACCGCGGCCGCGCGGACGGCCGGCTCGGCGTCCCGGAGCGCGCCCTCGAGCGCCTGGAGGGCGTCCGCCGGCAGCGCGCGTCCGGGCGCGCCCGCCTCGGGCCGCTCGCCCGCGCGCGCGAGCT
>JBJMNJ010000410.1:0-6304 GCA_045804325.1 Gemmatimonadaceae bacterium
GGAAGCCGGTGCTCAGCACCTGCCCGCGGAGCGCGTTGTACTCGACGTCGCCGAGGAGGTTCTTGATGTCCTTGTCGGCGTCGGGGAAGTCCGCGAGCAGGCCCTCGGCGAGCTCCTTCTTCACGCGCTCGACGGCCTCGATGCGCGTGTGCTTGTCCTTCTGGTTGAGCGCGTCGGAGATCTTGCCCGTCGCCATGTCCTTCACCTTGGCGGCGAGGTCGGCGTTCGGCTCCGGCTTCGTCCACTCCATCTTCGGCTGGCGGCCGCCCGCGCGGCCGAGCAGCTCCTCCTGCGCGTCGATGAGCTCCTTGATGCCGCGGTGGGCGATCTGGAGCGCCTCGGCGACGTCCTCCTCGCTGACTTCGAGCGCGCCACCCTCGACCATCACGATCGAGTCGCGCGAGCCGGCGACGATGAGCTCCATGTCGGAGTACTGGAGCTGCTGGAACGTCGGGTTGAGGATCCAGCGGCCCTCGACGCGGCCGACGCGCACGCCGGCGATGGGGCCGGCGAACGGGATCTTGGAGCTCGCGAGCGCGTACGACGCTGCGACGAGGCCGAGCACGTCGTCGTCATTCTCCTGGTCGGCGGAGATGACGTAGATGAAGACCTGCACCTCGTTCTTGAAGCCGTCCGGGAAGAGCGGGCGGATCGAGCGGTCGACGATGCGGGCCGACAGGATCTCGGCGTCGTGCGGGCGCCCCTCGCGCTTGATGAAGCCGCCGGGGATCTTGCCGGCGGCGTACGTCTTCTCCTTGTACTCGACCGTCAGGGGGAAGAACGGGAGGGGGCTCTGGTTGGGGCTCACGGTCACCGCCGCGAGCACCATCGTGTCGCCGAACTGGACGAGGGCCGAGCCGGCGGCCTGCTTGGCCATGCGTCCGGTCTCGATGATCAGCTTGCGGCCCGCGAACGTCCGTTCCAAGCGTTGCGTCATTTCAATTCCTCTGGGGGATCGCAGAAAGACACGAAAACGCGCGGGCCGCACCGAGTGCGTCCGCGCGTCGTGTGTTGTGCCGCTCAGTAGCGGAGGCCGAGCTCCTCGATGATCTGGCGGTACCCGGCGACGTCCGTGCGCCGCAGGTAGTTGAGGAGGCGGCGGCGCTTGCCGACCATCTTCAGCAGCCCTTGACGGCCGTGATGGTCCTTGGCATGGCGGCGGAAGTGGTCCGTGAGATAGTTGATGCGGTCCGTGAGGATCGCGATCTGCACCCGCGTCGAGCCGGTGTCCGTCTCACCCGTCTTGTACTTCTCGATGGTCGCTGTTTTTTCGAAAGCCATGATGTATATTCTCGAACTGGAGCCCGGCGGCGCGGCGCGCGCGTAATCGCTTCAAGCCAATAAGTTTACTATGCGGGAGCGGCCCTGTAAAGGCTGACCTCCGCGCCCTGCTCCCCCTCTCTCCCGCCTCGTGCCCGAGCGCTTCCTCGGACGGACCCTCGGCAAGTACCGCGTCGACGAGCTCGTCGGCACCGGTGGCTTCGCATGGGTTTACAAGGCCTACGACCCCGAGCTCGAGATCCCCGTCGCCCTCAAGGTGCTCAAGCCGCACTACGCGGGCGACGAGAAGATCGAGCAGCGGTTCCGTCGGGAGGCCTCCACGGCGGCCCGGCTCCGGCACCCCAACATCATCAAGATCTACGCGGTCGGCGTCGAGGACGGGGCCGTGTACTTCGCCATGGACTACCTCCCGACCGGCCTCGCCGACCGGCTCGAGGTCATGTCCACGCTGCCGGAGTCGCTCCTCGTCCGCGTGGGGATCGACGTCGCCAGCGCGCTCGGGTACGCGCACCGCGAGGGGGTCATCCACCGCGACGTGAAGGTGGACAACATCCTCTTCGACGACCACGGGAACGCGATCGTGGCCGACTTCGGCATCGCGCGGGCCGTGCAGGGCCACGTCGGGCAGACCAGCACCGGGATGGTCGTCGGAACGCCCCAGTACTTCTCCCCCGAGCAGGCGCGCGCCCTCCCGCTCGACGGGCGAGCGGACATCTACTCGCTCGGGGTGACGCTCTTCCGGGCGGCGACCGGGAAGCTCCCCTTCGAGGGCGAGGACTGGTACGACATCGCCCGCCAGCACGTCGAGGAGCGCCCGCCGAAGCCGCGCGCCCTGAACCCGGCCCTGTCGCGCGAGACGGAGCGCGTCATCCTCAAGTGCCTGGCGAAGTCGCCGGACGACCGGTACCCCACCGGGGAGGCGCTCGCCGAGGACCTCACGGCCGCGCTCGAGCTGCTCGGCGTCTCGACCACGGTGAAGCGGGCCTCGCTCCCGGCGGCGATCACCACCGAGTCCCCGTTCATCGTCCCCGGCGTCTCGCGTCGGCGGCTGGTGCCGCTGGCCGCGGCCGGCGTCGCCCTCCTCGGGACCGTGGTGGCCCTCGCCGTGATCCGCCCCTGGGCCAGCGCGACGCCGGTGCCCACGACCTCGAACGGCGGCGCCGTCGCCACGCATCCCGACTCGACGGTCCCCCGCCGGGACTCCTCCACGGCCACCCGGTCCGGCGCCCGGCCGGCGGGCCGGACCGGCCGGGACACTGCACGACCGCGGCCCGCGCTGGTGGTGCACACGCCGGACGGCGCCACCGTCACCGTGGACGGCCGACGCATCACGGCCGGCACCTGGCGGTCGGAGTCGCTCCCGGGCGGGAACCACCGCGTGCGCGCGTTCGTGAACTCGGTGGACGGCTGCCCGACGGCGGACGTGACCGAGCGGGTGTCGGTGCGCGGCGGGACGCGTACCATCAGCCTGAACCCCCGCGGCTGTGGGCGCGTGCGGCTGGACACGAAGCAGGACGGCGCCACGTACTCCATCCGCTCGGGCGGCTGGAGCACCGGCCCCCTGCCGATCCCCGACGACCAGATCGTCGTCGTGCCGTTCGGCCGGGCGCAGCTGACGGTGAAGGCGCCCTACTGCGCCGACTTCTCGGGCGACGTCGAGGTACGTCCGTCGGACGTGGAGAAGCCGAAGTACGTGCGCGCCCACCTCGTCTGCGGGGCGGGCTGACCGCGCGCTAGAAGGCGGCGCCGGTCATGATGCCGAGGACGGCGCCGAGTGCGGCCCCCATCCAGAAGAAGCTCTGACGGTACCACGCCACGCGCGGCTGCTCCACGACGGCCACGTGGCTGAGCTCGACGGGGCTCGTGAGGCCGGTGAGCAGCGCGACGGCCGAATCGCCCGTGACCGAGAGGAGCCGGAAGCGCGCGACGAGCGCGTCGTTGCTCTTGGGGTCCACGACGATCCCGCGCTGGTTCGGCCGGAGCCACGTCGCCGCGCGCACGCGCACGATGATCGTGCTGTCGCCGACGGCCGAGATGGGCAGCCGCGCCGCGGTCGCCGAGGCGCCGCGCGGCTCGCGCTCCGCCGGCGCCGCCTGCCCCGCCGCGTTCGCGGCGATCAGCGCGATGCCGAGTGCCACCGCCGCCGCGCCACGCCTCACGAGCCCACCAGGCCGCGCAGCAGGCTCTTCAGGTCGTTGAACATGACGAGCACGAAGAGCAGGAGGATGGCGAGCAGCCCGAGGCGAAGCACGTACTCGCGCGTGCGCACGCTGAACGCGCTCCCCTTCACGCTCTCCGCGACGTTCAGCAGCACCTGGCCGCCGTCGAGGATGGGGATCGGGAGCAGGTTGAGCACGGCGACGTTGATGCTGATCAGCGCGAGGAGCCCGAGCACGTATTCGATCCCCTGCCGCCCCGCATCCACCGACGCGCGCACGATCGCGATCGGCCCTCCGAGCTGATCGACGCCCACCTCGCGCTTGAACAGGCCCCGGACGACGCTCACGATGGTGCCCGCCATCTCCAGCGTGCGCGCGGCCCCCTCGCGGATCGCCTCGCCGAAGCCGATGGCCTCGTGGACCGTGACGTCCGGCGGGCCGGCGCCGATGCGACCGACCGAGACGGTCTTCCGGGTGACCGGATCGCGCGCCGGGGTCGCGACGGGCCGCACCGTGACCTCGACCGGCGCCCCGCCGCGAATCACGCGGAAGACCAGCGGCCGGCCCGGTGCCGCGCTCACGTGCTCCACGAGCTGCGAGAACGACCGCACGGGGCTGCCGGCGATGGCGACCACGCTGTCCCCCTTTCGCAGTCCGGCGGCCGCCGCGGGCTGCCCGGCGAGCACCGTGTCGATCACGGGCGGGATGTAGAAGTCCACGCCCGAGGCGAACTGTTGTCGGACCTCGCTCGCCGGCCCTCCGGCCGCCACCGCAAACTCACCGCGGTGAGTCCGAACGGACAGGCTGACTCCAGGCGCATTCATGATCTGCCGCTCGACGTCACGCCAGGTCGACACCGGCCGCCCGTTGATCGCCCGGATCGTGTCGCCCACCTGGAGCAGCGTCGGCAGCGCGGGAAGCTTCGCGGAGGCGCGGACGGCGCCGACGACGCTCGTGGGGACGTTCGTGCGGCCGAAGTGGGCGACCAGCCCGATCGAGATCACGAGCGCGAGGAGCACGTTCATCGTCACGCCGGCGAGCATGATCACGAGGCGCTTCCAGAGCGGCTTCGACTCGAACCAGCGGTGCTCGGGGATCGGCTTCGGGCCGAACGGGATCATCGCCTCGGCGTCCCAGTCGACGGGGCGCTCGCCCCGCGCGGCTCGCTCGGCCGCGACGTTCTCGCTGCCGCCCTCGAGCAGCGCGCCCTCGTCGTCGTGACGCGACGCCATGCGCACGAAGCCGCCGAGCGGGAGCGCGGCGAGGATGTACTCGGTCTCGCCATACCGGCGCTTCCAGAGGGCCGGGCCGAACCCGATGGAGAAGCGCGGCGCGTAGACCCCGGCCCACTTCGCCGCGAGGAAGTGCCCGAGCTCGTGGACGAAGACCACGAGCCCGAAGACGATGATGGGGGCGAGGACCATCAGCATCCGACGATCCCCCGCACGTGGCGGCGCGCGGCGGCGTCGGCGGCGACGATCTCGTCGCGCGACCGGGCTGGCGCGCCGGCGCCGACGTCGAGCGCCGAGGCGATGGCCGGGGCGATCTCGCCGAACCGGAGCCGGCCGTCGAGGAAGGCGGCGACCGCCTGCTCGTTCGCCGCGTTGAAGACGGCGGGGGCGGCACCGCCCGCGCGCCCGGCCTCGATGCCGAGGCGGAGCGCCGGGAAGGCGTCCCACCGCACGGGCTCGTACGTCAGCGGCGACAGCTCGACGGGGTCGAAGGGCGGGACTCCCGCGTCGGCGACCCGCTCCGGGTGCGTCAGCGCGTACAGCACGGGCAGCTCCATGCTCGGCACCCCGAGCTGTGCGACGACGCTGCCGTCCACGAACTCGACGAACGAGTGCACGACGCTCTGCGGGTGGACCACGACGTCGATCTGGTCGTAGTCGAGCCCGAAGAGGAAGTGCGCCTCGATGACTTCGAGCGCCTTGTTGGCGAGGGTCGCGCTGTCCACGGTGATCTTCCTACCCATCCGCCACGTAGGATGTTGCAGGGCGTCGGCCACGGTCGCGCGGTCGAGCCGGTCCCGCGACCAGTCGCGGAACGGGCCGCCGGAGGCGGTGAGGATCACGCGCCGCACGTCGGCGGGCCGCCGCCCGGCGAGGCACTGGAGGATGGCCGAGTGCTCGCTGTCCACCGGGACGATCTCGCCGCCGCCCCGGCGGCATGCCTCGCTGACGAGCGCGCCGGCCATCACGAGCGACTCCTTGTTCGCGAGCGCGACGCGCTTGCCCGCCTCGAGCGCCGCGAGGGTGGCGTCCATGCCCGCGGCGCCCACGACGGCGTTCAGCACGATGTCCGCCCCGGGGAGCGTCGCGGCCTCGACGAGGCAGCCGCGTCCGGTGCGCCAGTGCGGCTGCGCGGCGCCGTCGCCGACGAGGCCGACGTAGCCGGGGCACACGAGCTCCTCCTGCTCCCGCAGCAGCGCGCCGTTCGCGAACGCCGTGAGCGCGGCCGCGCGGAACCGCTGCGGATGGCGCGCGAGCACGCGCAGCGCCGTCGTGCCGATGCTGCCCGTCGACCCGAGGATCGCCACGCCGCGCGCGCCTGAGCGCGCCGGCGCCCCGCCGGCGCGCATCAGCCGCCGTGTGGGACCGGGACCAGCATCGCGCTCAGCAGGAGGTACGCGAGCGGCATGACGAAGAACATGCTGTCGAGCCGGTCGAGCACGCCGCCGTGGCCGGGGAGGATGCGCGAGCTGTCCTTCACGCCCGCCTCGCGCTTGAACAGCGACTCGGCGAGGTCCCCCACCTGCGCGGCGGCGCTGATGAGCAGGCCGAAGAGCACGACGTCCCGCAGGCGGAGGCCGAGCTGCGCGAACGGGCGGAGCACGAACGCGACGTAGAGCCAGCAGACCAGCA
>JBJMNJ010000411.1:0-10651 GCA_045804325.1 Gemmatimonadaceae bacterium
TGGTGTACCCCGACTGCGCGGACGACGCCTGCAACGCGCAGCGCCTCAAGGCGGCCGAGGAGAGCAAGGTGAAGGCGCACGTCGCCGACAACCTGCTCTACCGCCACTGGACGGTGTGGGACGAGGGGCAGCGCTCGCACCTGTTCGCCGTCACCACCGACGGGCGCCGCGTGGTCGACGTGACGCGCGGGGCGAGGTACGACGTGCCCGTGCCGCCGTTCGGCGGGAGCGAGAGCTACGCGTGGGCGCCCGACGGCAACGAGATCGCGTACACCGCCAAGGACGCCGGGCGCGAGGCCGCGTGGTCCACGGACCTCAACGTCTACACGGTGCGCATGGACGCCGCGTCGCCCTCGCCGGCGGTCGTCACCGCGGCGAACAAGGGCGCGGACCAGAATCCCGTGTACTCGCCCGACGGCCGCTGGCTCGCGTACGCGTCGCAGCGGCGCGCCGGCTTCGAGAGCGACCGCTGGCGCCTCATGCTGTACGACCGGCAGGCGCGCACGCACCGCGAGCTGCTGCCGACCTGGGACTTCAACGCCGACCAGGTGGCGTTCGCCGGCAACGACGCGCTCTACGTCGTCACCACCGACCGCGGGCGCGACCGCGTCTACCGCGTCGCGCTCGGCGCGAGCGGCGCGGCGGCCGGGCGCCCGGTGCCCGTCGTCGCGGAGGGAAACAACGTCGCGCTCAGCGTGAGCCGCGACGGCCGCACGCTCGCGTGGATGCGCGACGCGACGGACCGGCCCGCGGAGGTGTACGTCGGCACGTACGACGGGCGCGTCGCCGCACGCCAGCTCACCCACGCGAACGACGCGCTGGTCGCGCGCCTCGCCCTCAACCCGGCCGAGGAGTTCTGGTTCCGCGGCGCGAACGGCGACAGCGTGCAGGGCTTCGTGGTGAAGCCGCCGAACTTCGACGCGTCGCGGAAGTACCCCGTGGTGTTCCTGATCCACGGCGGCCCGCAGGGCGCCTTCCTCGACCAGTGGCACGGGCGCTGGAACTACCAGATGTTCGCGTCGCGCGGCAACGCCGTCGTGTTCGTGAACCCGCGCGGCTCCACGGGCTACGGCCAGCGCTTCGTGGACGAGGTGTCGAAGGACTGGGGCGGCAAGGTCTACGCGGACCTGATGAACGGCCTCGACGCCGCGCTCGCGCGCAACCGGTGGATGGACTCCACGCGCATGGGCGCGGCCGGCGGCTCCTTCGGCGGCTACATGGTGAACTGGATCGCCGGCCGCCCGACGCAGCGCTTCAAGGCGCTCGTCTCGCACGCGGGCGTGTTCAACCTCGAGTCGATGGCCGGGGCGACGGAGGAGCTCTGGTTCAACGACTGGGAGTTCGGGCAGTACTGGGACTCCACCGCGATGCGGACGCAGTTCCGGAAGTACTCGCCGCATCTCTACGTGAAGAACTTCAAGACGCCGACGCTCGTGCTGCACGGCGAGATGGACTACCGCGTCCCGTACACCGAGGGGCTCCAGCTCTTCACGGCGCTGCAGCGGCAGAACGTGCCGAGCCGCCTCGTCGTGTTCCCGGACGAGGGGCACTGGATCCTCAAGCCGCAGAACCAGCGGCTGTGGTGGAGCGAGACGCTGGGGTGGCTCGACAGGTATCTCAGGAACAGCAAGCCGAGTGCTTGAGTGCCGTCGCGCCTGACGCTACGGACGCTGGCGACGGGCGACAGGCGACTGCTGCCGCCCGGCTGATCAGCGGGCGGCCGATGCGTAGAACCCTCGGGAAGCCACTGGTGGCATCCCGAGGGTTTCTCGTCCAGTCGGATCACTCATCCGCTGATGAGCAGCAGTCGCCCGTCGCCAGCATTCGTGGCCTGCGGCTGGGTGGCGAACCGTCGTTCAGCCTGGCTCACCCAGCTCGCGACGTAGCGCAGCCCCTCGGGGGCCAGGCGGCCCCGCTCGCGGAAGCGGCGGTAGACGGGGCGCGCGTCGCCCTCGCGGAACGTCTCCACCACCATGTAGAGCACGGCCGCGGGCGGGCGGGTGGGACGCTAGCGCGGCTTGATGCGGTCGACGATGCGGCCGCGGAGGCGCAGGCCCATCTCCGTGTCCGCGGCCTCGGGCGCGTCGGCCACGGGCAGCGACGCCGGCGGTACGACGCGATCGCCGGAGGGCCGGGAGGCGCGGGCCCGCCGCGCCTCGGCGATGTCGGCCACGCGCACGCTCTCGGCGTCGTCGCGCGTCCAGTCCGGCGCCTCCGACCGATGCGACCCGGCCGCGAGCACGCCGGCCACGAGGCCGAGCGCGCCGCCCACCACCAGCCCGACGAGGAGTCCGATCAGCACGTGCCCACCCGTGGCGAACGGTCGCGATCTGGCGCGCGAGACCCCCTCGCCCCGGCGCAGTCGTGGGAAGATAGCTCGGCGGCGCTGGGAACGTGAGAGGGTGAGCCGGTCGAGTGCCGGGGCCGGCGCCGCCCGCCTAGAACGGGTCCCCCGGCGGCGCCGCCAGCGCCTGCGTGAGCGGCGGCAGCACGCGCTCGTCGATCCACCGCCCCACGTCGGACGCGACGAGCATCCAGTGCGCCCGCTCCGGCACGTCCCCGGCGCCGCGCGCCCGCGCCGCCGCGGCCGCGCGCAGCTCGGTGAGCTTGAGCTGCGCGATGGCGCGGACGTCCGGCGTGGCGTCCGTGTCGGCGGCGAGGAGGAGCAGGCGGTCCACCACCGCGCGCTGCGCCGCGCGCCGCAGTGCCGCGCGCTTCGGGTCCGCCTCGACGCCGCCGGCCGTGGTCGTGCGCACCAGCTCGTCGATGAGCCCGCCCAGCGTGAGCGGCGGGCCGTCGCGCGCCGCATCGCGCCGCGCCGCGAAGGCCACCAGGCGTGCCGCGCGGTCGCGCTGGAGCAGCGCGTCCACCACCATCTGCGCGAGCGTGCGCGCCGCGCCGAGCTCGTCGAACGCGGGCCGCGTGCGGCTGCCGAAGAGCTCCACCTGCGGCGTCACCTGCCCCGCGTTCGGCACCATCAGCGTCACGACCGTGTCCGGGATCTCGAGCTCGTCCGGCCGCAGCGCGCCCAGCAGCAGCGCGAGCGCGCGGCGCTGCTCGTTCCCGCCGATGGGGCGCGTGGCCTGCTGCGCGTCGCCCCGCACCGGATTGCTGTACTCCATCCCGCCGATGGTCTTCGACGCCGAGCTGATGGCGAAGCGGTGCATGAAGTACACGGGCGCGAGCCGCTCCTGCAGCAGCGCGACCGGCTGCCCGGGGCGGATGTTGCGCTCGCCGAAGCGGCGGAGCGCCACGCGGCGCACGGCCATCTGGCTCCGCAGGAACTCCGCGGCGGTCGCGCGGTCGTCCCACAGGTTCACGCGCGGGTCGCTCCCGAACTCCGGCCGCGCGTCCGCGTCCGAGAGATAGAGGAAGCCCTTCCGGAGCCCCTCGGCCACGATCGCGCGGAGCGAGTCGGCCTCGCTCTCCGGCGGGAAGATGCCGTATCCCCAGCGAATCGCCCACACGTCGTACTCCCCGGGCCCGACGTCGTACGCCTCGGAGACGTCGATCTCGCCGGCCGGCGTGAGGCTCACGCGCGGCGGCGGGTAGTCCATCACGCTGCCGCGCTCGTACGCGCTCGCGATGTAGTTGTGCTGGAGCCCGAGCGTGTGGCCGATCTCGTGCGAGGTCACCTGCCGCACGCGCGCGAGCACGAACGCCGTGTCCGCCGCCGACGCGTCGGCGCCGAGCAGGCCGGCGTAGAGGTTGTAGTCGGTGCGCGCGCGGTGCGAGTCCATGCGCGCCATCCCCTTGAGGATCTCGCCCGTCCGCGGGTCCGAGAGCGAGCCGCCGATCGACCAGCCCCGCTCGTTGCGGTTCTCCCACTGCACGACGTTGTAGCGCACGTCCATCGGGTCGGCGCCCTCGGGGAGCAGCTCGACGCGGAAGGCGCCCGGCAGCCCCGCCCGGCGGAACGCCTCCTCCCAGAAGCGCGCGCCCTCGAGCGACGCGGTGCGGATGGGCTCGGGCATCCCGCGGTCGATGTAGTAGACGATGGTGTCGGCGAGCGGGCTGCGCGGGTCCCGCGGGTCCGTCCTCGTCAGGCGGTGGCGGCTCGCCCAGCGCTGCACGAGCGGCTGCTGGACCGGCTGGGCGAAGTCGTGGAACGCGATGCCGAAGTAGCCGACGCGCGGGTCCTGCCGGCGCGGGCGGTAGCCGGCGTCCGGGAGCCGGACGAGCGACACGTGCTGCCGGAGCGTGATGGCGCTCCCGTGCGGCGCCACCTGCTCGACGATGCGGCCGGGGAGGTTCGCGGCGGCGAAGGTGAGCGACGCGTCGAGCTCCGTGTTGTCCGGGAAGGCGCGCGTGTACGGGCGGTAGACGCTCGACCGCTGCCGGTCCACGTTGTAGGTGCCCTGCCCGGCGCGCCCGAGCGTGCGCGTCACGTCCGCCCAGTCGCGCAGCAGGAAGTCGGTGGCGTCCACGAGCAGCCGGCCGCCCTCCGCCGCCTGGAGCGGGAGCGCCGCCACGGTGCTCGGCGGAAAGCTCTCCGCGACCGAGCGCTGGTGGTCCGGGTTGTCGGCCGCGGAGCTGCGGTAGCTCCAGTTCTCGAAGACCACGAGGACGCGATCCCCCTCGCGGTCGAAGCGCACGACGTACTCGCCCGCGTTCGCGCCGCGGTCGAGCCCCACGGGGTTGGAGCCGAGCCCCGTGGCGAGGGAGACGAGCATGAGCATGCGCGCGGAGTCGCGCGGCAGCTCGAGGAGCACGCGGCCGCCGCGGTCGATGTAGACGGGGACGAAGCCGTCGCGGCGCTCCGCGCCCGCGGTGCGCGCGGCGATCGACGAGGCGGGCGCGCCCGCGGCGCCCGGGCCTGGCGCGGGGGCCGGCGCGGCCGCGCCGGCGGGGCCCGCGGGCTGCGCCGTGGAGGGAGTCTGCGTGGACTGCGCGGTGCCGCCGGCGCAGGCGAGGACCGTGAGCAGCGAGAGCGGGAGCGCGCCGCGGAGTGGCATGGGAGGTCGGGAAGGATGAGCGGGTCTGACGACTGACCGGCGGATTCTCTTCCCCGCGCACGCCGCGCGCAAGCGCGCGGTACGCTTCACGACTCAGGTGGCGCGTGCGCGCGGCGCCGGCTCGGCGGGGGCGCCGCGCCCCCGCACGGCGAGCCACACGGCCCACATCGCGAGCGGCACGACGGCGATCCACAGGCAGAGGGGCAGCACGCCGACCGACCCACTCCACGTCGCCGCGCCGTGCTCCTTGATGACGAGCGAGAACGCGCCGCTCCCCATCGAGAGGTCGATCGAGCTCCGGGCCGACTCCGGGAGGTGCGTGGCGTGCCACGCCGCGCGCAGCGCCGGCCCCAGCGTCACGAGGGCGAGCACGGCCCAGTACGCGATCCACGCCGCCACGAGGCGGCCGACGCTCCAGCGTCGCACCGTCGTCATCTCCGCGCCCCCGTCGTGTGAGCCTTCCCGAGCCTCGCTCGGCGCATGCTCCGGCGCAAGGGCGCCGGGCTCGGCAAACGCGGGAGCGGGACGACCGCCGCTACGCGGGCTGCCGGCGGCGCGTCGGGCGGCCGCCCTCCCGGACGGCGAGCTCCTCGCGCCCGGCGGGCGCGGGCACCGCGGGCGCTGGCACCGCGACCGCCGGGCCGGCGCCCGGAAGCCGGAACGCGCTCACCGCGCGCTGCAGCGACTCGGCCTGCTCGTGCATCGTCTCCGCGGTGGCCGAGAGCTCCTGCGCGGCCGCGGCGGTGCGCGAGGTGCCGTCGTCCACGTGGACCATCGACTCGGCCACCGCCACGAGGCCGGCGGTCTGCGCGCGCGAGCTCTCCGCGACGCGCTGCGCGAGCGTCGTCGTCCCCTCGATCGCGCCGACCAGCCCGCCGAGCAGGTCGCCGGTGCGGCGCGCGACGTCGCGGCTGCCGGCGATGAGCGCGTTGATCTCCTCGGCCGACTTCTGCGCCGCGGACGCGAGCTTCTTCACCTCGTCGGCGACGACCGCGAAGCCGCGCCCGTGCACGCCCGCGCGCGCGGCCTCGATGGCCGCGTTGAGCGCGAGGAGGTTCGTCTGCGAGGCGATCTGGTCGATGAACGACGCGCGCCGCGCGATCTCCTGCATGGCCGCGAGCGTCTCGCGGGTCGCCTCGGCGCTGTCGAGCGCGACCTTCCGCCCCTCGGACGCGTGCGTCTCGAGCTGCCGGCTCGCCTCGGCGTTCTGGGTGACGAGCGCCTGGAGGCTGCGCACGCTCGCCGACGCCGTGGAGACCGCCGACGCGCCCGCGCCCGCATCGGTGGCCACCGTGCCGGACGACGCCGCCACCTGCGCCGCGGCCGCCGACAGGCCTTCGGCCGTGTCGCGCAGCTCCTGGATGGTGTCCGCCAGCGTCGCGACCATGCGGCCGAGCGAGCGGCCGAAGCGGTCGTGCTCGGAGCGGTGCGCGACGCCGGCGGAGAGGTCGCCGGCCGCGACGCGGTCCGCCACCGCGGAGAGCGCACGCAGCGCCTCGGTCATCTCGCCGAAGGCGTTGCCGAGCGCGTCGTCGGGTCCGCGCGCGGCGACCGCGACCGACACGTCGCCGGCGGCGATGCGCCGCGCGGCCGCCGCCATCTCGGCCTGGTAGGCGATCATCGTCCGCATCGCGGCGAGCAGGCTCCCCATCTCCCCCTCGACGTCGTGCGGCAGCTCGACGCGCACGTCGCCGCCGGCGAGGCGGTTCATGCCCCGCACCGCCTGCGTGAGCGGCTCGGTGAGCGTGCGGGTGAGCAGGCTCGCCGTGAACGAGGAGAGGAGCCACAGCATCGCGACGCTCGCGAGCGCCACCGTGCCCACGACCACCGCAGTCGCGCGCTGGAGCCGGCGCGAGCCGTTGAAGGCCGCCTCGATGCGCCGCTCGTCCGTCGCGATCTGCCCGTCGAGCGCCGCCGCGAGGTCGTTGTACTGCTGCGTCATCGTCGTGACCTCGGCGAGCACGCCCTCGCCCACCTCGCCGGCGATCATGCGCGCCGCCGTCCCGCGGGCGTGGCCGTAGTAGCGGTCGACGCGGTCGGAGAGCCGCGCGAAGCTCGCCGAGTCGTCCATCGCGCGCCAGTCCGCCCCGCGCACGCGGCCCACGGCCGCGGCGCGCAGCGAGTCCGTCTCGGCGAGGAGCGCCGTGTCGCGCGCGATCACGGCGTCCTGGAGCCGGCGCTGGATGAGCGCGAGATCGCCACGCAGCGCGCGGCTGAGCGCCACGGCCGGGTAGTGGCCGTGCTGGATGCGCGTGCCCTGCCGCGCGCCGGCCGTGGCGAGCGCGCCCGTCAGCGCGACGACGAGCAGCATCGCGCCGGCGGCGATCACCGGGATGAGCTGGATCTTGCCCTGGAGGCTGCGGCCGCGCGTGGCCGCCTCGGCGAGCGCGACGAGTCGAGTCGTGCGCACGGCGTCAGCGGGCGAGCGTGACGGACTTCACGCCCGCGGGGAGCTCGACGCCCGCGGACACGTACCCGATCGCGCCCGGCGTGGCGGCCACGTACGCGAGGACCTCGGCCTCCGAGGCCTTCTCGAGCGGGGGCACGCCCTTGCCGGTGAAGATCATCTGCTGCCAGTAGCCGCGCATCGCGGCGACGTCCTTGCCGAGCACCTGCTTCGAGAACGCCTTCCGCGCCGGCGACTTGTCCGCCAGCTCCACGGGCATGACCTGCTCGCCGCCGGGCCACGTGCGGAGCTTGCGCAGGAACATGCGCGAGACCTGGTCCGCGGTGAGCGCCGTGGACGCGTTGCTGGCGTGCACGACCAGCGTGAAGCCGTCCGGCTCCGCGCCGCCGCCGGGCACGACGGCCCCCGCGCTCGACGCGCGCAGCGCCAGCGCGACGACCATCGCGCTGGCGCCGCGCAGGAGCGCGCGCCGACCGGGTGCCAGGCCGTGCGACATGGCGCCTAGAAGCTCGCGCTGACGCTGGCGATGAGGTACCGGAACTTCGGCGGGTCGCGCGGATCGGCGGTCTGCTCGACCTGGATGCCGCGGTCCCAGTGGTGCTCGACCTTGAGGACGAGCGCAGGCGAGAGCGAGTAGTTCACGCCGGCGCCGACGGAGCGGTGCCAGGTGAAGTCCACCGGCCAGTCGGGGGCGTACGTCTGCTGCGTCTCGCGGGCCTGCTGCACCTCGCCGACGAGGAGGAGGCGCGAGACCGGGCGAATGCCGAGCTGCGCGTACGCCGACTGGAAGACGTCGGCCGAGAAGTCCTGCTGCTGCGCCTCGGCGCGGAGGAAGCCGTAGCTGCGGGTGGCGTCGAGGGAGGCGTGCAGCTCGGTCACGTTCGCCGGGTCGCCCGCCTGCGCGTTCGCCTCGCCGATGGGGCGCCAGCGGTAGTGCTGGGACGCGAAGCCGAGGCGCACGCCGTCGACGGGCGTGTTCAGCCACAGCTGCGCGCCGTAGGCGTTCTCGGCGCGGATGCGGCTCACCGAGTACTCGGCGCCGCTCTGGTCGTAGGCGAGCGTCGACCACCCGCCGCCGTACGCGTTGAGGTCCACGCTCCACGCGTGGCCGTCGCCGAAGGTGTGCGAGGCGACGAGGCCGTCGATGGTCTCGCTGTAGTACGCGCCCTCGTCGTAGAACACGACGGGCGGGCGGTACGTCGGGAGGAGCACGCCGATGGAGCGCTGCTCGTTGTAGATGCCGCGCGGGATCGGGATGCGTCCGACCTTCACCTTCGTCGCGTCGCCGATCGAGCGCTCGTAGAACGCCCAGTTCAGGTTGACCGAGCTCTCGTAGTCGGTGATCGCGCTCGCGCCGAGGCGGCGGTGGTTCACCTGGACGACGAAGCCGTTCTCGTCGCGGTCGTAGCGGAACTGGAGCGCCGCGGTGCGCAGGTCGGTCGTGCCCTCCTTCCCGATGCCGTAGAACTGCGGGCCGCTGGTGGCGCCCCATCCCTGGGTGAGGTACCCGTGGATGGCGATGTCACCCGCGGCCTGCGCGGCGGCGACGGTGGGGAACGCGAGGATGCCGGCCAGCACCACGGCGGCACGGCCGATCTGTCGGGACGCGGTAGAGAGGATGGGCATCGGAGTGAGGTCGGGAGAGAGGGACGGCCAATGTCGGGGGAATGACGACGAGCCGACCCCCTCGTTTCCGGCACTGCGTAGTGGCGCATGCGCAACACCGTTAGGTCACCAAACGGGGGGGTCTGTGGCGGCGGCGCGTCGGGCCGGCCGGCGCGGCCCCGTCAGGTCCGTCATGATTCTGTCATGCACGACTCCGGGCCGACGGCCGGATGTGCAAGGCGGCGCGCGTCGCACGTCTCACCGGTGGCGCCGCGCACGCGCGCGGCGCCGCCCCCTCACCCAGCGACGCATGCGAACCTCGATTCTCCTCACCGCCC
The DNA here is from genome assembly GCA_045804325.1 of Gemmatimonadaceae bacterium. Taxonomy (GTDB): domain Bacteria; phylum Gemmatimonadota; class Gemmatimonadetes; order Gemmatimonadales; family Gemmatimonadaceae; genus JBJMNJ01. The sequence goes on from JBJMNJ010000411.1 coordinate 9,306, forward strand.
TGCTCCTGGCGGCGTGCAGCGACAAAGCGACCCGCGGCGAGCGTGGCGAGACGGAGCGGGTATCCTCCACCCCCGCTCCGCCGCCATCCCCGTACGCGGCGAAAGCGCGCCAGCGCGCGGCCGAGGACCGCGCCGTCGCGGCGGGAGCGGCCGCCAGCGCGCCCGCGTCGGCCTCGATCGCGCCGGCGTCCGCGCCCGCGCAGGCGCCGGGACCGGCAGCCTCACCCGAGGCCCTTCAGCCGTCCGTCGCGCCCTCGATGCTCATCCGCACCGGGGAGGCGTGGGTCGAGGTGCGCGAGCTCGACGCGGCCGTGGAGCAGGTGCGCCGCCTCGCGGCGAGCGTCGGCGGGTACATCGGCAACACGCAGGTGGCTGGCGGCCGCGACGAGGTGCGCACGGCGACCCTCGAGGTGAAGGTCCCCGCGCAGAGCTTCGACCGCGCCATCTCCGGCCTCACGGGCCTCGGCAAGGTGGAGCGCGTGAGCGTCGCGGCGCAGGACGTGGGCGAGGAGTTCACCGACGTGACGGCGCGCGCCACCAACGCGCGCCGCCTCGAGGAGCGCCTGCTCGACCTGCTCGCGCGCCGCACCGGCCGGCTCGAGGACGTGCTCGCGGTGGAGCGCGAGCTCGCGCGCGTGCGCGAGGAGATCGAGCGCATGGAGGGGCGCCTCCGCTACCTGCGCACGCGCGCGGCGGTGAGCACGCTCACCATCACGGTCCACGAGCCGAGTCCCGTCGTCGGCGGCCCGGGGCACCACCCGATCGTCGAGGCGTTCCAGGACGCGTGGCGCAACTTCGTCGGCTTCCTCGCGGCCCTCATCGCGAGCCTCGGCGTGCTGATCCCCGTCGCGGCGATCGTGGCCGGCCTCGTGTGGCTCGCGCGGCGGATGGGTTGGTTCCGCCGCCCGCCGCCCGCGGGCAGCGCAGATGCGGAGTGAGAATCGAGAGTGGGGAGTGAGGCGTGAGGCGCCGTCCTGTCGGGCAGGTTCCTCACGCCTCACTCCCCACTCGCTCGTCCGCCCCGCTCCCTGCTCCCCGGAGTGAATCGTTTGCCGTCCCCCGTGTTCGAGCGCCATATTCCCGCCCGGACCCTTCAGCGGACTCAGGATGGCCACGACGACCCCTCCCACTGCCCCGCCGCTCCAGCACCAGCCGCCCGTCGGGCCGACGCTCGACAAGGCCGCGGTCGCCGGAGACGACACGGACTTCACGCCCTACGTCCCCGACGAGCAGGAGCTCACCGAGCTGACGCCGGGCGCGATCGTCCTCGGGGTCGTGCTCGGGCTCCTGTTCGCCGCGTCGAGCGTGTACCTCGCGCTCAAGGTCGGCCTCACCGTCAGCGCGTC
>JBJMNJ010000412.1:0-6688 GCA_045804325.1 Gemmatimonadaceae bacterium
ATGCCCGTGCTGTTGCGTTTCTCCGACATTCTGCGCAACCGCATCGAGACACTCAACGAGTGCTTCGAAGAGGCGATTCGCGAATTCAATTACCAGGGCGCCTACACCAGCGTTTATCCGATCAAGGTCAATCAGCAGCGCCACGTCGTCGAGGAGATCGTGCAGTTCGGCACGCCGCACGGCGTGGGGCTCGAGTGCGGCAGCAAGCCGGAGCTCCAGGCGGTGCTCGCGCTGAGCGAGAGCACGGACCACATCATCGTCTGCAACGGCTACAAGGACGAGGAGTTCATGCGCCTGGCCCTCATGGGCCAGAAGCTCGGGCACAAGGTCTACATCGTCATCGAGCAGCTCTCCGAGGTCGACGTGCTGCTGCAGGCCGCCGACGAGCTCGGCGTGCAGCCGCTGGCCGGCGTGCGCATCAAGCTCGCCGCGGCGGGCTCCGGCAAGTGGGCGCAGAGCGGGGGCGAGAAGTCGAAGTTCGGCCTCAACCCTTCGCAGCTCGTGCGACTGGTGGACCGCCTGCGCGACCTCGGCCGCCTGGACATCCTCAAGCTCGTCCACTTCCACCTCGGCTCGCAGATCACCGACATCCGCTTCATCAAGGCGGGGCTCCAGGAGGTCGCGCGCTTCTACGCCGAGATGCGGGCGCTCGGGGTCGACATCACGCACGTGGACGTGGGCGGCGGCCTCGGGGTGGACTACGACGGGACGGCATCCACGTCGTTCGCGAGCGTGAACTACTCCCTGCAGGAGTACGCGAACGACATCGTCTACACGATCGGGGAGGCGTGCCGCGAGGCCGAGCTGCCGATGCCGCACATCATCAGCGAGAGCGGGCGGGCGCTCACGGCGCACCACGCGCTGCTGCTGCTGAAGGTGATCGACGTGGAGTCCGCGGCGGAGCCCCCGCTCCCGACGGTGGGCGAGGAGGACCACGCCCTGCTGCACGAGATGGTCGAGGCGTACCACGAGATCGCGGCCGGCAAGCGCGTGCGCCCGAACAAGGTGCGCGAGGCCTTTCACGACGCGACGTTCGACAAGGAGCGCGCGCAGCAGTACTTCAACGCCGGCGCGCTCTCGCTGCGGCAGCGCGCCGTGGCGGAGCAGATCTACTTCGCGATCATCAACCGCATCGCGCGCCTCGTGCAGGCGGACCGGGACGAGTACGAGGACATCATCACCGACCTCGACGCGACGCTCGTGGACCGGTACTTCTGCAACTTCTCCGTGTTCCAGTCGCTCCCGGACAGCTGGGCGATCGACCAGCTGTTCCCGATCATGCCGATTCATCGTCTCGATGAGGAGCCGGCCCGCAGGGGCACGCTCCAGGACGTGACCTGCGACTCGGACGGCAAGATCGACCGCTTCGTGGGCGACAAGAACGGGCGGCCGAGCCTCGAGCTCCACGAGTGGCGGGACGGCGAGGACTACATCCTCGGCATCTTCCTCGCCGGCGCCTACCAGGAGATCCTCGGCGACCTCCACAACCTCTTCGGCGACACGAACGCGGTGCACGTGAAGCTCACGGAGCGCGGCCACGAGGTGACGGACCTCGTGCGCGGCGACACGGTGACCGAGGTCCTGAACTACGTGCAGTTCCACGCCTCGGACCTGCTCACCGTCTTCCGGCGCAAGGTGAACATCGCCAAGGGCATCAGCCGGCAGGAGGCGAACATGTTCATCGCCGAGTACGTGGGCGGGCTGGAGGGGTACACGTACCTGGAGGGGGACGCGGCGCGGTAGAGCGCCCTCGGCCCTCGGCCCTCGGCCTGCTCACGGAACTCCTCGCGGGGTAAACGGCGTACAAGGCCGCCGCGCCGCGGACGCCGTTCAGCGGCCGAGGGCCGAGGGCCGAGGGCCGAATGCGGCCCTGTTGCCCCGCCGGCCGAGGTGTACTCTAGAGGACACTCATAACTTTCCAGGCGCCCCCATGGCCGTCCTCGACCCGTCCACCTCGCCCGTCCTCGCGCCCGCCACGGCGCCCAAGAAGCCGAGCGTCTTCGAGGACTTCGTCGACATCTTCTACGCGCCGCGGCAGGTGTTCGCGCGGCGCCGCGACGGCGAGTTCTTCGCCGCGCTCGTCGTGCTCACCTGTCTCGTCGCGCTGCTCGGCTACCTGTTCTACAGCCTGCTCGAGCCGGCGTTCTCCGTGATGACCGACCGCGCGGTCGCGGCGGCGCTGAAGAAGAACCCCACGCTGCGCGAGGAGCAGCTGCGCGGCATGCGCGGGCTCATGGAGAAGGGCCAGGCGTTCGGCCCGGTCATCGGCGTGCCCATCGCGGCCCTGCTCGGCGCCGTCGGCATCTGGGTCGTCGCGAAGTTCTTCGACGCGCGCCAGACGATGGGGCAGGCGCTGACGGTCTCGACGTACTCGATGTTCCCGATGCTGCTCGCCTGGATCACGATGGCGGCGCTGAGCTTCGTGGTGCCGGCCGACCAGGTGCAGGGGCTCCAGAGCTACATGTTGAGCCCCGCGCGCTTCCTCGATGCGAATACCGCGAACCCGGGGCTGCTCGCGGCGCTGATGCGCATCGAGCCGTTCACGCTCTGGGGCGCGTACATCACGGCGGTCGGGATCTCCGAGACCGGGAAGATCTCCCTGAAGCAGGGCATCGGCGCCGCCGCCGTCGTCTGGCTCCTCGGCACCCTCTTCTCGGCCGGGCCGGCCCTGCTCCAGAGCTGACCTCGGCGGGACCGTGGACGGCTACTTGTTCACCGCCGTCCACTGGCCCCACGAGCCCTCCGCCGTCTCGAACTCCGCGCGCAGCTTCTCCTTCATCGCCTTCACGTCGGCGGGCTTGATGTCCGCGGCCTTCTTGCCCGTCGCCTTCGCGAGGGCGGCGGCGTCGATCGTCGCGCTCCGGTTCCAGATCTGCGTCGCCTTCCCGACCGGCACCTTGTCCTTGCCGCCGCCCAGGTCGCACTGGTAGCTGCCGCTGCCGACCGACCAGCTCATGGCGCCGACCGTGTCGAGCAGCGCCGCGAGCGACTTGCGCATCGAGACCTTGTCGTCGTCGAACGCCTGGAGGTGGATGAGGTCCCCGGCGAGCGCGCTGGGAAACAGACCGAGTTCGCCGACGGCGATGGCGTTGCGCCCCTGCCAGAGCTCCGCGGACCACGCCGGCTTGGTCTTGGCGAGGCGGTTGAGCCAGTAGTCGTCCGTCAGCACGCTGCCGTCGCCCTGCAGCCAGCGGATGCCCTGGAAGCCGATGTCCACCGCGCGGCCCCAGTTGTGGTTGCTCTCGCCCGGGCCGGCCTTGGTCGGCGCCTCGGCCTGCGTCGCGAGCTCGTACTGCTTCTGGAAGGTGCGCCGGCCGCCGCTCTTCGTGAGCGACAGGACGAGCTTGTGACGCTGGTACATCAGATTCACGAGCGAGGCGACCGTGGTGCGGAACCCCGACTCGAGGTCGGCGTTGTCGCTGATCTCCTTCGCGCTCGCCGTCGCCGCCGCCGCGTCGCCTGCCAGGTACACGAGCGTGCAGTCCGGCATCGTGCGGATGCCCTCGAAGCCTTTCGGGAGGAGCTCACTGAGCTTCTTGATGGTCGGCCCATCCACGCTCACGACGCCCGAGGTGTCGGTGGGGCCCGAGGGCGCCGGCGCGGGCGCGGCGGGAGTGAACTTCGACGGCGCGGGGGGCGCCGAGACGCCGGCCCCGCCCGCCCCGAACGGGCTCCGCGAGGTGCTGCTCGAGGGGGCGCTCCCGCCCGCGGGCGCGAGCGGCGCCGGCGTGATGGGCTTCGGCGTGAAGCCGCCGGCCGGTGCCGCGGGCGCCGCCGCCGCGCCGGCGGGTGCCGCCGTCGCCACGCCCTGCTCGGACTGGAACTTCGCGATCGCCTGCCCGAGCTTCGCGTTGTAGCGGCCGTCGTACGGGCCGGCGAAGTAGGCCGCGCCGCCCTTGCCCTTCACGAGGCGCAGCATCGCCTGCACCAGGGCGACGTCGTGCTTCGCGTTGCGGGCCTTGTCCCCGACGGTGCCCGTGATCTCCGCCATGCGACTCCTCCGGTGTGGTCGAGCGGTCAGCGCGCGTCGTCGTCGCTCGAGTACGGCGAGCGGAGCGACACGACGCGCGGCTGTAGCCATGGGGCGCAGCGCGCGGCGCGCGCCCGGATTGTCTCGGCCGTTTCCCGCGAGGGCGCGGCGGCCAGCAGCGTGATGCCCGCGCTGGCGCCGCGGGGAGTCACGGCCACGAAGTCCTGAAGGCAGGCCAGATGGGCGGTGCGTGCGGCACGAGCCGCGCGGAGGCCGCCGAACGCCGAGGACGCGACGCCGAACAGCGGAGCGCGACCCGGCGGCGCCTCGACGAGCCGGCTCCCGTCCCACGCGAGGGGCGTCACGTCGAGGACGTCGGTCATCCTGTCGTCCTCCGGACGCACGACCTCGTAGAGCATCAGCTGATCGGCGCCGCCGGGGCCGGGGACGACGAGGACGTCGCTCCACGTCGGGCCCGCGCGCTCCTCGCCCGTCCAGACGCGCGCGAGACGCCCGCCCACGGGCGCGACGACGTAGTGGCGACGCTTCACGTGCTCGAAGCCGCCGCGCTGCCAGACGAGCAGGCCGGGCACGCCCGGCGCGAGCGTGACGCGGCGCGCCGCGACGTCGACCTCGCGCTCCTCGTCGCCGGCGGTCCACGCCTCGCGCGTGGTGGAGTCGCTCGCGTCGCCCGTGCGCCAGAGCCGATCGACCTCCGTCCGCGTCGGCTCGCGGGAGCCGGCCGGCCAGTCGAGCGACACGGTTCCGCGCTCGCCGGCGTCGTCGAGCAGTCGCACCTGCACGGGGCACTCGCTGCCGACGCACTGGGCGATCGAGAGCTCGAAGCGCTCGCGGCGCGCGCTGCCGGTCGCGTACTCGCCGAGCACCGTGCGTCCCGACCCGGCCCGCGGGTACTCGCGGGAGGTCGGCGCGAAGGAGTCCGGCGCTGCCGCCGGCACGGGCGACGTCGCGGCGGAGGTCGCGGCCGACGTCGCGGCGCGCCCGGAGTCCTCCGGCGCGCGCGCGGCGATGGCCGCGCGCTCGCGGCAGGAGGCGAGGAGCGCGGCGGTGACGAGAGCAGCGGCGCGCGACCGAGTCGCTCGCCGGGTGGAACGCGTCGTGGGCAGCGGGCTACCCTCCTGGGCGCTGCGCCGCGGCGGGCGGCGCGGAGGCCAGAGTAGCGCGCTCGCGTGACACCGGCAATGACCTGCGTCACGCGAGAACGAACGGGCCCGGCCACCTGTGTGGTAGCCGGGCCCGTCGAGCGCGGCGAGGGATCCGCCGCCGCTCACTCGGCGTCGCTCACCGCGCCTTGCGCGCCGCCTCGTAGCGCTTCGCGACCGCGTCCCAGCTCACGACGTTCCACCAGGCGCCGATGTAGTCCGGCCGCCGGTTCTGGTACTTCAGGTAGTAGGCGTGCTCCCAGACGTCGAGCCCGAGGATCGCCTGCTTCCCCTCCATGAGCGGGTTGTCCTGGTTCGGCGTGCTCGTGATGGAGAGCTTGTCGCCGTCGGCCACGAGCCACGCCCAGCCGGAGCCGAAGCGTCCGGTGCCGGCCGCCGCGAACTGCTCCTTGAGCTTGTCGAAGCTGCCGAAGCTCTTCGCCACGGCCTCGCCGAGCGCGCCCTTCGGCTCGCCGCCCGCCCTGGGGCCCATGATCTCCCAGAACATCGAGTGGTTCCAGTGCCCGCCGCCGTTGTTGCGGACGGCCGTGCGCACCGCCTCGGGCACCTCGTTGATGCGGCGCATGAGGTCGTCGAGCGACCAGCTCGCGAGCTCGGGCGCCTTCTCGACGGCCGCGTTGAGGTTGTTGACGTAGGTCTGGTGGTGCTTCCCGTGGTGGATCTGCATCGTCTGCGCGTCGATGTGCGGCTCGAGCGCGTCAGGGGCGTACGGGAGCTGCGGGAGCGTGAAGGCCATGGCGGTGTCTCCGAGTGGTTCGACGTTCGCGGGACGCCCAGAACAATACCCGGGCGCCCCCCGAGTTCCAGCCGCGGCCGACTACGCCTCGCCCGAGGCAGGCTCCTTGGTCGCGGCCTTCGTCGCCGCCGCCTTCGCCGCGCGACGCTCCCTGAGCCAGCTGATGATTCCCGGAAGGATGGAGAGGAAGATCACGACCAGGATCACCAGCTCGATGTGGTTCGCGACCCCGGGCACGGTGCTGCCGAGGAAGTAGCCGAGGAGCAGCATGCTCCAGATCCACGTGAGGCCGCCGAGGACGCTGTAGGTGAGAAACGTCCGGTAGTTCATGCGCGCGACGCCCGCGACGAGCGGCGCGAAGGTGCGCACGATGGGCATGAAGCGGGCGAGGACGATGGTCTTCGGCCCGTGGCGCGCGTAGAAGGCGCTGGCCCTCTCGACGTGGCGCTTCTTGAAGAAGAGCGAGTCCTCGCGCCGGAAGATCCGCGGCCCCGTCGTCCGGCCGATCCAGTAGTTCGTGTTGTCGCCGGCGATGGCCGCCGCCGACAGGAGGAGGCCCATCTTCCAGACGTTCAGGGGGAAGCCCTGGGAGGACAGCAGCCCGGCGGTGACGAGCAGCGAGTCGCCGGGGAGGAAGAAGCCGACCAGGAGGCCGGTCTCGGAGAACACGACCAGGGCCAGGGCGACGAACGCGGCCGTCCGGATCTCCGGGTTCGCCAGCACCCGCATCAGCTCGGGCGTGTCGAACAGGTTGACGAACACGTCCCCGATCTGGTCAAACAGGCGCCCCATGCGAGG
>JBJMNJ010000413.1:0-4401 GCA_045804325.1 Gemmatimonadaceae bacterium
AGACGGCGCCGCACCGCGCGGCCTCTCGAGCGTCGAGGGGCCGCGCCGTCGTTCCGGGGGCTGCGAGTGTGACGCAGATCACCTCCGCGACGCGAAACTGCCGCTAGCCTCCGCACACCGAGGTCGCGCGCGGCACCGCGCGCGGCTCGTGGGGTATTGGCGGTAGAAGCGGCCGTGGGCCGTGGGTTCTGGGGCGTGGGCCTGCCGATGGGCGGGTGTGCGGTCGGTGGCCCATGGCCTGCGGCCCACGGCTCACAACGGCAGCCAAGGAGCGCCGACGCATGGCGCAGCACATCGAAGCCCCCACGCCCGAGGCGCTCGCCGACCTCGTGGCGCGCTGCGAGGAGATCAATCGCTACTCGGAGCGCCTCACCGCCGCCGAGGAGGGCCGCATCGCCGCGCTCGCCGCCGGCATCCTCACGATGCGGCAGGTGCTCGACCTGCCGGCCATCCCGCCCGACAAGCTGCCGCTGCGCCAGGCGCGCATCGAGCACTGGGCGCTCACCGCCCCGCACCTCGCCGAGGCCGAGACGCCGGCGATGCACAAGCTGCTGGGCGGGATGCAGCTCGCGCTGGACAGCCACGAGCAGATCAAGCTGCTCCACAACCGCTCGTGGAAGGGCGTCTGGCAGGAGATCACGCTCTGGCGCGACGGCATTCACGGGGTGCGGGCGGCCGACCTGATGCAGCACCTCGCTCGCCTCGCCGCGCTCGCGCACCAGCGCGCGCCGGCCGCCGCACGGGCGCTCGTGGAGCGCCGGCAATCGCTCGCGGCGACGGACGCGCTGCGCCCGGCGGGGCCGCGCGGGCGCGCGGACGAGCTCACGCGCTGACCCGGACCGCCGGTCGCCGCGTCCGATTCGGGCTACGCGGCCGGAACATCTGGTACGTTAGCGACCGTTCATAGCTCTCCAGTGACGGGGCGCACGTTCCATCTGTCAGGAAGGGAGAGTCGGCGAGGGGTCTCTCCCCCGGCCGACGCGGTGGTGCGCCATCGCCCTTCCTGACCGCTGCGCCCGACGTGCGAGCCTTCCCCCGATACGATCGCTCCCCGCGAGACGAGCAGCCCGACGTCATCGCGGACGCTCGCCTGCGTCGCTACCGGCGCGTCGTCCTCGCGACGACGCTGCTGGCGACGCTGGCCGTCGTCGCGCGCATCACGCTCGTCTGGCAGGCCTCCGCGCGGAGCGCCGCGTCGCGCACGCTGCTCGCCGAGGTGCAGGCGCAGGCGCACCGCCAGAACGCCCTCAAGTGGCGCGCGATCGCCGAGGGGCGCCGCCCCTCCGCGGCGGTCGCCGCCGCGGCCGCCGCCGCCCGCCTCCGCGCCACCCGCGCGCTCGCGCAGCTCGCCGAGCACCAGGACCCGGCCACCCTCGCCACGCTCCAGGGCCGCCTCACCCGCTTCGAGGACGCGCGCCGGGTCGAGTTCCAGCTCCTCTCGGCCGGTCTCGGCGGTCGCGCGCGCGCGCTGGACCGGGCCGTCGTCAGCCCCGAGTTCGTCGCCCTCCAGGCGGAGATCGGCGCGCTCAGCGCCCGCTACGCCGTCGAGGCGTCGGACGCGGAGCGCGACGCGCTCCTGGGAAGCCTCGCCGCGGCGCTCGTCGCCACCGCCGTCGTCGCGCTCCTCTTCTCGCTCTACGGCCGCGCGCGCCGCCGCGCCGAGGCGCTCGCCGCGCGCGAGGCCGCCCTGCTCGAGAGCGAGGCGCGCTTCCGCTCCCTCGTGCAGCACGGGTCGGACGCCGTCCTGGTGCTCGACCGCCGCGGCACCGTGAGCTACGCCAGCCCCGCGAGCGCCCGCGTGCTCGGCTCCGAGCCGGGCGAGATCTCCGGCCGGCCCCTGTCGTCGGTCGCGCACGAGGAGGACGTCGAGAAGCTCGCCGACGCCGTGGCGCTCTGGGCCGCCGACCAGGCCGAGGGGGGCGCGGCGTGGGGCGAGGAGGCGGCGCGCACCCTCGTGTGGCGCGTGCGCGACCGCAGCGGGCGCTGGCGGCACGTGGAGTCCGTCGGCTCGAACCTGCTGAACGACTCCGCGGTGCGCGGCCTCGTGCTGAACACGCGCGACGTCACGGAGCGCGTGTCGCTCGAGGCGCGCCTCATCGACCAGGCGTACTCCGACCCGCTCACGCGGCTCGCCAACCGCGCGCTCTTCCGGCGCCGGGTCGAGCACGCGATCTCGCGCGCCGAGCGCCCGCACGAGCGCGTCGCCGCGATCTTCATCGACCTCGACAAGTTCAAGACCGTCAACGACAGCCTCGGCCACGACCAGGGTGACGCGCTCCTCGCGCTCGCGGCCGAGCGGCTGTTGAACGCCACGCGCGGCATCGACACCGTCGCGCGCCTCGGCGGCGACGAGTTCGCGGTGCTGCTCGAGAACGTGCTGCACGACGAGGACGCGGCGCGCGTGGCGCAGCGCGTCGTCGCCGCGCTGCGCGAGCCGTTCACCCTCGAGGGCCGCGAGGTCGTCGTGGGCGCGAGCGTCGGCGTCGCGCGCGCGCGCGCGGACGACACGGCGGAGGCGCTGCTGCGCAACGCCGACGTCGCGATGTACGTCGCGAAGGCGCAGGGCGGGAACGGCTACCAGGTGTTCCGGCCGGAGATGCACGCGGCCGTGCTCGAGCGGCTCGAGCTCGAGGCGCAGCTCCGTCAGGACGTGAACGCCGACCGCCTCGACCTCGCGTACCAGCCGATCGTGGACCTCGAGACCGGCGACGTCGTCGGCGTGGAGGCGCTCGCCCGCTGGACGCCCGAGGGGCGCGGCCCGGTGACGCCGGCCACGTTCATCCCGATCGCCGAGGAGACGGGGCTCATCGTGCCACTCGGGCGCTGGGTGCTCCGCACGGCGTGCCGCGCGCTGGCCGCGTGGCGCGCCGAGCTCGCCGCCGCCGGCGACGACCGCGCGCTCTCGCTCAGCGTCAACCTCTCCGCGCGCCAGCTCGTGGACGCCGGGATCGTGAGCGTCGTCGCGGAGTCGCTCGCCGAGAGCGGGCTGCCGGCGGAGTGCCTGACGCTCGAGATCACGGAGTCGGTGCTGATGAGCGACACGGAGCTCATGCTGGAGCGCCTCCAGGCGCTCAAGCAGCTCGGCGTGCAGCTCGCGCTGGACGACTTCGGCACGGGGTACTCCTCGCTCAGCTACCTGCAGCGCTTCCCGATCGACCTCCTGAAGATCGACCGCGCGTTCACGCAGGGCACGACCGGCACGCCCGAGGAGATGGCGCTCGCCGACGCGGTGCTCCAGATCGGCAGCGCGCTCGGGATGCACACGGTGGCCGAGGGGATCGAGCTCCCGGCGCAGATCGAGCACCTGCGCGGGCACGGGTGCGAGCTCGGGCAGGGCTTCCTCTTCTCGCCGCCGGTGCCGCGCGCCGCGGTGGAGGCCCTACTCGCGAAGCGCGGCCATCAGCCGAGGCCGACCCCGCGCGACGTCGCGGCGATCCCCGCGACGACGACGATCTCGGGCGCGCCGTCCGTCAACGGCCGCCGGTCGAAGCCGCCGTACATCGCCTCGACCTGATAGCCGGCGCGCGCGAGCAGGTGCTCCAGCTCGCGCGGCGTGTACCAGCGCATCCTGAACGCCTGCACCACGCGCCGGGTCGCCGACCCGGTGCGCAGGTAATAGGCGATCTCGATGTCGCTCACCTGCTCGACGAAGTGCACCTGGGGCACGCGCACCGTGCGCCGCAGGTGGCGGCCGTCGGGGAGCGTGAGCTCGGGCGTGTCCTCCACCTCCGCGCTCCGGTCGCCCACCATGCTCGCGAAGCTCGGGTTGAAGACGTCGAAGGCGAGCCGGCCGCCCGGCGCGAGGTGCCGCCGCACGCTCGTCAGGCAGCGGAGCTGATCGTCGACGTCGGTGAGATGCTGCAGCACGCGGAATGGCGCGATCGCGAGGTCGAAGGGCCCACCCGGCACGTCCAGTCGCGTCGCGTCGCCCTCGACGAGCGCGACCCGGGCGCGGACCGCCTCGGGCTCGGCCGCGAGCTTCTCGCGCGCGCGGGCGAGCATGGCCGGCGAGAGGTCCACGCCGGTGACGGCGTGGCCCGCACGCGCGAGCGGCAGCGAGATGCGGCCGGTGCCGCAGCCGACCTCGAGCACGCGGCTCCCGCGCCCCGCGCGCGCCGCCTCCGCGAGGTAGAAGGGCACGTCGGGGCGCTCGGCGTACGCGGGGACGGCGTCGTACATCGCGCCGAACTCGGGCGAGGTCTCGTAGCTGGACATGCGGAGAGATTGTACGCGCCGCCGGCGCGGTGTCGAGCACCCCGCCTGGGGGTTGCTTGACGGCGGCCGGCGCGCGGGACAGGTTGGCCGCCCATTCGATCACCAGCCCCGCAGGAGAGTGCATGCGGTACCGGACGAATCGCGCGCCATTCCCCCCCCTCGGCCCGACGGCCACCGCGGCCTGCG
>JBJMNJ010000414.1:0-3420 GCA_045804325.1 Gemmatimonadaceae bacterium
CCTCGCCCTCGCGCCCGACGCCGCCTCCGAAGCCGCCGGTGCCCGACGAGGCGATCTGGTGGAACCCCAACGAGCCGCTGCCCCGCCCCGTGCCCCCCGCGCGCCCGCGCGCCGCGGAGGCGGTGCCCGGGCTGGCGGAGGCGCAGCTCGCGGCGAGCCTCGTGTCTCCCGCATCCATGCTCGAGGAGCGCCGGCCGCCCCTCAGCACGTTCGCGCCTCCCGCGCCCTCGAGCGCGCTCGAGCTCGCGCCACTGGGGGCCGAGCTCGGCGCGCCGACCGCCGTGCCCCCGCCCGCGCCGGCGCGCGAGCACGACACGCCGAGGGACGACACGCCGACGAACGAGCGGGACGAGGCACCCGCGTCCTCCGACCCCCTCCCGCTGCTCGCGTCCGGCGCGACGCCCTCGCCGGTCGACGCGTTCGCGCCGGAGCCGGCGGCCGTCGTGCCGGCCGCACGCCGTCCGATCGGCAAGTACCTGCGTCTCGCCGGCATCGGCGTCGCGGCCACCGCGGCGCTCGTCACCGCCGGGCTCGCCGCCCGCTCGTTGCTCGCTCGACGCGCCTCCGCGGAGCCACGCACCGCCGCGCAGGAGGCGCCGGCGCGTCCGCGTGCAAAGGCAAGGGAGAAGAAGCTTCCGCCACTCGACGAGGACGTCGTGCCGGCCTCGGAGGCCGAGGCGCCGCCCCCCGCGGCGCCGGCGCAGCCCGGAGTGCGCGCCGTGCCGGCCGAAGACGGCTACGTGCCGCGCACCGACCCGATGGCGGGCGCCGCCGCGACGCCCGCGCCGGAGCCGCAGATCGACTTCCGCGCCGCGTCGCCGAACGTCGACCGCGCGACGCGCGCGATCGACGACGGCGAGCGGCGGCAGCTCGACTCGGTGACGAAGGTCGGCGCGAAGCCGCCGTCGTTCCGCCCCTGAGGCTCAGGCCTCCGCGCGGCGCAGCACGAGCACGGCGTTGAGCCCGCCGAACGCGAACGAGCTCGAGACCGCGTGCTCGAGGCCGCGGGCCGGGCGGGACGCGTTAGGCACGACGTCGAGGTCGCAGGCGGGGTCGGGCTCGCGGTAGTTCGCCGTGGGCGGCAGCACCCCGCAGCGCAGCGCCAGCGCGGTCGCCACCGCCTCGAGCGCGCCCGCCGCGCCGAGCGCGTGCCCGTGCATCGACTTCGTGGAGCTCACGGCGAGCCGCTCCGCGTGCGCGCCGAACGCCAGCCGGAGCGCCGCCGTCTCGGTCGAGTCGTTCGCGGCGGTGCCCGTGCCGTGCGCGTTCACGTAGCCCACGGCCTCCGGCGAGATGCCGGCGTCCTCCAGGGCCGCGCGCAGCGCGCGCGCGGCGCCGTCGGCCGACGGCTGCGTGACGTGCCCGGCGTCCGCGCTCATCCCGAACCCCACCACCTCGGCGTAGACCGTCGCGCCGCGCGCCCGCGCGAGGTCGAGCGGCTCGAGCACGAGCATCGCCGCGCCCTCGCCGAGGATCATCCCCTTCCGGTCGCGCGAGAACGGGCGGCAGGTGTCGGGAGCGACGACGCGCACCGCGTCCCACGCGCGGAGGTAGCCCGTGCTGAACGGCGAGTCGCTGCCCCCGGCGAGCGCCCGCTCGGCCATGCCGTGACGGACCATCCACGCGGCGAGGCCGATGGCGTGCGTCCCGGAGGCGCACGCGGTCGAGACGGTGAAGGCCGGGCCGGTGATGCCGAGGTCCGTCGAGGCGGCGCTCGCGCCGGCGTTCGGCATGACCCGCGGGATGGAGAGCGGGTGCGGCCGCGCCCGCCCCTCGCGGTACATGTGCCGGAAGCCGTCGTCGAGCGTGCCCTGCCCCCCGCCGGCGGTCCCGGTGACCACCGCCATGCCGCGGCGCGCCTCGGCGTCCTCCGCGAGGCCGGCGCGGCGTACGGCCTCGCGCGCGGCCACGAGGCCCAGCGCCGCGAAGCGATCCAGCGTCTCGGCCAGGCGGCCCCCGAGCGCGGCGGCGAGGTCGAGGCCGCGCACCTGCGCCGCGTTCGCGAAGCGCAGCTCGGCCGTGTCCACGCCCTCGAGCGGCGCGAAGCCGTCGCGGCCGGCGGCGAGGGCGCTCCAGAAGGCGTCGGCGTCGTGTCCCAGCGCGGAGAGCGCGCCGACGCCGGTGATGGCGACCCGCCGCACCGCGGTCAGCCCGCGGCGCCGGGCGCCGCCGCGTCGCGCGCGGCGACCAGTGCCTCCACGCCCGCGACGATGTCGCCGACGGTGCGCATCTCCTTCACCCGCTCGTTGGGGATGCTCACCTTGAGCGACTCCTCGAGCTCGTACATGATCTCGACGGCGTCGAGCGAGTCGAGGCCGAGCTCCTCGAGCGTGCTCTCGGGCGTCGGGGGCGCGGGCGCGCCGTGCGCCTTCGCGGCGACGATCTCGATCACTCGCTGGGCGACCATGTGCACACCTCTGCGGGAACGCGGGCCGTTCGCGCAACATAGTGCGCGGTACGACGGACTGACAGGCCGAGCGGCCCGCGGCCCGGCTACCAGTCGCGCGCGGTGACGAGCGCCAGCGCCCCGGGCCGCACGTCCACCTCGCCGAGCTCCACGCGCCGCGGGGCGCCCGTCGCGTTCTCGATCACCGCGTGCAACGTGTGGCGGCCCGCGGGGAGGCGAAGCCGCGCCACCGCGACGTCGTTCGGCAGGAGCTGCCACGAGCGGAGGTCCGCGTGGTCCAGCATCGATTCGCCCACGCGCACGAGCCTCTTCGCGACCGCCCCGCCCTTCTTCTCGGCAGCCTTCGCGACGGCGCCCTTCGCCGCCGCGCGCACGAGCGTCCGCGCGAGGAGAAGCGCGCCGTTGCGGCGGAAGTCCGCGGCGGTGGCGTCGGACAGGTTGGCGAGCGCACGTACCCCGACGGGCGGCAGCGAGTCCGCGATCACCACCGCACAGCGTGCCTCCCGAGGCGGCGGGGCGAGCCGCGGCCACGCGATGGTGAGCGGCGTCCCGCCGCCGCCGACGCGGACGCGGGCGCGCGAGCGGCGCCAGTCGTGCGAGTCGTGGTCAGGGTCCATCGCCGCGAGGATGCGCTCCGCGGCGCCGACGGGCTCCCGCGATCGGGCGGTCCCGGACGCGGACCGATCGCGGTCGCCATGCTCCCCGGCGAACACGCGCACCTCGCCCGAGTCGAGGTCGACGACGAGCGCGTCCTCCACGCGGTGCGCGACCCAGCCGTGCTCGATCAGCACGACGACCTCGCCCGCGGGCGCCGGATCGGCGACTGGCTCCGCGGCGAGGGATGCCGGACGGATGCCGCGCCGGCGCGGAGGAGGTGATGGCGGACCACCAGCTGCGCGAGGCCATCGCGCTGGGGCGGTACGACAGCGCCCTCGTGCGGGCGACGGACCGGAAGCGCGGCGCGCCGCAGGACCCGCTGCTGCGCAGCCTCTACGCCGGCACCGTGGCGTACT
>JBJMNJ010000415.1:0-16310 GCA_045804325.1 Gemmatimonadaceae bacterium
CCGCGCCGACATCGTGTCGGCGCGGCCCCGCGGCGCGTTCGCCGCCGCGCGTCTCGCGCACGCGCGCGCCGACGCGCCCGCCGCTGGTCGGGTTCCTGCAAATGAGCGCGCGCGTGGAGCGCGTCCCCTGCTTTCTGAACGTCCGCGGCGGCTCGGCCGCCGCCGCGCGCGAGGTGCTCGCCGCCGCGGCGGCGCTCGACCTGCGCCTCGTCGAGCCCGGGGACCTGCTCCGCGAGGTGCAGCGCACCCTCGACGCGGGCGTGCCGCGCGTCGCGGTGTGCGGAGGCGACGGCACCCTCGCGACGGCGGCGGCGGCCGTCGCCCGCGCGGGCGCGGAGCTCGCCCCGCTCCCGGGCGGCACGCTGAACCACTTCTGCGGCCACCTCCGGATCCCGACGGACCTCACCGAGGCCGCGCGGATCGCCGCGAGGAGCTCCCGGATCGCGACGGTGGACGTCGGGTGGATGAACGGCGAGCGCCTCGTGCTCAACACCAGCTCCCTCGGCGCCTACGTGAGCTACGTGCGCACGCGCGAGCGCATCGAGCGGTGGCTCGACTACTACACGTCGAGCGCCGCGGCGGCGCTCCACACCCTGTGGTCGCAGCGCGGCTTCGAAGTGGAGCTCCACGTCGACGGGGAGGCGCGGCGCTATGCGACGACGCTCGTCTTCGTCGGCATCGGCGAGCGGGAGGTCGTGCGGGGGGACGGCGCGCCCTGCCCGCCCGCGCTGCGCGGGCTTCACGTGATGGTGGCGCGCGCGGGCGCACCCCTGCACATGCTGCGATTCGCCATCGCCGCCTGGCGCCGCGGCACGCTGGGGGAGGAGCGACAGGAGGCGTTCGACAGCTACGTGACCGACGCCTGCGTGGTGCACGGGCGCCGGGCGCGCGGCACCGTCGCCATCGACGGGGAGCTCGTGCGCGTGAGCGGCCCGGTGCGCTACGAGCTCGAGCGCGACGCGCTCCGCGTGGTGGTGCCCGAGTGACCGCGCGCGCCGGTCCGGTCGGGCGCGCGGGCTCGCGGGACGGCGCGCGCCGCTTACCTTCCCGGGCGTGGCGACGCGCACCCTGCCGCTCTTTCCGCTCCCCCTCGTCCTCTTTCCGGGCGGGGTGCAGCCGCTGCACGTCTTCGAGCCGCGCTACCGGCGGCTGGTCGCCGACGCCCTCTCGGGGGACCGGCGCTTCGGCATCGTCCTCTGCGAGGAGGGGACGGCGGAGCGCGACCTCCCCGCGGGCCGCGTGGGGTGCGAGGCGCACGTGGAGTCCGTGGAGCCGCTGCCGGACGGGCGCTCGAACATCGTCGTCACCGGGTGGGAGCGCTTCGCCCTCGAGCGCTTCGTCGAGAGCCCGGCGCCCTACCACGTCGCGCTCGTGAGCGACGTGCGGGACGTCGAGGAGCCGGACGCGCTCGTGGCGCCGGTCGCCGCGCGCGTGCGTCGCAGCTTCGAGCGCGCGGCGCTCGCGTCGCGCGCCATCGCGGACGACACCGACGACCTCCCCGAGCTTCCCGACGACCCGGCCGCGCTCTCCTACGCGATGGCCGCCCTCGTCGAGCTCGACCTCGCGACGCGGCAGCGCATCCTCTCGTCGCGCTCCGCGGTGGGGCGGCTCGAGGAGATCGGCGCGCTGCTCGACGCGGCCGTCGACTCGCTGGAGTCGCGCGCCGGCGCGCACCGCCGGGCCAGGACCAACGGGCGCTCCGCGCCGCCGGCGCACTAGCATGCCGACCGGACTCACCGCGGACGCCACGCTGCACGCCGAGCGCGGCGCGGGCCAGGTGGACGTCGCCCGCGTGCGCGCCGGGCTCGTCGAGATCGTCGGCCCGCGGCGCGTCCTCGACCGCTCGTCCGAGCTGCTCGTCTACGCGGCCGACGGGCTGCCGGGCTACCGCAAGGTGCCCTCGCTCGCCGTCTTCCCCGCGACGCGCGAGGAGGTCGTGGAGGTCGTGCGCTTCCTCGCCCGCACGAAGACGCCCTTCGTGCCGCGCGGCGCCGGCACCGGCCTCTCGGGCGGGGCGCTCGCCGAGGCGACCGTACTCCTGGGCCTCAACCGGCTGAACCGCATCCTGTCGGTGGACGCGGAGAACGGCCTCGCCGTCGTGGAGCCCGGCGTGGTGAACGTGACGCTCACGCGCGCCGTGAGCGTGCACGGCCGCCACTACGCCCCCGACCCGTCGAGCCAGGCGGCGTGCACCATCGGCGGGAACGTCGCGGAGAACGCGGGCGGCCCGCATTGCCTCAAGTACGGCGTGACGGTGAACCACGTCGTCGCCGCGACGGTCATCCTCCCCGACGGGGAGATCGTGCAGCTCGGCTCCGCCGACGGGGAGCGCGACGGCTACGACCTGCTCGGCGCCTTCGTCGGGAGCGAGGGGTGCTTCGGCGTGGCGCTCGACGTGACGGTGCGCCTGACGAAGGACCCGCCCGCCGTGCGCACGCTCCTCGCCGACTACACGTCGCTCGGCGCCGCCGCGCGCGCCACGTCGGCGATCGTGGCGAGCGGGATCGTCCCGGCGGCGCTGGAGATGATGGACAACGCGACCATCCGCGCCGTGGAGTCGTCGATCTTCGCCGCCGGCTACCCGACGGACGCGGGCGCGATCCTGCTCGTGGAGCTCGACGGGCTGGAGGCGGGGCTCGCGGAGGACGTGGCGACCGTGGAGCGCATCTGCCGCGAGACCGGCGCGCGCTCGGTGCGCGTCGCGAGCGACCCGGCCGAGCGCGCGAAGCTGTGGCAGGGGCGCAAGAAGGCGTTCGGCGCGATGGGGCGCATCTCGAGCCACCTCGTCGTGCAGGACGCGGTCGTGCCGCGCACGCGGCTCGTGGACGTGCTCGAGCGCATTCACGAGATCGGCCAGCGCTACCGGGTGAAGATCGCCAACGTCTTCCACGCGGGGGACGGGAACCTCCACCCCAACATCGGCTACGACGCCGACGACCCGGACGAGGCGGCGCGCGTCGAGCACGCGATGGGGGAGATCATGCGCGCCTGCGTCGACGCGGGCGGGACGATCACGGGCGAGCACGGCGTGGGGCTCGACAAGATCGGCTACATGGACCTCATCTTCTCGGACGAGACGCTCGAGGCGATGTGCCGCCTGCGCTCGGTGTTCGACCCCGAGCGGCGCGCGAACCCCGGCAAGGTCGTCCCGGTGCACGCGTGCCGCGAGTGGACGATGGCGCCGTCCGCGCGGAAGCCCGCCGCGCCCGCGCTCGGGCCCGAGGTCACGGGGCGCGCGCCGGCGGGCGCGCGCGAGTCGCCGAACGCAGCCGTCGCGCCCGACGCGCCAGGCGCCAGGCCGGACGCCAAGAGCGGGGACGCGCCGTGACCTTCGCCGAGCGGGTGCTGCGGCCGGTCACGACGCCGAGCGCCGCGGCCGAGCAGGTGCGCGAGACCGTGCGGTACTGCCTGGAGCACCGCGAGGCGCTGCTCATCCGCGGCCGCGGGCACTGGTACGACGCCGGGCGGCCGCGCTCGCGCGACGGCGTGGCGATGAGCACCGGCACGGCTCGCGGCATCGTCGAGTACAACCCGGGCGACCTCACGCTCACCGCCTTCGCGGGCACCACGCTCGGCGACATCGCCGCGGCGACCCGCGAGCACGGCCAGTGGCTCGCCCTCGACCCGTTCGGGCCCGAGACGGGGACCATCGGCGCGACCGTGGCGACCGCGTCCTACGGCCCGCTCGCGCACGCGTTCGGCACCCCGCGCGACAACGTGCTCGGCGTCGAGTTCGTGACGGGGACGGCTGAGGTGGTGCGAGGTGGCGGGCGCGTCGTGAAGAACGTCGCCGGGTTCGACCTCGCGCGCCTCGTCACGGGCGCGTGGGGCACGCTCGGCGTCATCACGGAGGTGACGGTGCGCCTGCGTGCGCTGCCCGCGGTGGACGAGACGGTCGCGCTGCACCCGCCGGAAGGTGACGACGCGCTCGCCGACCTGCTCGCCCGCCTGCGCGAGGCACCGATCGCCCCGCTCTCGCTCGAGCTGCTGAACGCGCCGCTCGCGCGGCGCGTCGGCGCGGGCGACGGCGCGGTGGTGCTCGCACGACTCGGAGGCAACGCGGCGCTGGTGCGCGCCCAGCAGGCGGCCCTCTCGGCGTTGGGCGGCGCGCGGCCGGTGGACGCCGCCGTCTGGTCGCGCCTTCGCACGTTCGAGCCCGAGGGCGTCATCGAGGGCCCGTCGGTGGTGGCGCGGCTCTCGGCGCGTCCCACGGAGCTCGCCGCGCTCTGGCGCGAGGCGCGCGAGGTGGGAGAGCGCCTGGGCGGTGGGGACGCGCTGCTCGCGCACGCGACCGTCGGCCGGGGTGTCGTGCGCGTCGCCGCGCGCATTCACGAGCA
Source organism: Gemmatimonadaceae bacterium (assembly GCA_045804325.1). GTDB lineage: Bacteria > Gemmatimonadota > Gemmatimonadetes > Gemmatimonadales > Gemmatimonadaceae > JBJMNJ01. The sequence goes on from JBJMNJ010000415.1 coordinate 4,338, forward strand.
CAACGCCCGCGTCGAGGCGGATCCGGAGCGCGACGAGGCCATCCGAGGCGCGTTCTCCGTCCCGCGCGGGAGGCACGTCGTCTACGAGCGCCTACCCGCCGCGCTGTGGCCCGAGCTCGCGCCGAGCGCGGTCTCGGACCGCCTCTCACGCGGCGTGCGCGACGCCTTCGACCCGCACCGCATCCTGAACCCCGGGATCCTCGGGGAGTAGCACCTGACGATGCCCTCCTCCGCCGCCCCTCTCTCCGCCTGCGCGCTCCCCGGCACGCCGCTCGAGCACGCGAAGGCCGGGATCGACACCTGCGTCCACTGCGGGTTCTGCCTCTCGACGTGCCCGACGTACCTCGTCCACCAGGACGAGAACGACAGCCCGCGCGGGCGCATCTACCTCATGCGGTCGCTCTACGAGGGGCTCGTCGACGTCACCGACGACGACGTCAACACGCACATCGACCGGTGCCTCGGCTGCCTCAACTGCGAGACGGCCTGCCCGAGCGGCGTGCCGTACGGCCAGCTCCTCGAGGCGACGCGCGCGACGCTCACGAAGTGCCGCCCCATCCCGCTGGTGGCGCGCCTCATCCTCTGGGTGTTCGCGCGCCCGCGGCTGCTCGCGGCGGCGATGGCGGCGTCGAAGCTGTTCCGGATGACCGGCGTCCCGCGCCTCCTGTCCCGGGCGATGCCCGGACGGCTCGGGTTCGCCGTCGCGATGCTCGACGCGACGCGCCCGGCCGTGCCGACGCGACCGTACACGCGGCGCGGCACGGGCGAGCGCGGCACCGCGGCGCTGCTCCGGGGGTGCGTGATGGAGGGGCTCTTCGCGCACACCAACCGCGCGACCGAGCGCACGCTCTCGGCGAACGACTACGCGATGGTGGACGCGCCGGGCCAGGGGTGCTGCGGCGCCCTGCACGCGCACGCCGGCGACGACGAGGCCGCGCGCGCGCTCGCGCGGCGCAACATCGACGCGTTCGAGCGGAGCGGCGCGCAGTACGTCGTCGCGAACGCCGCCGGGTGCGGCGCCGCGATGAAGGGCTACGGCCACTGGCTCGAGCGCGACCCGGCGTACGCGGAGCGCGCCGCCGCCCTGGCGAAGCGAGTGCGCGACGTGAGCGAGCTGCTGGCGGCCGCCGGCCCGCGGGCCGGCGCGCCGCTGCCCCTCGCGGTCACCTACGACGCGCCATGCCACCTGCTCCACGGGCAGCGCGTCGCGATCCCGCCCCTGGAGGTGCTGGGCGCCGTGCCCGGGCTCGACCTCCGCCCGCTGGCCGACGCGGACCAGTGCTGCGGGAGCGCCGGCATCTACAACCTCATCGAGCCCGAGACGTCGGACGCGGTGCTCGCGCGGAAGCTCGAGAACGTGGAGCGCACCGGCGCGTCGCTGGTCGCGACGGGCAACCCCGGGTGCCTGATGCAGATCGGCGCCGGGCTGCGGCAGGCGGGCTCCGGCGCGCGCGCCGTTCACCCCGTCGACCTGCTCGACGCATCCTACGCGGCGGAAGATCGGTCCTAGGCCGCAGGCCGCGAGCCGTGGGTCATACGTTCGGTGGCGTACTGCCTATGGCTTATGGCTTACCGCCATGTAGGTTTCCTCGAATGTATGAGGTCCTCCTGTTCGAGCTCGAGGGCGTCCTGGCCGACACCGGCCCCGCTCGCCGCGACGCTCTCCTCAGAAGTCTCGCCGACGAAGGCCTGACGATCACCGCCGAGCAATACGAGGACGCGTGCGCGGGCTTCCCCGTACGCGAGGCGGCGGTGGCGGCGGTGGCGATGGCGGGCAAGTCCCTGGACGCGACCGGCCTGGACCTCCTGTCCTTGCGGGCCGAGCGCTACTTCGCCGGCACCATCGGCAAGGGCGTCTCGCTCACGCCGGGCGCCCGGGAGTTCATCGAGCGGGCCGCGCCGCGCGTGCGCCTGGGCATCGTCACGCGCGCCAGCCGACGCGACGCCGAGTACCTGCTCGGCCTCGCCGGCTGGGAGGGCGCGTTCGAGACGGTCATCACCTGCGACGACGCGCACACGCAGAAGCCGTCGGCGGACCCGTACGAGGTCGCGCTCGACCGGCTCGCGCGCCGGCGCCACTCGCGCCCCGCACGCATCCTCGCGCTCGAGGACGGCCCGGCCGGGATACTCTCGGCGCGCGCCGTGAAGATCCGCTGCGTGGCGGTGGGGCGCGTGCCCGCGCACCACGCCGTGAAGGCGGACGCCTACGTCCCCTCGCTCGAGGGCCACACGGTGGAGTCGCTCGGCGACCTCGTGGAGCGCGGGCGGGAGCACGTGCGATGACGTCGGCCTGGACGTCGCACAGCGGCCCGGACGCCGAGGAGCTCGCGGGGCGCACGGTCGCGCTGCACTACGGCGACCCCGGCGCGGAGTACGAGGCGCTGCGCACGGGCGCGGCGCTCGTGGACCGGCGCCACCGCGGGCGCACGCGCTTCGACGGCCCGCGCGCCGCCGAGCTGGTGACGGGGCTCGTCACCAACGACGTGAAGGCGCTCACGCCCGGCCACGGCCAGTACGCCGCCGCGCTCTCGCCGAAGGGGAAGATCATCGCCGACGTGCGCGTCTTCGCGCTCGCGGCCGAGGGGATCCCGGGTGGTCAGGCAGGTCCCGCGGCGCACGGGGCGGACGCGCACGGTGTCGCCGCGCTGCTCGTGGACGTGCCGCCGCGCGCGGCGGCGGGCTGGATGGAGGTCGTGCGGAAGTACGTCAACCCGCGCGTCGTGCCCTACCACGACGAGACGGACACGATCGCGGACATCGGCGTGTTCGGCCCCCGCGCGCGCCACGTGCTCGCCGAGGCGCTCGGGCTGCAGGCGCCCGCGCTCGCCGCGCTCGCGCCGTACGGACACGCGGCGGCGCTCGTGGAGGGCCGGGTCGCGAGCGTCGTGCGGGTGCCGGAGCTCGAGGCGGTCGAGGGCTACGAGCTGCTCGCGCCGGCCGCGCTGCGCGACGCGCTCTGGTCGCGCCTCGCCGCCGCGGGCGCCTCGCCCGTCGGGATGCTCGCGTGGGAGGTGGCGCGCGTGGAGGCGGGGCGCCCGGAGTGGGGGCTCGACATCGACGAGTCCACCATCCCGCAGGAGGCGAACCTCGACGAGCTGCACGCCATCTCGTACACGAAGGGCTGCTACACCGGGCAGGAGACGGTGGCGCGCGTGCACTTCCGCGGCCACGTGAACCGCCACCTTCGCGGGCTCCGCTTCGCGGGGCACGAGCTGCCGCCGGCGCGCGCGCAGCTCCTCGACCAGCTCGCCAAGCCGGTGGGCGACGTCCGCACCGCCGTGCTCTCGCCGCGCCTCGGCCCCATCGCGATCGGCATGGTGCGCCGCGAGGTCTCGCTCGGCGACGAGGTGGCGGTGCGCTGGGAGGGCGGCGAGACGCGGGCGACGGTGGTGGGGCTGCCGTTCGAGGGCTGACGGCGATTGCCGACGGCTCTCGTGACGGGCGCGACGGGGCTCGTCGGCTCGCACATCGTCGAGCGGCTCGTCGCGGACGGCTGGGAGGTGCGCGCGCTGGTGCGCGACCCCGCGGCGGCGCGCTGGATCGCCGACGACCTCGGCGCCGAGCTCGCGTGCGGAGACGTCCTCGACGCCGAGTCGTTCGCGCGGGCGGCGCGCGGGTGCGACCACGTGTACCACACCGCCGCGGCCATCACGCCGCGCGGCGGGTGGGAGGCGTTCCGGCGGCCCAACATCGACGGGACCGCGAACGCGATCCGCGCCGCCGGGGCCGCGGGGGCGCGGCTCCTCCACCTCAGCAGCGTCGCCGTCTACGGCGAGCGCGCGCGCTACCGGGCCGCGGGCGAGAAGACCGACGAGCGCGCCGCACTCCCGCCGCCGGAGTCGATGTCGCACTACGGCCGGTCGAAGCGCGAGTCGGAGGCGATGGTGCTCGCGGCGCACGCGCGCGGCGAGGTGTGGGGGACCGCGGTGCGCCCGAGCGTGATCTACGGGCGGCGCGACCGGCAGTTCGTGCCGCGCGTCGCGCGCGTGCTCTCGACCGGGTTCTTTCCGCTGCTGGGGCGCGGCGACTCGACGCTCCCCATCGTGCACGCGGCCGCGGTGGCCGACGCGGCGGTGCGCGCGGCCCGGCACGACGCCGCCGGCGGGCGCGCGTTCAACGCCGCGGACGACTTCCCCGTGACGGTGCGCGAGTTCGTGCGCCTCGCGGCCGAGGGGCTCGGGCGGCGGGTGCGGGAGGTGCGGGTGCCGCTCGCGGCGGCGCGGGCGGGCATGTGGGCCGCGCAGGGCGTCATCGCGCTCGTCGCGGGTCGCAGCAAGAGCGCCATGAGCGGCGCGACGGTGGACTTCCTCTCGCGCGACAATCCGTTCTCGTCCGAGCTCGCGCGGCGCGAGCTCGGCTGGTCGCCGCCGGTGCCGCCCGCGCTCGGGGTGCCGGAGGCGTTCCGCTGGTGGCGGGAGCGCCGCGGCGGGCGCGGCGGGCGCGGCGGGTGAAACGAAGCGCGGGCGCGGCCATCGGCCGCGCCCGCGCACCCACAAGGAGACCAGCCGCCGACTAGTGCTTCGTCGTGTCGGCCTTGGTCGTGTCGGCCGCCTTCGTCGTGTCGGTCGTGGCGGGCGTCGTCATCGCGGCGCTGTCCGTGGTGGCCGGCGCGGGGGCCATCGCCGGGGCGGCGGTGTCCGTGGTGGCAGCCTCGTTCTTCGCCTTGCAGGCGGAAAGGGCGAGCACGGCAACGACAAAGGCCAGGCGCTTCATACGGTCTCCTTGGGAGTGGGGCTGGGCTCGATTCTGCAACCCCAGCGCCACAACCGTGGCACGGGGCTCGGGGCGTGAATCTAGGTCCGCGCGGTCCCGTGTCAAGAGCGACGGCCGCTCCCAAGTCTCGCCGCGCCAACGCGTTCGACGGCAGAGAACGTATGGCGTCCGTACGAACGCGGGTAGGGCGCTCCCGCGCCGCTCGATGTACCTTGTGGGGTCCTCATCCTCCGGCCATGAGCACAGCCCCGACCGCGACGATCGACCCCGACTTCACCGGCGTCGTGCGCGGCGCGTGCCCGCACGACTGCCCCGACACGTGCGCGACGCTCGTCACGGTCGAGCACGGCCGCGCGGTGCGGATCGCGGGCGACCCCGAGCACCCCGTCACCCGCGGCTTCCTCTGCGCCAAGGTGAACCGCTACCTCGAGCGCACGTACCACCCCGGGCGGCTCACGACGCCGCTCCGGCGCGTGGGCCCCAAGGGCTCGGGCCGGTTCGAGCCCGTGAGCTGGGATGACGCGCTCGACCTCGTCGCGGAGCGGCTGCTCGCCATCGCGCGCTCCACCGACGGCCCGCAGGCGATCCTCCCCTACTCGTACGCCGGCACCATGGGGTACGTGCAGGCCGAGTCGATGGACCGGCGGTTCTTTCACCTGCTCGGCGCGTCGCAGCTCGACCGGACGATCTGCTCCATCGCCGGCTCGGTGGGCATGCAGATGACCGTCGGCGCGAACGTCGGCGTGGACCCCGAGACGGTGCCCGAGAGCGACTTCATCCTCCTGTGGGGGACGAACACGCTCACCGCGAACCCACACCTGTGGCCGTTCGTGCGGCAGGCGCGCGAGCGCGGCGCCCCCGTGATCGCCATCGACCCGATCCGCACGCGCACGGCCGAGCAGTGCGACGAGTGGCTCCCGATCCGCCCGGGCACCGACGCGGCGCTCGCGCTCGCGATGATGCACGTGCTCTTCGCGGAAGCGCTCGAGGACCGCGACTACCTCGAGCGGCACACGCTCGGCCACGCGGAGCTGCGCGGGCGCGCGGCCGAGTGGACGCCGGAGCGCGCGGCGCAGATCACGGGCCTTCCGGCGGAGCGCATTCGCGAGCTCGCGCGCGCGTACGGCCGCGCGCGCGCGGCGTTCGTGCGCATCAACTACGGGCTGCAGCGCCACGCGGGCGGCGGCATGGCGGTGCGCACCATCGCGTGCCTCCCCGCGGTCGCCGGCCACTGGCGGCGCGCCGGCGGCGGCGTGTGCCTGTCGACCAGCGCGAACTTCCGCTTCAACAAGCAGAAGCTCGCGCGCCCGGACCTGATGCCGGACCCGCGGCCGCGCACCATCAACATGATCAAGCTCGGCGAGGCGCTCACGCGGGCCGACGCGGGGGTGGGCGGGCCGCCCGTGAAGGCGCTCGTCGTCTACAACTCCAACCCGGCCGCCGTGGCGCCGGACCGGGGCGCGGTGCTCCGGGGGCTCGCGCGCGAGGACCTGTTCACGGTGGTCCTCGAGCACTTCCAGACGGACACCGCGGACTGGGCGGACGTCGTGCTCCCGGCGACGACGCAGCTCGAGCACTGGGACGTGCACTTCGCGTACGGGCACCTGTACGCGTCGCTCAACCGCCCGGCCATCGCCCCGCTCGGCGAGGCGCTGTCGAACGCGGAGATCTTCCGCCGCCTCGCCGCGCGGATGGGCATGGACCACGCGTGTCTGCGCGACGACGACGTGGCGCTCGTCAGGCAGGCGCTCGAGACGGACCACCCGAACATGCGCGGGGTGACGTTCGACGCCCTCATGGAGCGCGGCTGGGTGCGCCTCGGGCTTCCCTCCCCGTTCGTGCCCTTCGAGGCGGGCGGCTTCCCGACGCCGAGCGGCAAGTGCGAGCTCGTCAGCGAGCGCCTGGCACGCATGGGACTCGACGCGCTCCCGACGTACATCCCGCCGCGCGAGCTTCCGGAGACGGCGCCGGAGCTCGCGGCGCGCTACCCGCTGGTGCTCGTCTCCTCGCCGCGCCACCAGTTCCTGAACTCGACCTTCGTGAACGTGGAGTCGCTGCGCCGCGGCGCGGAGCCGGAGGTGCACCTCCACCGGGCGGACGCCGAGCGCCGCGCGCTCCCGGACGGTGCGCGCGTCGTCGTCCACAACGACCGCGGCCACTTCACGGCGGTGCTGCGCGTGGGCGAGGGCGTGCGCGAGGGCGTGGCGTGGGCGCCGTCGATCTGGTGGGGCAAGCTCGCGCCCGATGGCCGCAACGCGAACGACACGACCTCGCAGGGCGTGACCGACCTCGGCGGCGGGCCGGTGTTCTACGACAACCTGGTGCAGGTGAGCGCGGCGGACTAGGGCGAGAAAGGAGAGAGGAGTAAGGAGTGGAAGCGGACTCTCCTTACTCCTCTCTCCTTTCTGCTTTCTCGTGTCCCGTTGCGAACTTCCCCCCCGCCGGGAATCTTCACAGGAGCGCCCGGCGCGCGGCACTCGCGGCGCCGGCGGTCAACGCATGTCGCTGGAGATAGACGTGGCGTCCTACCCCGAGACACTCGGCGCCCTCAAGAAGTCGCGGTACGGCGCGGCCGAGCGGCGGCAGCGGTCCGTCAAGGACGAGATCCGCCAGAACCTCCTCGCGAAGCTCAAGGCCGGCGGGCCGATCTTCCAGGGCGTGATCGGCTACGAGGAGACGGTCATGCCGCAGATCGTCAACGCCCTCCTGAGCCGGCACAACTTCATCCTGCTCGGGCTGCGCGGGCAGGCGAAGTCGCGCATCCTGCGGGCGCTGGTCACGCTCCTCGACGAGGTCATCCCGATCGTCGCGGGAAGCGAGGTGAACGACGACCCCTTCCGCCCCATCTCGAAGTACGCGCGCAACCTCGTCGAGGAGGCGGGGGACGACACGCCGATCGCGTGGCTCGACCGCGACCACCGCTACGTCGAGAAGCTCGCGACGCCCGACGTGACGATCGCGGACGTCATCGGCGACGTCGACCCCATCAAGGCCGCGCGCGGCGGTCACGTCCTCTCCGACGAGCTCACGATCCACTACGGCATGCTCCCGCGTGCCAACCGCGGGATCTTCGCCCTCAACGAGCTGCCGGACCTCGCGGGCAAGGTGCAGGTCGGCCTGTTCAACATCATGCAGGAGGGGGACGTCCAGATCAAAGGCTACCCCGTGCGGCTCCCGCTCGACGTCCTCCTCTGCTTCACCGCCAACCCCGAGGACTACACGGCGCGCGGCAAGATCATCACGCCGCTGAAGGACCGCATCGGCAGCGAGGTCGTGACGCACTACCCCGAGACCGTCGACCTCGGGATGGAGATCACGCGCCAGGAGGCGTGGACGGGGCGCGGCGGAGAGCTGCCGGTGCGCGTCCCCGACTTCGTCGCCGAGGTGGTGGAGCGCGTGGCGTTCGAGGCGCGGACGGACAAGCGCGTCGACCGCCGGTCGGGCGTCTCGCAGCGCATGCCGATCTCCGTGCTCGAGAACGTGATCTCGAACGCCGAGCGGCGGGCGCTCCAGGCGGGCGAGGCGGAGGTGGTGCCGCGCATCTCGGACATCTACGCCGCACTCCCCGCCATCACCGGCAAGATGGAGCTCGAGTACGAGGGGGAGCTCGTGGGCGGGCAGGCGATCGCGCGCGAGCTCATCCGCCGCGCGGCCGACGTGACGTTCCGCGAGCGCGCGGGCGGGGCGGACACGGACGACATGGTGATGTGGTTCGACGCCGGCGGCGCGCTGCAGGTCGGCGACGACGTGTCCACGCGGGCGGCCCACGACGGCTTCCGCACGGTGCCGGGGCTCCTCGCGCTCGTGCGCGACGTGGGCCTCGCGCCGGCGTCGGACCACGCGGCGACGGCGGCGGCGTGCGAGCTCGTGCTCGAGTCGCTCGTGGCGCGCAAGAAGATCTCGCGCTCCGACACCGGCGCGTACGGGCGCGCGCAGCACGAGCCCCGGCGCCGGCGCCCGAACGAGGACATGTTCGGCGGCGGGCTCTCGGCGTGACCGCCCGCGGCGGCGAGGAGGCCCGACCGCAGCGCGCGGCGGGCCCGCGCGCCGCCACGCCGTCCGCCGAGGCGGTGCGGGTCCGCTACGCGGGACCGGCCGACCTCGACACGGTCGTGGCGCTCCGCATCGCCCTGCTGCGCGAGCACGCCGACAATCCCGTCTACCGCCGCCTCCGCCCCGACGCGCCCTCGCGCGCGCGCCCGCTCTTCGCCGCGCAGCTCGAGTCGCGCCACGAGACGACGTTCCTGGCGGAGCGCGAGGGCGCGGCCGTGGGGATCCTCCGGTGCGTGGAGGCGCAGGGCTCGCCCCTGCTCTACCCGTCGAGCTACGCGTACGTGTCGAGCGTCTACGTCGTCCCCGACGCGCGGCGCCAGGGCGTCCTCCACGCGCTCATGGGCGCCGCGATCCGCTGGTGCGGCGAGCGCGGGCTCACCGAGGTGCGCCTGCACAACGCGCCGGAGAACCCGCTGTCGTCCGCGGCGTGGGACGCGCTGGGGTTCGAGGTAGTGGAGACGCTCCGGCTGCGGAGGCTTCCCTAGCGCCCTCGGGCCGAGGGCCGAGGGCCGAGGGCCGCGCCTACAGGCGCCGCAGCTCCGGCCTTCGCGCGCTCACCCCGGCCGCGTACAGGAGCATCACCACCGCGCCCGCCGCGACGGCCGCGCGGGCACCCACCGCACGGGCCACGGCGCCCGCGCCGAAGGCGCCCGCCACCTGGGCGAGGCCGACGACCACCAGCGAGTACAGCGCCATGAGGCGCCCGCGCATCGCGTCGGCGACGAGCGACTGGAGCAGCCCGTTGGCGAGCGCGTTGGTGAGGATCATCGCGGCGCCCACGAGGAAGAGCAGCGCCCCCGCGGACGCGAGCCCGCGCGCCGCCGCGAACGCGAGCAGCAGCGCCGGGAAGGCGAAGCAGGCCACGTGCAGCATCGCGCCGCGCGGCAGCCGGCGCCCCGGGCCCGCGAGGAAGAGCGCCCCCGCGAGCCCGCCCGTTCCCAGGCTCGCGAGCAGCACGCCGTATCCCGAGACGCCGGCGCCGAGGACGTCGCGGGCGATGACGGGCATCAGCGTGAGGTAGGGAATGCCACAGATGCCGTAGACGGCCGTGAGCCCGACGAGCGTGCGAAGCGGCGGCGTGCCCCACACGTACGCGAGCCCTTCGCGAAGCGCGTGCAGGGGCGGCGCGTCGCTCGGCTCGAGGGTGCGGTCCGGGAGGCGGATGAGGAGGAGCCCGGCGAGCACCGCAACGAAGCTCGCGGCGTTGAGGCCGAAGCACCACGCGATCCCGAGCCGCGCCGTGACCACCGCGGCGGCCGTCGGGCCGACGATGCGCGCGAGGTTGAAGCCGCTGGAGTTCAGCGCGATGGCGTCGGGGAGGTCCTTTCGCCGGACGAGCTCCACCATCAGCGACTGCCGGGCGGGGATCTCGACGGAGAGGACGACGCCGTCGAGCGCGGCCAGGCCGAGCAGCACCCCGATGGTGAGGTGGCCGCTCGACGTGAGCCAGAACAGCACCGCCGCCTCGACCAGGAGCAGCGACTGCGCGGCGATCACCAGGCGCAGCTTGTCCGTGCGGTCCACGAGCACGCCGGCGGGCAGCGAGAGCAGCAGGATCGGCAGTGCCCCGACCGCGCTGACGAGCCCGACGAGGAACGCGCTGTCGCTGATGTCCAGCGCGAGCCACCCGCGCGCCATGGATTGCATCCACGTCCCCACGAGGGAGAGCGTCTGCCCGACCCAGAAGAGGCGGAAGTTCCGGTGGCGCCACAGCACCCGGAACGGGTTGGCGGCGGCGAATGGGGGCGCGAACGGTCTGCTAGGCGCGTGCATGCGGGAACATCGGGGAGTACATTCTCGGTAGTATCTAGGACGATCGAGCGCTCCTCTCGGCTCTCGGCCCTCGGCCGAGCGGCCGCCGAGGGCCGAGGGCCGCGAGCGGAGGGGTCGGATGCGCTTCCACACGTACACGAAGTTCAGCCCGGAGATGGCCGACGCGGTCGACCTCCAGGCGCTGCTCGACAAGCTCGCCGACTTCCTGCTCGACTCGGGGTTCGCCGGGGGCAAGGGCTACCACCCGTACTGGGGGGAGTTCGGCGGCGACGAGAGCGACCGCTCCATGGACGCCCTCCGCGAGGCCATCCTCAAGGCCCTCGTCGACAGCGGGCAGTTCACGCCGGAGATGCTCGAGGCCCTGCGCGGCGAGGGGGACGAGGAGTCGCAGGCGAAGCTCGCCAAGCTCCTCGACGACCTCGTACAGCGTCTGATGGCCGAGGGCTACCTCAAGGCCGACGCGCCGCCGCAGATGCCGCAGGGGCACCAGCACGTCACCGGCCCCGGCGGGCTCGCGCAGGCGGCGAGCAAGGACGTGCAGTTCCAGCTCACCGAGAAGGGGATCGACTTCCTCGGCTACAAGACCCTGCGCGGCATCCTCGGCTCGCTGGGCAAGTCGAGCTTCGGGAGCCACGACACGCCGTACCTCGCGACGGGCATCGAGGCGGACGCGTCGAGCAAGCACTACGAGTTCGGCGACGTGCTGAACCTCGACGTGAACGAGACGCTGACGAACGCCCTGGCTCGTACGGGGTCCCTCAGTGTCCCGATAGATCTCGACTACGGCGACCTCATGGTGCGGCAGGCGGAGTACCGGTCGAGCTGCGCGACGGTGCTCATGCTCGACTGCTCGCACTCGATGATCCTGTACGGGGAGGACCGCTTCACGCCGGCGAAGAAGGTGGCGCTCGCGCTGACGCACCTCATCCGCACGCAGTTCCCCGGCGACACCCTCCGCGTCGTCCTCTTCCACGACTCGGCCGAGGAGATCCCGCTGGCGCGCCTGGCGCACTCGCAGGTGGGGCCCTACCACACGAACACGGCCGAGGGGCTCAAGCTCGCGCGGCGGCTGCTCATGGCGCAGAAGAAGGACATGCGCCAGATCATCATGATCACCGACGGCAAGCCAAGCGCGTTGACGATGCCGAATGGGCAGATCTACAAGAACTCGTTCGGGCTCGACGTCACGGTGATCGAGAAGACGCTGCAGGAAGTCGCGTCGTGCCGGAAGTCGGGGATCATGATCAACACCTTCATGCTCGCCCGCGATCGCGCACTGGTGGACTTCGTGAAACGGGTGAGCGAGATCAGTCGCGGCCAGGCATATTTCACGACGACGATGACGCTGGGCCAGTTCATTTTGTTGGACTTCTTTACGCGGATGACGCGCAGGGTCAGCTGTGGGTCGGGGGGCCGGCGGGCCCCCGCGAGTCC
>JBJMNJ010000416.1:0-2756 GCA_045804325.1 Gemmatimonadaceae bacterium
CTTCGAGCCCGGACCGAACGGTCGTGTGGCGGTGAAGGTGATCGATCCGCGCGGCAACGAGGTGATGCGCGTGCACCGCGTGGAGGGCCGCCGTGCCGCCGCGCGCTAGACGGGGCGCGGCCGCGGTCGCCGAGCGGCGCGAGGAGGAGGTGCTGCCGCTCCAGGCGCCGAGGAGCCCGATCCTCTGTCCACCGTACGACGAGCCGACGAATCACTGGCTCTACGACACCAACACGGGCGAGGCCAGCGAGAACCCGGGGCGCCGCCCGGCGAGCTACTGGTACCGCACCGAGCGTACGGGTGGGTCGCAGCTCAACCTGCTGGCGGAGGAGGAGCGCGACGACCTGCCGCTCGTCAACGCGCTCCGCGAGGACGTGCGCCGCTGGCGCGACCTGAAGTACGAGGGCGCGACCGCCGTCTCCAAGCAGCTCCTCGCGCACTGGAGCCGCGAAGATCGCCCGCGCCGGCTCTTCTTCTGCCAGCGCGAGGCGCTGGAGACCATCGTCTACCTCGTCGAGATTCTCGGCTCGGGGCGCAGGCCGCGCTTCACGCCGAAGCTGGGCGTGGACGACTACAAGCGCCTGCTTAGTCGTGAGGCGGTCTCATTCATCGAGCCGTCGGCGCGTGCGCTGTATCCCACACTCGCCGACGTGCCGAACGAGGCGGGGCTCGCGCCCCTCGTCAGGCTCGGCTGCAAGATGGCGACGGGGAGCGGCAAGACGGTCGTGATGGCGATGACGATCGCCTGGGCGTTCTGCAATCGCGGCCGCGTGTCGGGCGACGAACGCTTTCCGGACGCGGCCCTCGTCGTCTGCCCGAACCTCACGATCCTCGGGCGCCTCCAGGTGCTGCGCCCCGAGCGCGCGGACAACTATTACGAGGCGTTCGACGTCGTGCCCACCGCTCTGATTCCCGAGCTTCGCAAGGGGCGGGTGCTCGTGGCGAACTGGCACCAGTTCAACCCGGAGGGCGAGCACGTCGAGGGAGGGAAGAGCTACGCGGTCGTGAACAAGGGCGAGGAAGGGCCCGACGCATTCGCCCGCCGCGTGCTCGGCGATCTATACGAGCGCGGCCCGATCATGGTGCTGAACGACGAGGCGCACCACGCGTACCGCCCGAAGCTGGTCGCGGAGGACGAGCCACTGTCCCGGGAGGAGCGCGAGGAGCGGGAGGAAGCGACGGTCTGGGTCTCGGGTCTCGACCGCATCAACGCCGCCTGTGGCGTGAAGTTCTGCGTCGACCTCTCGGCGACGCCGTTCTACCTGCACGGGAGCGGCTACGTGGAGGGCTCTCCCTTTCCGTGGCTCGTGAGCGATTTCGGGCTGGTGGACGCGATCGAGAGCGGGATCGTGAAGATCCCGCGCCTGCCTGTGGCCGAGAACACGGGCCGGCCGACACCGGAGTTCTTCGCCCTGTGGCGGCACATCGTGGACGGCCTGCAGGCGGGGGAGAAGCTTCCGGGCGGGTAGCCGAAGCCGGAAGTGGTGTGGCGGGAGGCCGAGCCGGCCCTGACGACGCTCGCCTCGCAGTGGAAGGAGCGCTTCGAGTACATCGAGCAGGCGGCGCCGGGGAAGGAGCACACGCCGCCGGTTCTCATCATCGTCTGCGACAACGTCGACATCGCGGAGCTGTTCTACCGGAACATCTCCGGAGAGGAGACTATCCTGGTCGATCAGGGCGACGACGACGAGCCGGACGAGGACGAGGAGACGCCCGCGCCCGCACGGCGCGGCCGCAAGCCGAAGACGCGCACGGTGTACGGCGCCGGCAAGCTCTTTCCGGAGCTCTTCAGCAATCGCGAGGGCTTCCGGCCGACGCTCCGCATCGACTCCAGGCTCCTGTCCGAGGCGGAGGCGACGGATGCCGCGGCCAACAAGAGGGAGGCGGCCGAGCGGCTGCGCGAGATCGTCGCGACGGTCGGCAAGCCGGGTGAGCCGGGCGAGCAGGTTCGCTGCGTCGTGAGCGTGCAGATGCTCAGCGAGGGGTGGGACGCCAACAACGTCACCCACATCCTCGGTCTGCGCGCGTTCGGCAGCCAGCTCCTCTGCGAGCAGGTCGTCGGGCGCGGGCTACGGCGCATGGACTACACGCCGGACCGATCGACGGGCCTGCTCACCGCCGAGTACGTGGACGTGTACGGCGTGCCGTTCTCGCTCATCCCCTTCAAGGGGCGAGAGACCGGGTCGAGGGCGACGGAGGACAGGCCGAAGAACCACGTCCGCGCGCTGCCTGCGCGCCAGCGCTACGAGCTGCGCTTTCCCGTCGTCGAGGGCTACGCAGTCGACCTGCGCCGCAACCTGATCAAGGCCGACGTCAACGCGATGGAGGCGCTGGACCTGGAGCCGGACCGCAATCCGACCGCGGTGTTCGTGAAGCCGCAGGTGTCGTACGACGCCGGGCCGCTGGGCATCGGCGGCGGCTTCGCGAGCGAGCTTCAGGACCGTGAGGCGTACTATGCGAGCACACATCTTCAGACGATCAAGTTCGAGATCGCCCGCGAGGTCGTGCGCCGCCTCACCGAGAGCACGACGCAGCAGAGGCCCAAGCTCGCGATGCGCTCGCGGCATCAGCTCTTCCCGCAGGTCTATCGCGTCGTCGACGCCTTCGTCGGCGCCAAGGTGCGCCCCCACGGGTGCGACATGCGCGAGCTCGGCCTACAGACCTACAGCGAGCGCGCCGTGGGTCGCCTGCTCGACGCGATCGAGCCGAACGACGAGGCGGGAGAGCCGCCGCTGCTTCCCATCCTGAACCGGTAC
>JBJMNJ010000417.1:0-5626 GCA_045804325.1 Gemmatimonadaceae bacterium
GACGAGCGCCCGGGCCACCCTTGAGCGGATGCCCGTGAGGACGACCTCCGCGCCGAGCAGCCGCACGGCCTGTGACGCGCGGATGAGCACGCTCGCGACGTGTGTGTCCACCATCGGCACGCCCGTGATGTCGATGATGGCGACGCGCGCCCCCTTCGAGACGACGCCCTGCGACACGACCGCGAGAATCTGCTCCGCGCGCTTCGAGTCGATGGTCCCGACCAGCGGCATGATGACGACCGCGTCGCTCAGGGGGATGAGCGGGGTGGACAGCTCCTCAAGCATGGCCGCCTGCATCCGGATGACCTCCTCCTGAAGGCGCGCCCGGTCCTGTTCCGCGCGCAGGCGCTCGGCAGCCTGCGCCTCCAGCTCCGCGTTGGCGCGCGCCAGCTGATCCGTCCGCCTCTCGACGCGCGCCTCCAACTCCTCTTGAACTTTGTGGAGGGCTTCCTCGACCTTGCGGCGCTCGACGATTTCGTTCTCAAGCTCGTCGTTAGCCCGCCGGAGCAGCTCCGCCTGCCGCCTGACCTCCTGCGTGCTCCGGTACAGGTCGACGAAGACGGACACCTTCGCCCGGAGCACCTCCGGCACGAAGGGCTTGAACATGTAATCGACCGCGCCCGACGAGTAGCCCTTGAACATCTGCGCTTCCGACTGGTTAATGGCTGTGAGGAAGATGATCGGCGTGTGTCGTGTCTGCTCCCTCTCGCGCGCCAGCGCCGCCGTCTCGTAGCCGTCGAGTTCGGGCATCTGCACGTCGAGCAGGATGAGCGCGAACTCCCGGTCGAGGAGATGCTTCAAAGCCTCCCTCCCGGAATTAGCCCTGACGAGGTTCTGCCCCATGTCGCCGAGGACGGCTTCGAGCGCCAACAGATTTTGCGGGCGGTCGTCCACCATCAGGATGTTGACTGTCTCTTGCGATTGCATCTGTGCACCCGTGCCCGAAGTCATAAGTTAACCCGCGCGCCCGAGTCGTGTGGCGCCCCTGCTCTAAGAACTCAAAAGCTCCGCCCGGCGAGCTTCGCGACGACCGCGACCATCTCGGCCGGGTCGAGCGGTTTCGCCAGATGTGTCTGGAAGCCCGCCGAGATGGCACTCCGCCGGGCCTCGATGCCGGCGTACGCGGTGAGGGCGATGGCCGGGAGTCGGCCGCCGGAGTCGGCCTCGCGCCGGCGCACTTCGCCGATGAAGGCGTAGCCGTCCACGCCCGGCATGCCGATGTCCGAGACCAGCACGTCCGGCGTCCACCCCTCCAGCGTGTCGAGCGCCTCCTGCGCCCGCGCGGCGGTCTTCACCTCCGCCCCGGCCGCCGTCAGCGCGAAGGCGACCATCTGGCGTGTGTCCGTCTCGTCTTCGACGACCAGCACGCGCAGCCCCTTCAGCGCCGCCGGGGGTGCCGACGGGCTCACGCCGCCTCCCGGCGCGTGTTCCGGCCCCGCGCCCATGGAGTCGGCCGCTGCCAGAGGCAGCCTGACGGTGAAAGAGGCGCCGCGCCCCTCCCCCTCGCTGTCCGCGCTGATCGCGCCGCCGTGCAGTTCCACGAGGTGGCGCGCGATGGCGAGTCCGAGGCCGAGGCCGCCGTGCCTGCGCGTGGTCGAGCCGTCGGCCTGCCGGAAGCGGTCGAAGACGTGCGGCAAAAACTCAGCGCCGATGCCCTGTCCCGTGTCCTCAACCCTGACCTGCGCGTCGGGGCCTTCGCGGCGGAGGAGCACGCCGACCCGGCCCCCCTCGGGCGTGAACTTAACGGCGTTCGACAGAAGGTTCCACGCGACCTGCTGCAAACGGCTGGCGTCGCCGATGAGCGGGCCGCCGAGCGGCTCCAGCTCTACTTCGAGCCGGATGTTCTTGGCCCGCGCCGCCGGGCGCACCGACTCTACGGCGGCCTCGATGACCCGGCCGAGCTCGACGGGTCGCGTGTCCAAACGGAGCTTGCCGGCCACGATGCGCGACACGTCGAGCAGCTCGTCGATGAGCTGCGCCTGCGCCTTCGCGTTGCGCTCGATGGTCTCCAGAGCGCCCCCGGCCGCCCCCTCGGGGAGGTTGCCGCCGCGCAGCAGGCGCGCCCAGCCGAGGATGGCTGTGAGCGGGGTGCGCAACTCGTGCGAGAGCGTGGCGAGGAACTCGTCCTTGGCGCGGTTGGCGGCCTCGGTCTCGGTGTAGAGCCGCGCGTTCTCGTAAGCCACGGCGGCCTGTGCCGTCAGGGTCGCCGCCAGCCGCTCGTCCGCCTCGCTGAACTCCTCTGCGTCGAGCTTGTCGGTCAGGTAGAGCCAGCCGTTGCCGCCCGACGGCGAGAGGATCGGGGCGCCGAGGAAAGACGTGGCAGGCGTCCCGCGCCACTTAACGTCCGCCGACCGCTCGCCGTCCGTCAGGCAGAGCCGCACGGGTTGCCGCCCGGCGAGCAGCGGGCCGAGGAGCGCGTTCCCCGTTTCGAGGACGCCGCCCTCGGCGGCCGCGTCGTGGCCGCTGACGTGGGAATGCCGGAGCGTCTGGCCGTCCTCTTCGAACATGCCGACGGCGGCGTGGCGCGCCCCGACGATGTCTCGCGCCGCGTGGCAGAACTTCCGGAGCACCTGTTCGGGGTCGCGCTCGGCGGCGAGGCGCTGCCCCAGCTCGATGAGCATCGAGAGTCGCCGGAGGTTGGCGTCCTCCAGCTCGACGTTCTTCTCGCGCAGCAGGGCGGCCTGCCGCTTGACCTCGTCGGTCTTCTTGAACAGCTCGACGAAGACCGCCACCTTCGACCTGAGGATGGCGGGCTCCACCGGCTTGAGGATGTAGTCCACGGCGCCGAGCGAGTAGCCCTTCGAGAGGAGCGCGCCGCCCGCGTTGTCGGCCGTGAGGAAGATGATGGGGATGTCGCGCGAGCGCTCGCGCCCGCGGATGAGCGCCGCCGTCTCAAGGCCGTCGATGCCCGGCATGTACACGTCGAGCAGGATGACGGCCGCGTCGTGGTCGAGGAGGTAGCGCAGCGCCTCGTCGCCGGAGGAGGCGCGCACGAGGTTGCGGTCGGGGGCGGCGAGGCTGGCCTCCAGCGCGAGCAGGTTGCCCTCGTTGTCGTCGACGAGAAGGATGTTGATGTCCGGCGGCCCGGCTTCTGCCATGTGCTTCACCTCGCGGCCTCGCGGCCGAGGCCGTTCAGGTAGGGTGCTATCTCTGGGAGCGGCAGGACGCGGTCCACGTTCGCGGCCTCGATGGCGGCCCGCGGCATCTCGGACGCGCGCGCCGTCGCCGGGTCCTGCACGACGGCGACGCCCCCCGCCGCCTTTACCTGCGCCAGGCCCCGCGCCCCGTCCCCGTTGGCCCCCGTCAGGACGACGCCGACGACGCCCGCGCCGTAGGCGTCGGCCGCCGACTCGAAGAGCACGTCGATGGAGGGGCGCGCGAAGTAGACGGGCGCCTCGGTCGAGAGGGCGAAGTTGCCCCTCTCGACGAGCAGGTGGTAGTCGCGCGGCGCCAGGTAGACGCGCCCTGCCATGATGGGCTCCTTGTCCTCGGGCTCCGACACGTTCCAGCGGCAGCAGCGTTGCAGATACTTGCACAACTCGCTGCCTTGCTCCCTGCCGCGGTGCTGCACGACGACCAACGGCCAGGGGAAGTCCTCCGCGAGCCCGGGCAGCAGAACCTGCATGGCCGCCAGGCCCCCCGTGGAGGTTCCGACGACGACGACCCTCTCCCCGGACACCCTCACCTCACCTTCCGGTACAGCCTGTTCTCCGCGTCCAGCTCGTCGTAGTCGGCCTCGCGCGGCGTGAAGCGGAGCGACTCCTTGTTCCCCACGCCGAAGACCCCGAACATGACGAGGCTGTCGTAGATCAGGTTATGCACGCGCCTCTGGAGCGCCTTGTTGAAATAGATCATCACGTTGCGGCACAGGATGACGTGGAACTCGTTGAACGAGCCGTCGGTGACGAGGTTGTGCTCCGAGAAGACCATGTGCTCCTTGAGCGACGGCTTGAAGATGACGTGCTCGTACTGCGCCGTGTAGTAGTCGGAGAAGAAGCCCTTGCCGCCCGACTTCAGGTAGTTGGACGTGTACTCCTGCATCGAGGCCAGCGGGTAGATGCCCTCGCGGGCCTTGCGCAGCACCACCGGGTTCATGTCGGTGGCGTAGATGCGGCAGCGCGGGTAGAGCCCCTCCTCTTGCAGGAGGATGGCCATCGAGTAGACCTCCTCGCCCGTGGAACAGCCGGCGTGCCAGACGCGGACGAAGGGGTAGGTGCGCAGCAGCGGCACGACCTTCGTCCGGAAGGCGACGTAGAAGGACGGGTCGCGGAACATCGACGTGACGTTGATGGAGAGCGTGTGCAGGAAGCGTTCGAGGCACGCCGGGTCGTGCAGGAGCTTGGCCTGCAAGCCCGAGACGGTGCCCGTCCCCTCGCGCTGCACGCTCTCGCGCACCCGCCGCCTGAGCGAAGCCGGGGCGTAGTCGCGGAAGTCCGCCCCGTAGTAGCGGAAGACTCCTTCGAGGAGCAGCTCGACCTCGATATCTTCGAGCTGCTCCTCCTCTTTCTGCGGCCGGCTCTCAGCCACGCGCGCCCTCCTGCCGGTAGAGCCAGACGCGCAGCAGCGACAGGAGCTGGTCGATGTCGAGCGGCTTCGAGATGTAGTCCGAAGCCCCGGCCTCGATGCAGCGGTCGCGGTCGGCCTTCATCGCCTTGGCGGTGAGCGCGATGATGGGCAGCGTTTTGTACTGCGGCATCTCGCGGATCGCGGCCGTCGTCTCGTAGCCGTCCATGCCGGGCATCATGATGTCCATCAGGATGGCCTGGATGCCGGGCGTCCGCTCCAACACCTCGATGGCCTCGCGGCCGTTCTCGGCGTGGACGACGACCATGTTCTGACTCTCCAGCGCGCTCGTCAGGGCGAAGATGTTGCGCACGTCGTCGTCCACCACGAGCACCTTCTTGCCCGCCAGCACGGGGTCGCGGCGGTGCATCTGCTCCAGCACCCGCCGCTTCGGCTCGGGCAGGTTCGCCTCGACGCGGTGGAGGAAGAGGGTCGTCTCGGCCAGGAGGCGTTCGGGCGAGCTGACCTCCTTGACGATGATGGCGTCGGCCACCCTCCGCAGCTGCGTCTCCTCCTTCTCGGTCAGCTCCTTGCCCGTGTAGACGATGATGGGCAGCTCCGTCCGGCCGAGTTCGTTCTGGATGCGCTCGATCAGCTCGAAGCCGGTCATGTCGGGCAGCTTGAGGTCGAGCACCATGCAGTCGAACGCCTCGCCCCCGAGGGCCGCGAGCGCCTCCTCGCCGGTGGCGACCGCCGTCGTCACCACGTCTCCGTTGCCGATGAGCTCGACGATGCTCATGCGCTGCGCGTCGTCGTCCTCGACGACGAGGAGGTGCTTGACGCCGCGCTGGACGAAGGCCGCGATGTCGTCGAAGGCGTCGGCCAGCTGCTCGCGGCTGACCGGCTTCTGGAGCTGGGTGAAGGCGCCCATCTTGATGGCGCGCTGCCGCTGCTCGTCGCCCGACGAGATGATGTGGACGGGGATGTGGCTCGTGTCGGCGTCGTGCTTCAGGCGGTCGAGCACGGTCCAGCCGTCGCGGTCGGGCAGCATGATGTCGAGCGTGATGGCGTCGGGCCTGTACTTGCGCGCGAGCGCGAGCGCCACGTCGCCGCGCGTCGCCAC
>JBJMNJ010000418.1:0-5948 GCA_045804325.1 Gemmatimonadaceae bacterium
GCTCTCCATCGTCTTCGCGTCGAACAGCGCCAGCGCCGGGTCGAGGGCCGCGAGCTCGCGCCGCATCGCGGGCAGCAGCGCCGCGGGATCCCCCTGCTTCGCCCTCACGACGTAGCTGAGGTAGGGGTAGGGCAGCTGCGCGACCGAGTAGTACAGCGCCGGCCGGCTCGGCGCGTCGAGCGCCGTGAGGCGGACGTCCTTCGCCACTCCAATGATGTCCCACTCGCGGGTCTGGAAGATCCCGGTGTCGATGCGCTTGCCGATGGCGCTCTCCCCCGGCCAGTTCTCCTTCGCGAGCGCCTCGCTCACGATGACGGCCCACGGCCCGTCGGCGCCCTCCCGGGAGTCGAAGTCCCGCCCTTCCACGAGCGGGATGCGCATCGTGGAGAAGTAGCCCGGCGCCACCACGGCGTAGTCGGCGCGCGGGCGCTTCCCCGGCGGCAGCGGCGCGCGGCCGACGATGCTGAACGTCGTCCCCTCGTTGGCCCCGGTCAACGGGAGCGAGCTCACCGCGCCGGCGGCGGCGACGTTCGGGAGGTGGCGAAGGCGCTCCGCGTACTCGCCGTGCAGCCGGCGCCAGGTCGGCCCGTCCCGCGCCGGGTCGAAGCCGCCTGCGATCGGCATGAGGAGCCCGGCCGACATGACGCCCTCCGGCTGGAATCCCGCATCGACCTGCTGGAGCCGCGCGAAGCTCATCCCGAGCAGGGCGGCGCCCACGAGCAGCACGAGCGACAGCGCGACCTCCACGGCGACGAGCGTCCGCCGCCCGAAACGCCGCGCGGGGCTCCCCACGGCCCGCGAGCCCTGGAGCTCGGCGAGCGAGCCGCTGCGCGAGGCCCCGGCGGCCGCCGCGAGCCCGAACGCGGCGCCCGCCGCGAGCGCCGCCAGGAGCGTGAGGCTCACCACGCGCAGGTCCACGTGCACGTCGTCGGCGCGCGGCAGGTCGCCGGGCACGACGGCCATCGCCGCCGCGCTCGCCCAAGCCGCGAACACCAGGCCGAGCGCCGCGCCGAGGACGGCGAGGACGACGTTCTCGGTGACGAGCTGGCGGACGAGGCGCGCGCTCGAGGCGCCAAGCGCGCGGCGGACGGCGAACTCGCGGGCGCGGGCCGCGCTGCGCGCCACGAGGAGGTTGGCGACGTTCGCGCACGCGACGAGCAGCACCATGCCCACCGCGCCCATGAAGAGGAGGAGCCCACGGCGCGCCGGCGCCACCGCCTGCTCCTTCAGCGTCACCACGCGCAGCCCCATGTTCTCCGGGAACGTCTGCGGATTCTCAACGCGCAGTCGCGCGGCGATGATGTCGACGTCCGCCTTCGCCTGCGTCGGGGTGACGCCGTCGCGCAGGCGCCCGACCACGGCGAGGTTCAGCGTCCCGCGATTCGCGAGGTCCTGCGGCGTGAACGCGAGGGGCGTCCACATCTCGGTGCGCGGCCGGAAGCCGAACCCGCTCGGCAGCTCGCTCCCGCGCGGGAAGGCGAAGCCGCGCGGCATGACGCCCACGACGGTGAAGCGCTCGCCGCCCAGCGTGACCGCCCGCCCGAGCACGGCGGGCGATGCGCCGAAGCGCCGCGTCCAGAGGTCGTAGCCGATGATGGCGACGCGGGGCGCGCCGGGCGCGGCGTCCGACTCCGTGAGCGCGCGGCCGAGCAGCGGACGCACGCCGAGCGTGGTGAAGAGGTCGGGCGTGACCCGCGAGCCGGCGAGCAGCTCGGTCTCCCCTCCGGTCGTCTGGAGCGCGTAGCCCCAGGCGCGGAACGCCGCGAGGTGCTCGAGCGCCTTCGACTGCACGCGAACGTCCTCGTAGCTCCCGGCCGAGTGCGGCCACTGGGCGATGGCGCCGTTCTCGCCGGTGGTCCACACCATCACGATGCGGTCGGGGCGCGCGTACGGCATGGGCCGCAGCAGCACGCCGTTGACGACGGTGAACACGGCTGCCGCCGCGCCGATGCCGAGCGCGAAGGTGAGCAGCGCGGCGACGCTGAAGGCCGGGCTCCGGCGGAGCGCGCGCAGCGCGAGGCGCCCGTCGGCCATCACGTCGCCGGCCCACTCGCGGACGCGGCGCTCGCGCCCGCGGTCCTCCCGCACGGTGCGGCACTCGGCGGCGACGGCCTCCGGGTCGCCGAAGGAGGCGACGGCCGCGCGGCGCGCGTCCTCGGGCGACATGCCGCGCTCCTCGAACTCCTTCGTGCGCATGTCGAGGTGGAAGCGCAGCTCGTCGGCGACGTCGCGGCGCGCGTCGGGTGCGCTGTCGGAGAGGCGGAACGAGCGCTTCACGCGGACCTCCTCGGGCTAGGCGCGGTTGGCGGCGAGGGCGGCGGTCATGGCGCGCGAGTAGCGCGTCCAGCGGCCGACCTCGGACTTGAGGTGAGCGCGCCCCGCCGTCGTGAGCGTGTAGAACTTCGCCTCGCGGCCGGTGTCGGTCTCGCCCCACGCCTCGGCGAGCAGGCCGCGCCGCTCGAGGCGGTGCAGGGCGGGGTAGAGCGCCCCCTCCTGCACGTCGAGCACGTCGGCGGTCGTCTCGCGGATCCAGCGGCCGACCGCGTAGCCGTGGCGCGGGCCCCACGTGATGGCCTTGAGGATGAGGATGTCGAGGCTGCCGGTGAACAGGTCGGAGGCCATGCGAGGCGGGGGCGGGAGTCGCGAGGCCCGGGAGACGGACCCCTTGTTGGCATAGGTATACGGCCGGTCGATACCTATGTCAACAAGGGGTTACACAAGCCTTACGCGTCCTCATCCAGCCGCCGCGCGAGCCGCTCGAGCACCTCCGCCCCGGTGCCCCAGCGCATGATGCTCTCGGCGGCCTCGGTGAGCGCCTCCACGGAGAAGTACGCGCAGCGCCGCGGCAGGTCGAGCCGTCGGAAGACGGGGCGCGCCAGCTCCCGCCGCACCTTCTCGAGGCGCCGCTCCGGCGCGACGATGTACAGCGGGAAGCTCAGGTTCGGCGCGAGCGTCGCGAGGTCCGCCATGCGGAGGATGCCCGAGTACACCGACGTCGTCATCTCCACCTCGAACGCCGCGGCCACCTGCGCGCCGCGCGCGAGCCACACGACGTCGATGAGGCTCACGACGCGCTGCGAGTCCGGGTCGAGGCCGAGCGGCGGCAGCTGGCGCTCGCTCAGGGCGCCGAGCGCGGCGCCCTCGTGGACGCGGCGCCAGTCGTTGGCCGCGACCCAGGCGCGGAGGCCGAGCCGCCGGCCGATCGTCGCGAGGAGCCACTGCACGCGCGTGTGCTCCGCGACGGCGGCCTCGCGGCGCGCGCGCTGGGCGTGCTCCGGCTCCGCCCCGGGCGGCGGCTCGCGCACGAGCGTCGGGCGCTGGTGTGGCGTGCCTGACGAGACGCCCGGCGCGCGGGCCGGCGTCCGGCGGCGGCCCGGCTCGTAGAACTCGGCGTCGGGCGGCTCGTCGGGCTCGCGGCGCACGTGCCACCAGCACAGGTACTCGAGCTCCCAGCCGGTGCGCGCGAGCGCGGCGGCGAGTGCGCGGAAGACGTCGCGGAACGTGAAATAGTCGGCGGCCGGGTCGCCGGTGGGGACGTAGAGCCCCTCCTCGAGCTCCAGCGCGCGGCGCGCGGAGTGGTGGAAGCCCGGCCACGCCTCCGGGTCCTGGACGTGCCACCAGACGGTGACGAAGAACGCGGCGCGCGCGGGCTGGAGCTGCCGCCGCTCGAGCCCCACGTAGCGCTCGAGCTCGAGGAGGTACGTGACGAAGCGGCGCAGCCGCGCGCGCCCCTCCTCCTCGCCCGCGGGCACCAGGAGCGCCTCGCGCAGCTCGGCCACCAGCGCCGTGGTGTCCGGGACGTACTTCACGAGCCGGTTGAGGAACGCGGCTCCCGACATCCCGCGCAGGCCGAACGCCTCCCACGCCCCGCGCCCTCGCACGTCCACCGCGGCGCGGAACTCGTCGAGCGAGAGCTGCCCACGCAGGAAGCCGCCGAGGAGCGAGGCGAGCCCCGGGCGCGCTCCGTGACGCTGCGCCTCCCAGGCGTGCATCTCGGCGAGCGCCGCGGCGTCGAGCGTGAGCTCCTCCCACAGGAGGCGCCACGACTCGACCTGGAGCGCCGTGGGCGTGCGCGCGACGGGCGGAGGGTTCGGCGGCCGGATCATCGCCGCCCGGCGTCGCAGGAAGTGTACTCGGCCCGCGCGAGAGCGTTGCCCCGCGGCGCTCCGCGCGCCACCTTGGGCGCATGCGCACACTGCTCGCCTCCGCGTTCCCGCTGCCTGCGTCGGCCGGCGCCCGCGCGCCCGCCGATGGCGCGCCGGACGCGCCGGGCGTGGCCCCCGCAGCGCCGCACGGCGCGCCGGGCGAGCGCATCGCGCCCGACCTCCTCCTCGCCTGGCGCGACCGCGCGGAGCGCCAGCTCAACCTGCTGCGCGCGATCGTGCTCGCGCTGCTGGCGGCGGCCGCGGTGGCGTACGGCCCGTCGCTCACGCCGGCGCTGAACCGCACGAACGTCTTCGTGCTCCTGCCGGCGCTCGTGTGGACCGCGGCGCAGTACCTCCTGTTCTACCGGCGGCCGGTGCTCCCCGCGTGGCTGTCGGTCGTGAACCCCGTCGTGGACGTCACCGGGGTGACGGCCATCATCGGCGCCTACGCCTCCGCGTCGTCGGCGTCGCTCGCGCTCAAGACGCCGATCTTCCTCGCGTACTTCGTGATCCTCGCGGCGCGGCCGGTGGCGTCGTCGCGTCGCGCGGCGGCGGCGGCGGCCGCGCTCGCGGTGGCCGAGTACGTGGCGCTGCTCGCGTTCCTCGTGCTCACGGGGCGGCTCGCGCTCGTGGCGAGCCCCGTGGCGGCGAGCGGGGCGCAGGCCGTCTCTCCGCTCGACGAGGGGGCGAAGGTCCTCTTCCTCATCGTGACCGGCGCGATCGTCACCTACGCCTCGCGGTGGCACGAGCAGCTCGCGGCGAGCTACTCCCGCGCGCACCGCGAGCGCGCGCAGCTCGAGGCCGAGCTGGCGCGCGCGGAGCTCCAGCGGCTCAAGCTCCAGCTCCACCCGCACTTCCTCTTCAACACGCTGAACGCCATCACGGCGCTCATCGCCGTGGACCCCTCGAAGGCCGAGCAGATGGTCGCGGGCCTGAGCCACCTGCTGCGCCTCTCGCTCCGGAGCGCCACGGAGCCCGAGGTGTCGCTCGAGCGCGAGCTCGAGGTGCTCGGCCACTACACGGCCATCCAGCAGATCCGCTTCCAGGACCGGCTCACGGTCCACGTGCAGGCGACGCCCGAGGCGCGCGGGGCGCTCGTGCCCGCGCTCGTGCTCCAGCCCCTCGTCGAGAACGCCATCAAGCACGGCATCACGCCGCGCGCCGCGCCGGGGCGGGTGGAGGTGCATGCGGAGCGGTGGAACGACATGCTCCGCCTCCGCGTGAGCGACGACGGGGTGGGGACGCGCGGCGCGCCGGCGGACGGCATCGGTCTCGCCAACACCCGCGCGCGGCTCCGCACGATGTACGGGGAGCGGCACCGCTTCGTCGCCGGCGGGTCGCTCGAGGGCGGCTTCGCCGTGGAGATGGAGATCCCGTTCCGCGCGGCGGGCGCCGCGTCGCGGAGGGAGGCGTGACGGGTCCGGCGCCGGCGCGCGCGGGGCAGACGCGCGTCCGCGTGCTCGTGGTGGACGACGAGCCGCTGGCGCGCGCGCACCTCTGCGCGCTGCTCGCGGCGCGCGACGACGTGGAGGTCGTCGGGGAGTGTGGGGACGGGCGCAGCGCGGTGGAGCGCATCGACGCCGACGCGCCCGACGTCGTGCTGCTCGACATCCACATGCCGGAGCTCTCGGGGCTCGAGGTCGTGCGCGAGATCGGCGCGGACCGGATGCCGACCGTCGTCTTCGTCACCGCGCACGACGACCACGCGCTCGAGGCCTTCGAGGCGCAGGCGCTCGACTACATCGTGAAGCCGGTGGAGCGCGAGCGCCTCGCGGCCGCCATGGACCGTGCGGTGCGCGCCGC
>JBJMNJ010000419.1:0-20263 GCA_045804325.1 Gemmatimonadaceae bacterium
GGCAATTGGCGGCGTGGTAGGTAGTGGGCGGGGCGCGAGACGAGTCCTCTGATCAGGCGGCGTACATCGACCAGGGCATGGCCGACCTCCCGAGGGTCCACCATCATGGTGTCACCCATGTTCCCGGTTCGATCTGCCACCCATCTACCCTCTCTGGACCTTCGCTCCGGCTCGCGTGGCGCCCGAGCTCACACTCCCGCAACCGAGGACCCAACCATGGCGACGAGTACGACGCGGCCGCGGGTCACCTCCCTCGCGCCCCAGTTGCTGGTGGACGACCTGGCGCGCTCGATCGCGTATTATCGGAAGCTCGGCTTCGCGTTCGGCGAGCCGTGGGACGGGTTCTACGCGATCGGGCAGCTGGACGGGCTCCAGCTCCACCTGAAGGAGGCGCCGAAGAACGCCGAGGAGCGGCGATATCGGCGGGAGCAGGAGCACCTGGACGGGGCGGCCGGCGTCGACGGCATCGAAGCGTTCTACGCGCAGTGCGTCGCGAACGGCGCGACGGTGCTCAGGCCGCTGGCGCCGACCGCGTGGGGCACGAAGGACTTCTACATCGAGGACCCCGACGGAAATGTCATCGCATTCGGGGGGCGACCCGCCGAGGCGTGACGTGCCGCGGGGGCGACGTGATTCGCGCGACCGATCCGCACGGGAGGCGGGCATGGAGGGCGGGGCCGACGCGCTGGCGCGCAGCACCGCGAGCGCGTGGGAGCTCGTCGCGGCCAAGTATGCGTCGGAGGTCGAGGCGGACGTCGCGCTCCTCCGGGGGGGCGGAACGAGTCTGCTGCCGGTGGAGCTGTCCCTGCTCGCGCCGCTGCTGCGCGCAGGCGGACGCGCCGTCCACCTCCAGTGCTCCCACGGGCTCGACGCGCTCTCGCTCTGGCGGCTCGGCGCCACCGAGGTGGTGGGGCTGGATGCGAGCGCGCGCATGCTCGCGCTGGCGGCGCGCAAGGCGGAGCTGCTCGGCGCGCCGGCGTCGTGGGTGCAGGCGGACGTGCTCGCGCCGCCCGCGCGTCTGGCCGGCACGGCCGACCTGCTCTACACGGGCAAGGGCGCGCTCCCCTGGGTCAGGGACATCGAGCGCTGGGCGGCCGTCGTGGCGTGGCTGCTCGCGCCCGGGGGGCGCGCGTTCATCTTCGAGGGGCATCCGCTGAACTGGGTGCTGGACCCGTCCGCCGCCGACGTCCGCCTGCGGGCCGGTGCGAGCTACTTCGATTCGACGCCGCGCGCGAACGACGACTTCCCCGGCCTGTTCCTCGCCGGGCTCGCCGGGCTCGCCGAGCCGGCCGGGCAGACGCCGACGGCGTGGGAGCACCAGTGGACGCTCGGCGACGTCGTCTCGGCGCTGATCGCGGCGGGGCTCGAGTGCGAGCACCTGCGCGAGCATCCGGAACACTTCTGGCCGCAGTTCCCCGCAGCGCCTCCGGCGGACCTGGCTCGGCTGCCGCATACTTACTCCCTCCTCGTGCGCCGCCGAGCCACCTGACGTGGCGTTGCGGCCGCCGTGGGACTGCAAGGCAACTCTCCGCGCCACGTGCCTACGCGGCATGCTCGAAGCCGGCTACCGGTGATCCCTACGAGAGTCATGCGACCCGACGCGCCGCATCCCACACTCCGCCCGCTCGCGGCCCTGTTCGCGGCGGCGCCCCTGGTCGCCTCGCTCATCGCCGCGCTGAGTCGGCGACACGACCTCAGAATGGCCGCGATGGCCGCCGCGGCGCTCGTCGGTGCGCTGGCCGCGAGTCGGCTCGCGCGTGAGCGCGGCGTGGGCCCGCGCGCGGCCTTCGCGTTCCTCGCGGGGACGCTGCTCGCAGGTGCGGCCGGCTACGCGCTCGGCGCGCGCTCGGCCGTCGGCGTCTGGCTCGTCGCGCTCGTGCTCGCGGGATGCTGGGCGGTGGCGCTCGCGCTCGGTGCGCTCTCTCGACCGGCTGCGCGGTGACCCAGCGCATCGCGCACGTAGCGCTCGTCGTCGCGGACTACGACGAGGCTATCGCGTTCTACACGGGCAAGCTCGGCTTCACGCTGCTGGACGACACCTACCAGCCGGAACAGGACAAGCGCTGGGTGGTCGTCGCGCCGCCGGGCGGCTCCGGCGGGACGTCGCTGCTGCTCGCTCGCGCCACCACGCCGGAGCAAGCGCGCTGCGTGGGCGACCAGACGGGCGGTCGTGTGTTCCTCTTCCTCGAGACCGACGACTTCTGGCGCGACTACCGCGCGATGATCGCCGCGGGGGTCACGTTCGTTCGGGAGCCGAGCGAGCAGCCGTACGGGATCGTGGCGGTCTTCGCGGACCTCTACGGCAACCGGTGGGACCTGGTCGAGTATCACACCAAGCGATAGCGAGCAGCAGTCGAATCCACGCGCCCGCGCCCCTCGTAGGAGGAGCAGACACGCCGCCGAGCACTCCGCCGGCCGCCGAACGCCCCGACCCCGATGGAGCGCCGATGTCGTACGCCGCGCCCTCGCCCGACTCGCCGTTTCCCGCGGCGGCCCCGCTCACGCCGGTCCCGCGCGTCTGGCGCTCGCGCTCGAACAAGGTCCTCGCCGGCGTGCTCGGCGGGCTGGCGGAGAAGTGGGGCATGCAGCCGACGTTCGTGCGCGTGATCTTCGCGATGCTCTCGGTGTGCGGCGCCGGGTTCACGGGGATCGTGCTGTACCTCCTGCTGTGGGCCATCGCGCGCCCGCTCGACGCGCCGCCGAACGCGGGTGGTCGGGGCTCGCGGCCGCCGCGACTCTGACGCCGGCCGCCGTCCGCAACCCAGGAGATGCGGAGGCGCGCGCCGCGTGGGCGCACGTCGGAGAACCGCGCGCCACGTGAGGGGCATCACCCCCTTTCTCTTCGCCGGCGGGCCGCCCATCTTGGCCGCCATGGTCCCCGCTCCCGCGCCGGGCGAGCGCCGCGCGCGCGTGCTGCGCTGGTCGTTCGCCGCGGCCATCGTGCTCGGCACCTTCGCCGGTATCGTCGCCACCAACGCGCTCGCCATCGTCCTCGCGCTGCCGCGCCTCATGTCCACGGGGCTCGAGCCGGCGCCCGAGAGCTCGGCCCTGCGCTCGCTCGTCGCGCCCGACGTCGCGGGTCCGGCCACCGTGGCGCTCCTCTGGCTGCTCGGCATCGCGACCGTCGTGCTCGCCGCGCTCGTCGCCCGGGGGGCGCGCCGCGTGGTCGTGTGGCGCGCCTACGCCGCGTGGGCCTTCGTCGGCGGCGTGCTGACGGCGTACGCGCTCGTGGCGAACTGGCAGCTCGCGCGCGAGGTGGGCGTCCTCGCGCTCATCGTCGGCGCGTGCTGGAGCGCGGCCGTGGCGTTCGGCGTCGCTCGGAGCCGGCGGTGGGCCGAGGACCTGCGCGCCACCACCTGAGGAGAGCACCGATGCACCGCGTCCGCCAGGAGGACCTCCCCCTCATCGGCAGCTCGCACAACTTCGTGGGCGCCGAGCAGGGTGGGACGAACGTCTCCGTCTTCCTCTTCAACGGCGGGCCGGGCCGCGGCCCCGGGCCGCACCGCCACCCCTACGACGAGATCCAGTTCATTCGCGAGGGGCGCGGCGTCTGGGTCGTGGACGGCGTGGAGTTCGAGGCCGGCGCGGGGGACATCCTCGTGATCAAGGCCGGCGAGGTCCACAGCTTCAAGAACACCGGCGAGGGGCCGCTGGTGCAGCTCGACGTGCACCTGAGCGCGCGGTTCATCCAGGAGAATCTCTAAGGGCCGAGGGCTATTCTCGCTCCGACGTCGTGCGCCCGCTCAGCGGCCACGGCGTCGCCGCGCCCTCCGGCAGCGCCACGCCGCCCTCGGACCGCCGCGCCTCCGCCTCCTCGCGGGCCAGGCGGAAGCGGTCCACGCGCGCCTGGAGCAGCGCGATGTCGGAGGTGAGCTGCTCGATCGACTTCGCGATGGCCTGCGTGCCCGTCGCCGACGCGTGCGTCACGCGCGCCATGAGCTCGACGTTCTCGCTGATGTGCGCGGTGCCCGCCGTCTGCGCGTCGCTCGACTCGCGCACCTGGCGGATGCAGTCGAGCGCCTGCTCGGAGTTGCCGATGATCGCGTCGAGCGCCGCGCTCGCCTCGTCCACGAGGCGGCGGTCGGCGTCCACGCGCGCACTCGCCGTGCGCATGGCGGCCACCGCGCCCTCCACCTCGCGCTGGTTGCCGTCGATGAGGCGGCGGATCTCGTCCGTGGACTCCGCCGTGCTCTCGGCGAGCTTGCGGATCTCCGCGGCGAGCACCGCGAACCCGCGCCCCGCCGTGCCCGCGCGCGCCGCCTCGATGGCGGAGTTCAGCGCGAGCAGGTTCGTCTGCTCGGCGATGTGCTCGATCACCTTGGTCACCGACGCGATGCGCGCGCTCGACTGGCCGAGGGCCTCGACGGTCTGCGACGAGCGGCCGATCGCGCCGATGATCCCCTCCATCCCCGCGAACGTCTCGCGCACGATGCGCGCGCCCGCCTGCGCGCCGGCGCCGGACTTCTGCGCCATGTCCGCCGCGGCGGCGATGTAGGTCGCGTTCTCGCGCACGCTCGCGGCCATCTGCTCGGCGGCGCCCGCGACCTGCGTCGTCTGCCGGAGCTGCTCGTCGGCCCCCGCGGCGAGCTCCTCGGTGCTCGCGTGGATCTCCTGGCTCGCCGCGGCCGTGGCGGCGAGCACGTCGTGCACCTGCCGCACCATGTCGCGGATGTTCTGCACCGCGGCATTCACGCCCGCGCGCAGCCGCCCGACGACGTCGTCGCCCTCCACCGCGAGCCGCACGGTGAGGTCGCCGTCGGAGAAGCGCTCCATGGCGTGGAGGATCTCCTCGGTGTTGCGCTCGAGGTACTGCTGCGACGTGCGGTCGCGCTCGGCGGCCGCGGCCAGCTGCGCGTTCATCGCCTCGAGGTGCCGCCGCCGGCGGATGGCCGAGCGCGCGACGAGCCACAGGGCGCCGGCCGCGGCGAGCAGCGCGAGCGTCCGGAACCACCACGTCGCCCAGAACGGCGGCGTGATGACGATCGCGAGGGAGCGCCCCCGCGAGTTCCAGTAGCCGTCGTTGTTCGCGGCGCGGACGTGGAAGGTGTAGCGCCCGGGCGCGAGGTTCGTGTACGACGCGGTGCGCTGGCGCCCCACGCGGTTCCAGTTCCGGTCGAACCCCTCGAGCTTGTACGCGTACTCGTTCTTCTCGGGCGCCGTGTAGTCGAGCGCCGCGAACTCCAGCGTGAACACGGAGTGCTTGTAC
Organism: Gemmatimonadaceae bacterium; assembly: GCA_045804325.1. Lineage (GTDB taxonomy): Bacteria > Gemmatimonadota > Gemmatimonadetes > Gemmatimonadales > Gemmatimonadaceae > JBJMNJ01. The sequence continues at coordinate 5,207 of JBJMNJ010000419.1, forward strand.
GACAGGACGAGCGTGTCGGTCTCGGTGATCGACTGGCGCAGCGGGGAGCCCGGCGCGCCGATGGGCACGGAGCGGTTGAAGAGCTGGAAGCCGGTGAACGCGATCCTCGGCGGACTCCGGTTCTCCGCGAGGGCGCCGGGCCGGATGACGTTGAAGCCCTTGGTGCCGCCGAGGTAGATCGCGCCGTCGCGCCCGACGTAGGCCGCGCCGCCGAGGAACTCCGTGCCCTGGAGGCCGTCCGCGACCGCAAACTGCTTGAACCGGCGCGAGCTCGGCGAGTAGCGGGTCGCGCCGCCGTTCGTCGCGATCCACAGGTTGCCGTCGTCGTCGGGCGCGATGCCCACGACGGTGCTGCTCGGGAGCCCGTCGCGCTCGGTGAGGTGCGTGACCGTGTTCGTCCTCCGGTCGATCCGGTCGAGCCCAGCGGCCGTGGCGACCCACACGATGCCGGGCTCCGTCTCCACCGCCATGTGGACGACGTTCGAGCTGAGGGCCGCGCGGCCCTTGGTCAGGGCGTCGTACCGCGTCTGGCGCATCGTGCGCGGGTCGAGGATCACGAGGCCGTTCCCCTCGATGCTCACGAGGAGCTCGCCCGCGCGCGTCTCGCCGATGTCGCGGATCTGCGACTCGACCTGTCCCTTGCGCGCCATCGGGATGGCGGTGAAGCGCCCCGTCGCGCGGTCGTGGCGCACGAGCCCGTGCGTGAAGCTCCCGGCCCAGAGCGTGCCGTCGCGCGCGACCCGAATGGAGAAGAAGCTCTCGTCCGGGATGCTCGAGGTCTTCGGCGTGAGCGCCGTGAAGCGCTCGGTCGCGGGGTCGAAGCGGCTGATGCCGCCCGCCCACGTGGCCAGCCACACGGCGCCGCCGCCGTCCACCGCCACGTCGAGCACCGCGTCCGAGTTGAGGTTGGACGTGCGCGTGTTGAAGCGCCGGAAGCGGCCCGTCTCGCGCTCGAAGCGATTGAGCCCGCCGCCGTCCGTCGCCACCCACACGGCGCCCCGCCCGTCCTCGGCGAAGTTCAGGACGGAGTTGCCGCCGAGGCTCATCTCGTTGCCGGCCATGCCGCGGTAGCGGCGAATCGCCGCGCTGTTCGGCTTGGAGACGTTGACGCCGCCGTTGAACGTCCCCACCCAGACGGTGCCGCTCGCGTCCTCGGCGACGGACCAGACCGAGCTGTTGTTCAGCCCCGTCTCGTCGCTCGGGTCGGTGCGGTTGTGGCGGAACGCGTCGCTGGCGTAGTCGAGGAAGTCGAGGCCGCCGTTCTCCGTCGCGATCCAGAGCCCGGCGCCGGAGTGCGCGGGGAAGAGCGCGTAGATGCGGTCCGCCGCCAGGGTGCGCGGGTCGTTGGGCGAGTGGGTGTACCGGCGCGCGACCGTGCCGGCGCGCGCGTCGAAGCGCACGAGGCCGCCGCCGTAGAGGCCGAGCCAGAGCTTGCCCGCGGCGTCCTGCACGATGTCGCGGATGTCCGCGCCGGGGAGCCCCGTGGGGAATGCGCGAACGGCGCTCGTCGCGGGGTCGACCTGGAAGAGCCCCCGGTTCTCGGTCCCGAGCCAGAGCCGCCCGTCCCGGTCGCGGAACGCGGCCGTCACGTTCGCGGAGGCGAGCGGCGTGCTCGCCCCGACGGGCGTCACGCGGCCCGTGACCGGGTCCAGACGGAAGAGACCCCGGCTCGCGCCGACCCAGATCGCCCCGCGCCCGTCGGCGGCGACGCTCTGCACGGCCAGGCTGTCGTCCCCCGTGCCGATCCGATAGCTGACGAAGGCGTCTCGCTCGGTGTCGTAGCGGCTCAGCCCAGCGTCCGTGCCGATCCAGAGCGCGCCTTCGGCGTCGACGTGGATGGCGTTGACGCGGTTGCCGGCGAGCGACGTCAGGTCGGCGGCGTCGTGCCGGTAGGTGCGCAGCGCGTAGCCGTCGTAGCGGTTCAGCCCGCGCACGGTCCCGAACCACATGAAGCCGCGCCGGTCCTGCGCGACGGCAGGCACCCACGAGGCGGCGAGGCCGTCGTCCGGCGTGAGGTAGCGGAACTGCAGCCGCTGTGCGGCGAGGGGGCGCGTGCCGGCGGCCGCGAGCGCGAGGGCGGCGACGGCGAGGCGCGTCATGGTGCGCCCGGCGGCGCGCCTGGCGGCGAGAGGCATGCTGCGGTCGAGACGGGGGGGCGGAGGCGCCGGCCCGTCGTCGGCCCGGCCCGGGGTGAGCGAGTCCGCCTTGTCAGAAGAGGACGACGAGTCCTACCAGGCGTTTCTACATTAGAGACGCCGTCACGTCGGATGATTCCCCCTCCCTTGCCGCCGCATTGGAAATCTCACGTGACGGGCGCGCCGACGGGTGCCCGAAGCGCCCGTCGCGTCCTTACGTCACAGCAGCGACGCCGCCGACATCGCCGTGAACGTCGCGTAGAAGAGCGCCATGAGCACCAGCGTCACGCGCCGCCACATCGGCGGGCGGAGCGCGGGCGGGAGGAGGCGCGTGTTCACCCAGAGCAGGTGCGGCGCGGCGACGACGAACACGAAGCCCGCGACGTTCGCGGCGACCTGCAGCAGCACGATGGGCGCCGCGAGGCGGAGCGAGAGGACGCCCCACAGCACGAGCGCCGCCAGCACCGAGTAGTACACGGCGCGCACGTCGCCGCCCCGCCAGGCGCGCACGCGTCGGCTCCCCGTCCACAGCATGTCGGTGAGCGCGCGGACCATCCCCTCGAGCTGGTCGAGCTGCGTCTTGAAGAGCAGCCACGCGCCGAGGAACGCGATGGCGCCGGCCATGAGCGGCCCGGCGCGCGCCCCCACGCGGAACGCGAGCGCCGCGCTGATGCCCAGCCCGCGGATCTCGGTGCCGCGCGGCAGGAACGTCACGTAGAGCAGCGCCGGCAGCACCATGCCGAGCAGCGCGCCCGTGAAGAACACGCCCCACTGGTCCGCGCGCACGATGCGCCACCACCCGCGCCACCGCCGCATCCCCTCGGCGTCCGGCGCGAAGGCGAAGCCCGTGCTCGCGAGCGCCGTCCGGTGCCCGCCGACGGCCCCGGGGATGTGGCCGACGCGCGCGCCCATTCCGTAGCCCTTGTCGCGCGCCCAGTTGGAGAGCACGAGGTTGCCGACGCCGCCGCACCCGGAGAACGCCACGAGCGCGGCGAGCAGGACGTAGTCCGCGCCCCTCGGCAGCAGGGAGAACGAGCCCGTCGCGACGTCGTACCCCGCGAGCCCCGCGAGCGCGGCGAGCCACGCGTGGCCCGGCACGTACACGAGGGCGAGCGCGAGGAAGCTGCCGAGGATCGCGGAGACCATCACCCAGTTCAGCACCTCGAGCGTGCGCGCGATGCGGCGGCCGACGAGGAGCACGAGCACGCACGCGATGAACGTCCCGACGCCGACGAGGTACACGGCCAGCTCGTCGCCCGCCGTGACGACGCGCTTCGCGCCGAGGAAGAAGAACGCGCCCGCCGCGGTGCCCGCCCACGAGGGCCAGCCGACCTGGAGGAAGTAGAGCAGCGTGTAGACCCACGCCCACAGCGTCGCCGAGGGGCGCGTGCGCATGAAGCCCGTGAACACCGGCTCGCCGGTGGCCACGGTGTAGCGCATGACCTCGAGGTTGAAGATCGTCTGAAAGAAGATCGCGACGCCGGTGACCCACAGGAGCGCGAGCCCGTGGCGCACGAAGGCGGCGGGGCCGAGGAGGAACTCGCCGCTGCCGATGGAGATGCCGAGCACGATGACGCCGGGACCGACCGCGGCGAGCCACGCGAGTCCGCGCGGGTGCGGCGGCACGGGGAGCTCGGCGCGCACCCACGGCGCGAGGCCGGAGCGCGCCTCGGGCGCGTCCGCCGGCGCGGGCGGCGCGAACGGCGTCGACTGGTCCGCCCTCGTGGAGGTCGTCATGCCCGAGACGAGGCACCCGCCGGCGCGAGGTGTCAAGGGGTTTCACTTGACACTCGCCCGGCGCGGAGTCTCTTCTGCACGATCGGGCATCCCCGCGTCTCCGCGTGAGACCAGCCAGCCAACCATGCGCATGATCGCACGACTGGTCGTTCTCCTCGCCCTCGCGGCGCCCCTCGCGGCGCAGCAGCCCGCGCCCGCGACCGGTACCGTGCCCTACTTCCCAGTCGGCGAGTCGCCGCTCGCGCTGCGCGGGGACGCGCGTGCCGGGCAGTTCGTCTCGGCCGTCGGGCGGCGCGCGATCGCGATGGGGACGGAGGACGGGCGGCTCGAGCTGTGGACCTGGCCGTACAAGTGGCTGCACGACTTCCAGCTCGCATTCCGCATCCCGAAGTACGCCGAGGCCATCCCGGGACCGCAGGTCGCGCGCTCGGTCGTCGTGCGGCCGGAGGGGGTGACGATCGAGTACGCGCACGAGCAGTTCACGGTGCGCCAGCACGTCTTCGTGCCGCTCGACGAGCCCGCCGTCGTGATGCTCCTCGAGGTGGACGCGCTCCGCCCGCTCGACGTCGTCGCGGGCTGGACCCCGGACGTGCACCTCGCGTGGCCCGCGGGGCTCGGCGGGCAGTACATGGTGTGGAACGACGCCGCACGCGCGTTCCTCTTCAGCGAGAGCCGCCGCCAGGTCAACGCGTTTCTCGGCTCCCCCGCGGTCACGCAGGCGTCCGACGTCCCCGCGCACATGCTCGGCGGCGCGCCCCCGCAGCTCGTGCTCGGCGTCGGCGGGGCGGGGGAGCGCTACACGGCGCCACGGCTCGGCGAGCCGCCGGGGCGCAGCCTGGACCTGCGCGCTCGCTACATCCCGATCATCCTCGCCGGCGGCGAGATGCCGCGCGAGCAGGCGCTCGCGCTGTACCGCCGGCTGTCGGAGCCGGGCGCGGCGGAGCGGGAGTGGCGGCGGCGCGTGGCGCACGCGGACTCGCTGCGACGCACGACGCTCTCGCTGCGCTCGCCCGACACGCTGCTGAACCGGGCCGCCGAGTGGGCGAAGGTGAACCTCGACGAGTCGCTCGTCTGCAACGCCGACCTCGGCTGCGGGATGGTCGCCGGGTACGGGCTCTCGGGCGGCGCGAGCGACCGGCCGGGATTCGGGTGGTTCTTCGGCGGGGACGCCTCGATCAACTCCCTCGCCGCCGCGAGCGTCGGCTCCGCCGCGCTCGTGCGCGACGGCGCGCTGCGGTTCTTCGCGAGGTACCAGCGCGCCGACGGCAAGATCACGCACGAGATCTCGCAGGCGGCGGGGAAGATCGACTGGTTCGGCGCGTACCCGTACGCGTTCTACCACGGGGACACGACGCCCTTCTGGATCCTCGCGTTCGGCGAGTACTGGCGGCAGGCGGCGGACACGGCGCTCGTGCGCGAGCTGTGGCCGCACCTGAAGAAGGCCTACGAGTGGTCGCGCGCGCAGGACGCGGACGGCGACGGGCTCATGGAGAACCCGCTCGCGGGTGCCGGCGCGCTGGAGGTGGGCGACCTCCAGGCGGGGATCCTCTCCGACGTGTACCTGAGCGGCGTGTGGGCGGCGTCGCTGGAGCGCTTCGCGCGCATGGCGGAGGCGATGGGCGAGGCGCGCCTCGCGGCCGACGCGCGCGGCATCCGCGCGAAGGCCGTCCGCACTCTCGAGCAGCGGCTGTGGCTCCCGTCGCTGAAGCAGTACGCGTTCGCCCTGCTCGAGGGCGGGAAGGTCAACGAGAGCCTCACCGCCTGGCCGGCGACGGCCATGGCGTTCGACGTGCTGGACCCGACGCGCGGCGCGGACATGGCCGCGCGGCTCGCGTCCGCGGAGATCACGACGGACTGGGGCGCGCGCCCGCTCTCGGCGCGCAGCCCGCTGTTCGACCCGCTGCACTACAACAACGGCGCGGTGTGGCCGTTCGTCACGGGGTGGGTGTCGCTCGCCCAGTACCGCTACCACAACGCGCACGCCGGCAGGCAGGCGCTCGACGCCGTGGCGCGCACGACGTTCGGCGAGGCGCGCGGGCGGAACCCGGAGGTGATCTCGGGGCGCCTCTACAAGCCGCTCGACACGGCGGTGCCGCAGCAGTTCTTTGCGTCGTCGATGGTGCTCACGCCGCTGGTGCGCGGGCTGCTCGGCATCGACGTGGACGCGCCGGCGGGGCGGATCACCATCGCGCCGCACCTGCCGCCGGACTGGGACTCGGTGCGCGTCGAGAATGTGCCGGTCGGACAGGAACGCGTCACCGTCGCCCTGCGCCAGGAGGCGCGGCGCATCCAGGCGCACGTGGAGCGCGCGCAGCCCGCGCTCGGACGCACGCCGCTCGAGGTGATCTTCTCGCCGGCACTCCCGCTCGGTGCGGTGCCGACGGGGCGGCCGGCCGAGACGACGCCGGGGGACATTCACGCGACGGTGCGCGGCCCTCTGCGCGACAGCGCGACGTTCACGGTCGAGCTCACGGGTGGATGGAGCATCGTCCCACCCGCCGCGCACCCCGCCATCGGCGACCGCTCCGAGTCGACGCGCGTGCTGAGCGAGCGGCTCGTGGAAGGGCGCTACGTGGTGGCGATGGAGGGGCTCGCGGGGCGGACGTACCGTTTCGCCCTCGTCGCCCCCGGCAGGGCGATCGAGCTGGCGGCGAGCGGCGGCGCGCGCGCCGTTCTCTCCGAAGAGCGCGAGCTCCACGTCACCTTCCCCGCCACCGCCACGACCACCGACGGCTACGCGGCGACGACGGTGACGGTTCGAGTGCGGCCGTGACGGAACCGCATGCCAGGACGATCCCAGGACGTCGAACGGCGATGCGACGCGCGTCCGCCGCCGGCGTGGCGGCAATGATGCTCGGCTCGCTCGCCGCCACCGCGGCGAACGCGCAGCCCGGCCGGCCGCCGCTGATTCCCACCTGGGAGACCTGGTGGGACGACCGCGACTGGGGCTGGTACGAGCGCAACGTCCCGGTCTTCGAGGCGCCCGACGCGGACATCACCCGGACGTACTGGTACCGCTGGGAGGTCGTGAAGAAGCACATGACGTACGCCTCCCCGCGCACCGGGTACGTCTTCACCGAGTTCATCGACCGCCCGTTCTGGAGCGGCGCCTACGGCGCCATCAGCTGCCCGCTCGGCCACCAGATCTACGAGCTCCGCTGGCTGGCCGACGGGACGTACGCGCGCGACTACGCGCGCTACTGGTTCGAGACGCCCGGCGCGCAGCCGCGGAGCTACAGCAACTGGTACGGCGACGCGATGTGGGCGACGTACCTCGTGTGGGGGGACACCGCGTTCATTCGCGGCGTGCTGCCGTACATGAGGCGCCAGTACGCCGGCTGGGTGGCGGAGCGATACGACCCCGCGCGCGGGCTCTTCAGGTGGGACGGCCTGCACGACGGGATGGAGCGCAACATCAACAGCCGCCAGACCGAGGACATCGACGAGGGCGCGGAGGGATTCCGGCCCACGCTGAACTCCTACATGTACGCCGACGCGATGGCGATCTCGCACGCCTCGGCACTGCTCGGCGACAGCGCGCAGGCGCTGGCGTACCGCGACCAGGCGCTCGCCCTCAAGCGGCGCGTCGAGGAGGCGCTGTGGGACCCGCGGCGCGAGCACTTCCTCCACATGGCCGCGCGCGACGAGCGGACGGGCGTGAAGGCGGGGACGCGCACGTACGAGACGGGGAAGTACGCCGGCGACCCGCACGGCCGCGAGCTCATCGGCTACGTGCCATGGCAGTTCTCGCTTCCCGACTCCGGCTACGAGCGCGCCTGGCGCTTCCTGCTCGACAGCGCGCACTTCGCCGCGCCCTTCGGGCCGACGACCGCCGAGCGGGGCGACCCGCAGTTCTTCGTCTCGCCGACGTGCTGCTGGTGGAGCGGAAACTCGTGGCCGTACGCGACGACGCAGACGCTCGTCGCCATGGCGAACCTGCTGAACGACTACCGGCAGGACGTCGTCACGCGGCAGGACTACGTCCGGCTGCTCCGCGGCTACGCGCGCACGCAGCGCAAGGGCGGCCGCCCGTACGTGGCCGAGGCGGCGGACCCGTTCACGGGGAGCTGGGAGGGGCACGACACGCCGTGGCACTCGGAGCACTACTTCCACTCGGGCTTCGCGGACCTCGTCGTCACCGGGCTGGTCGGGCTGCGGCCGCGCGCGGACGAGACGCTCGAGCTCAACCCGCTCGCGCCCGAGGAGTGGCCGTGGTGGGCGCTGAAGGACGTCGCGTACCACGGCCACCGTGTCTCGATTCACTGGGACCGCGACGGCCGGCGCTACGGCTACGGGAAGGGGCTGGTCGTGCAGGTGGACGGCAACATCGCCGCGCGGCGTGCGGCTGTCGGGCGCGTCCTCCTGCCACTGCCCGAGCGGCGCCCCGAGCTCCGGCTGTTCGGCGACACGAGCCTCGCGTGGGTCAATTTCGCCGTGAACAACGGCCGCGGGGCGTTCCCGTGGGTGACGGCGTCGTCGGGCCTGCCGGAGACGCCGACGAGCTACCTGGTCGACGGGAGCCGCTGGTACCACGCCGCGCCCGCGAACCGCTGGGTGAGCGGGCGGCGCGGCGTCGGGAGCGACACGCTCGTGCTGGACTTCGGCACGGAGCGCGACGTGGAGGAGGTGAGCCTCTACTTCCTCGACGACGGCGTGGGCGTACGGCCGCCCGCTCGTTATGTGGTGGAGCTCCTGCTCGAGGGGCGATGGCAGCCGTACCCGAAGGCGGGGCGCGCGGGCGGTGCGATCCAGGGGCGCCGTCCGGAGTCCTGGCGCCTGCCGCGGGGACAGCGCGCGACCGCGTCGAAGGTGCGGGTGATCCTCTGGCGGCAGCCCGGCGCGCGCGTGGGGCTCACCGAGCTCGAGGCGTGGGGCCACGACGTGCGCGACGTCGCCGAGCCGACGGACGTGCCCTCGCCGAACCTGGCGTGGGGCGCGCGCGCGAGCGCGTCGTTCACGGGCGCGAGCGATCGCGTCGAGCAGGTGAACGACATGCAGGTCGCCTTCACGCGCTACTCTCGCAACCGCTGGACGGCGTACGGCACGCCCAACGCGACCGACTGGGTGGAGCTCGACCTCGGCGCGCCGCGCACGGTGGGCGAGGTGGAGCTGTACCTGTACGGCGACGGCCGCGGCGTGACGGCGCCGCGCGCTTACACGGTGCAGTACTGGGACGGCGCCGACTGGACGGACGCCCGCGTCCGCTCGCGCGTCCCGGAGCGCCCGCTGGCGTCGGCGGCGAACGTCGTGCGCATCGAGCCTGTCCAGACGAGCCGCGTGCGCGTGGTCCTCGAGCACGACCGCCCGGGCGTGGCGGGAATCACGGAGCTCATCGTGCGCTAGCAGCACGACGTCGGAAGACCATCGGAGCCCCGCGTGACCCGACGGGCGCTTCCGGGATTTACATTCGTGTAAGCCCACCACGGCGGCGCCCCTCGCTGCACGCGCGCGCCCCGCGCCCCGCCAGCCGCTCGAACGCATCATGTCCGACAGCACCTTCCGCCCCGCGCGCCGGGGCGCTCTCGCCGCATCCGTCGCTCTCGCAGCGCTCGCCTTCCTCCCCGCCCGCCGGCTCGCCGCGCAGTCCTTCGACGAGGGACGGCTCGGCATCAGCGCCGGCGTCGCCACCGTCGAGCGCAACGGCACGGGCGTGTACGCGTCCGGTATCATCGAGCGGCCGCTCGCCGCGCCCGGGCGCGTCGTGCGCATGGAGGGCGGGCTCGGCTGGTGGCCCGTCGAGGCGGACCGCGACTGGAGCAGTCACGTTCTAGCGGCGCTGCGCGCCGCGGTTCTCGGCTCCTCTCTCCGTACGGCTCCTCTCCACCCGGTTCTCTACTTCGCGGCCCTGCGGGCCGCTCGTCGGTTGTCTACGTCGCGCCGCTGCGCGGCGCTCGTCGGTTCTCGGCGGGGCTTCGCCCTGCGGTTGCTGACCCGCCAATCGCAACCGGCGAGCGCCCCCGGCGCGAGCCGAGAACCGACGAGCCACGCCGAAGGCGTGGCGAAGTAGAGAACCGACGAGCGGGCCGAAGGCCCGCGAAGTAGAAGACCGAGAGAAGAGGAGCCATACGCCGAGAGGAGCCGAGAACTGCGGCCGCAGGCCGCCCCTGGCCCATGGATTGCCCCCGGCCCCTGTTTGCCACCTGAAGACACAACGCGAGGAGGAATCAGCGATGAAAGCCCGCGATCTCATGTCGAAGAACCCGAGCTGCGTCACGCCCGAGATGTCCATCCGCGACGCCGCGCGGCTCATGAAGACGGAGGACGTCGGCGTCCTGCCGGTCGTCGAGTCCGAAGGCTCCAAGCGCGTCGTCGGCCTCGTGACCGACCGCGACATCGCCGTCCGCGCCGTGGCCGAGGGCCGCGCCGAGGCGAGCGTCCGCGACGTCATGACCGCCGACCCGCGCACCGCGCGCGAGGACGACGACGTCGACAACGTCATGAGCCTCATGGGCCAGGAGCAGGTCCGCCGCATCCCGATCGTCGACGAGCGCGGCCAGCTCGTCGGCATCGTCGCGCAGGCCGACATCGTCCGCCAGGCCAGCGACCGCAAGGCCGAGCGCACGGTGGAGAAGATCTCGGAGCCGGGCGGAAAGCATACCAGCTAGCTGACCGCTGACGGCTGACGGCGGCTGATAGCAGGTTGCGAGTGCAGAGCCCTCCGGGATGCACCAGCGTGTCCCGGAGGGTTCCGCGTCAGGGCCACCCGCTGAGAAGCCGCGGTCAGCCGTCAGCCGTCAGCGGCGCTCGCGGCTCCAGCCATGGGCGAGCGGCGCGCTGCGCGCGCCCGAAGCGGTCAGCCGTTACTTTCCGGTCATGACCGTCGCTCCCACCCCCACGCTCTGCCCCAACTGCTCCGCCCCCGCCGCCGGGAAGTTCTGCGCCGAGTGCGGCGCGGCCGTCGGCGGCGCCACCTGCGCGGCGTGCCGCGCGTCGCTCACGCCCGGCGCGCGCTTCTGCCACCGCTGCGGCACGCCCGCGGGCGCCGCAGCCCCCGCGCCAGCCCCCGCCTCCGGCGGGCGCCCCGCCGCGGCAGGGAGCACGCTGCCGTGGGCCGTCGCGGGCATCGCGCTGCTCGCGCTCGTCGCCTTCGCCGCCGCCCGAAACTTCAACGCGCGCCGCGGCAGCGCGCTCGACGGCCCGTCGAACGCCATCCCGCAGGCGGGGCTCGACTTCCCCGCGGGCGACGCCGGACCGGCCGGTCGCGCCCCCGACATCTCGCAGATGTCCCCCGCCGAGCGCGCCGACCGGCTGCACGACCGCGTCATGCGCCTCGCCTCGCAGGGTCGCGTGGACAGCGTGCAGTTCTTCCTCCCGATGGCCGTGCAGGCGTACGCGGATCTCGCCGCCGCCGAGCCGCTCTCGGTGGACCAGCGCTACCACCTCGGCCTCCTGCACGAGGTGGGCGGCAACGCCGCCGCCGCCGCCGCGCAGGCGGACACCATCCTCCGCGACGACCCCACGCACCTGCTCGGCCTCGCGCTCGCCGCACGCGCCGCCGGCATGCGCCGGGACGCCGCGGCGCAGCGCACGTTCCGCCAGAAGCTCCTCGCCGCCGAGGCCGAGGAGATGGCCAAGACGCGTCCGGAGTACGAGGCGCACAGGGCCGATCTCCAGCAGGCGATCGCGGACGCGAAAAAGCAATAGATCGCTCTCGGCCGAGAACCGAGAGCAACTCCACGAGACGATGACCGCCACCACGACCCGTACCATCCACGTCGCCCACAGCCCCGACTCCGACGACGCGTTCATGTTCTACGCGCTCGCCGAGCACAAGATCGACACCGAGGGGCTCGAGTACGTGCACGAGCTGCAGGACATCGAGTCGCTCAACCAGCGCGCGCTGCGCGGGGAGCTCGAGGTCACGGCCGTGTCGATCCACGCGTACGCGTACCTCGCCGACAGGTACGCGCTGCTGCCGCACGGCTCGTCGATGGGCGACCGCTACGGGCCGCGCCTCGTCGCGCGGACGCCGGCGATGCGGGCCGACGTGAAGGGGAAGCGCATCGCCGTCCCGGGGCCGCTCACCACGGCCTACCTCGCGCTCCGCCTCTACGAGCCGGACTTCGAGGCGGTGCAGACGCCCTTCGACCAGATCGAGGACGCGGTCGAGCGCGGCGACGTGGACATGGGGCTCCTCATCCACGAGGGCCAGCTCACGTTCGGCGACCGCGGCCTGCACCTCGTGGCCGACATGGGCGAGTGGTGGTTCGGCGAGACGGGCCTCCCCCTCCCCCTCGGCGGCAACGTCGTGCGGAAGGACCTCGGGGACGAGCTCGTCCACAAGATCTCCCGCCACCTGCGTGCGAGCATCGCCTACGGGCTCGAGCACCGCACGGGGGCGCTGGACCACGCGATGCGCTTCGCGCGCGGCCTCGACCGCGGCAAGGCCGACACGTTCGTGGGGATGTACGTGAACGAGTGGACGCTCGACTACGGCCCGCGCGGGCGCGAGGCGGTGCGCGTGCTGTTGCAGCGCGGGGCGGAGGCGGGCGTGATCCCGCACCGGGTGGAGGTGGAGTTCGTGGACTGATGGATCTCGGCCCCCGGCCCTCGGCGGCTCAACGACCGAGGGCCGAGGGTCGAGGGCCGCCGCATTAGCGGCCCCTCATCCCGTTACGCCTCCGCGGAACAATCGGTCTTTTCCCCATGACCGACTTCGTGCCCACCCCGGCCACGCCGCGCATCACGCGCGCGGTCGGCGCGGTGTTCGATCCCGGGGTGAAGCAGCTCCTCGTCGTGGACGACGAGGAGACGATCCGCCTCGCCCTCGCGCGCTTCCTCAAGTCGCGCGGCTACGACGTGCAGACCGCGGACTCCGGCCGCGCGGCGCTCGAGCTCCTCGGACGCGACGCGTTCCACCTCATGGTGTGCGACGTGCGCATGCCCGGCATGACCGGGCTCGACCTCGTCCCGAAGGCGATCGCCCACGACCCCGACCTCGCGATCGTGATGCTCACCGCCGTGAACGACGCGCCCACGGCCACCGAGGCGCTGTCGCGCGGGGCGATGGACTACCTCATGAAGCCGGTGGAGCTCGCCGACCTCCAGCAGGCGGTCGAGCGCGCGCTGCGGCGTCGCGAGCTCACGATCGAGCAGCGGCGCGTCGAGCAGCTCATCCGCGAGGAGGTCGCGCTCCGCACCGCGGAGCTCGAGCGCGAGAAGGAGGCGCTGCGCAGCCTCACGGTGAGCGTGGCCGAGACGCTCGTCTTCGCGATGGAGTCGAAGGACGTCTACCTGCGCGGGCACTCGCAGCGCGTCGGCGATCTCGCGGCGTCCCTGGCCGACGAGATGGGGCTGGACGTGGACACGGTCGAGCACGTACGGATGGCCGGACGCCTGCACGACATCGGCAAGATCGGCATCCGCGAGTCCGTGCTCTACAAGCCCGGCCCGCTCACGGACGAGGAGTACCAGCACGTGAAGGGGCACGTGCGCGGCGGCATGCAGATCCTCGCGCCGCTGAAGCACCTCGGCGTGGCGCTCCGCTACGTCGAGGACCACCACGAGCACTGGGACGGCTCCGGCTACGCGCGCGGGCTCCGCGGCCCGGAGATCTCCGTCGGCGGCCGCGTGATCCTCGCCGCGGACGTCTACGACGCGCTCACGAGCGAGCGCCCCTACCGCCCGAGGATGGAGCCGGTCGCGGCGCTGGACCTCATGGCGACGATGAGCGGCAAGCTGCTCGACCCGGAGATCTACCCCGTGCTGCGCCGGGTGGTGGAGCGGAAGCAGGCGCTGACTTTCCTCTAGCCCTCGGCCCTCGGCCTGCTCCCGGGCTTCCTCGCGGCGCGAAGGGCGTACAGGGCCGCCACGCCGCGTACGCCGTTCCGCGGCCGAGGGCCGAGGGCTGTAGACCGAGGGCCGAGGTCAGTGATGATGATGGTGCCCGTGTGAGGGTGCCTCGTGGCTCTTCGCGTGCCGCACCCACTCCGCCACCTTCGCCACGCGCGCGCCCTGCACGCGCGCCGCGGCCAGGTCGGCGTCGGGGATCGAGTCGCCGCGCTTGCCGCGCCCCGTCGTCGCCGTCGCGCCGAACGGGCTGCCGCCGGCGAACATCGCCGGCTCGGTGTAGCCCGGCGGGACGACGATCATGCCGAGCGTCGCCATCGGCGTCATGATCGACCAGAGCGTCGTCTCGTGCCCGCCGTGCGCCGTCTGCACGGTCGTGAACGCAGAGCCGACCCTGTCGACGAGCGCCCCGCGCGTCCACAGGGGCCCGCACTGGTCGAAGAGGAGCTTGAGCTCCGCCGCCATCACGCCGTAGCGCCCGGGCGAGCCGAATACGATCGCGTCGTAGCCGACGAGCTCCTCGACGGATGCCAGCGTGCGGTAGCGCCCACGCAGCGCCTCGCGGCTCTCGGCCCAGGACGCCGACGCCGCGACCGTCTCCTCCGGCGCGAGGTCCTCGAGGCGCCGCGCGTCCACCTCGGCGAAGCGCACCGAGCGCGCGCCCTCGACGATGGCGTCCGCGAGGCGGGCGGTGTTGCCGGTGCGCGAGTAGAAGACGACGAGGAGCTTGGGCATTGCGGTCGGCGGTGAGCGGGTCGGCCGAAGAATGGCTTCGATACACGCGAAGTTGCAGCCCGGCGGGAGCGCGTCACCGATCGGCGGCCGAATCGTCCCTGCCCGCTGGCAGGCGTTAGGGTCGCGGCGAACGGTTGTGATGCACGTCGCAATCGCGGACGATCATTCGCATCCGCCTTGACTCCGGCCACGCGCGCCGTTATTCGCAACGCGTATGGGGCACGCCACGTGCAGCGCGCGCGGCTCCGGCGACGAGAAATGAGACGACCGCACTTCCTTCCCACTCACGGAGGCACGCATGCCGCGCGGTGACGAGTTGGACGAACGCTACCTCTTCTCCGATCGCGACGACGACGACGACCTGGGGTATGGCGGCGGCGGCGGCGGGGGTGGCGGCGGGGGGAGCAGCTACGACGACGACGACGACGACGAGGGCGGCTGGGGGATGTCGAAGGAGACCGACGACCTCTGGGATTCCGCCGAAGACTCGGACGAGGACGATGAGGAGGAGGAGGGCGGCGAGGCCGACGTCGAGGAGGAGGAGGACGAGGACGTCTTCGGTGGCGCCCGCCCGCGCGCGGGCCGGGGCGGCGGCGCCGGTGGCGCCGGCGCTGGCGGCGGACGTGGCGGAGCTGGGGGCGCGGCCGGCGGTGCCGGCGCG
>JBJMNJ010000420.1:0-9500 GCA_045804325.1 Gemmatimonadaceae bacterium
ATGGAGCCCAGTCGGACGCAGACGTCACCGGGCGCGCCCTCCCCGTCGGGCGCGACGGCGGGCCCGACGCCGGGCCCGACGCCGGCGACGCCAGCGCCGGGCGCAGCACCGGGACCTCCGGCGCCGCCGGGACCTCCCGGGACGCCGGCGC
Source organism: Gemmatimonadaceae bacterium (assembly GCA_045804325.1). Classification (GTDB taxonomy): domain Bacteria; phylum Gemmatimonadota; class Gemmatimonadetes; order Gemmatimonadales; family Gemmatimonadaceae; genus JBJMNJ01. The sequence goes on from JBJMNJ010000420.1 coordinate 152, forward strand.
CTCCCGGGACGCCGGGAGCCCCGTCGGGGCCGCCGGAACCTCCCGCGGGGGGGCCGACGCCCGCCGCGCTGGCGGCGGAGCTGGCGACCCTCCGGACCCGGGTGGCGGAGCTCCAGCGCGAGCGTGACCACCTGGTGGCGCTGGTCGACATCCTCACCGAGATTTCGGCCTCCCTCCACTTCGTCGACATCCTCCAGACCATCGCCCGCAAGCTGGGCGAGACGTTCGGCCTCGACCGCTGCTCCATCTTCCTGGCGGGCGACCAGGAGGACGTGCGCCTCGTGGCGAGCTACGAGGACCCGTCGATCCGCAACCTGCTCGTGGACCTGAACCGCTACCCGGAGCTCAAGCGCGCCTTCGAGAGTGGGGAGACGGTCTTCATCCCCGACGCGGCCAAGGACCCCTCGCTGCGCGGCATCCGGGCGGCGCTCGACCAGCGCAACGTGCGCTCGATCATCGTCGTGCCCATCCGGTGGCGCGGCACGGTGATCGGCGCGATCTTCCTCCGCACCGAGCGCGAGGCCGAGCCGTTCTCGGACGCCGACGTGCGCTTCTGCAAGGTGATCGCGGAGCTCACGGCGCGCGCCCTGCGCAACGCGCACCGCTTCGAGGCCCTGCTCCGCGGCGCCGAGGAGCGCACGCGCCGGCAGCGCTCGGCGGACCTGGAGCGCATCGCCCTCGTGGCGTTCCTGCGCCGCCTCCTCGACCGCTACGCCGCGGCCGAGTCGCACCTGTGGGCGGAGACGCTGCTCCCGCGCGCGAGCGACGAGGAGCTGGGGCGGCTCGTGGGGGTCGCGCTGGAAGTCATCCGCGAGGAAGCGAAGGGTTGAGTCAGGCTCTCGGCCCTCGGCCGTTGAGCAGCCGAGGGTCGAGGGCAAAAAAACAAGAGGACCACATGATCATCTCGAACAAGATGAACGGCGCCCTGAACGAGCAGATCGGGCACGAGTTCGGCGCGTCGATCCAGTACGTCTCCATCGCCGGCCACTTCGACTGCGAGGGCCTGCCGATGCTCGCGCGCCACATCTACCGGCAGGCGGAGGAGGAGCGCGACCACGCGATGCGCATCGTGAAGTTCCTCGTGGACGCCGGCGGGCGGCTCGAGATCCCGGAGATCCCCGCGCCGCGCAGCTCCTTCTCCTCGGCCGCGGAGGCCGTGCAGCTCTCGCTCGACTGGGAGCGCAAGGTCACGAAGCAGATCAACGGGCTGATGGACTCCGCGATCAAGGAGAACGACCACATCACGCAGAACTTCCTCGAGTGGTTCGTGAAGGAGCAGCTCGAGGAGATGTCCAGCATGGACACGCTGCTGCGCATGGTGCAGCGCGCCGGGGAGACGGGGCTGCTCTTCGTCGAGAACTACCTGGCGCAGCAGGGCAAGGGCGCCGCGTCCATCGCGCAGGGCGACGAAGACTGAGCCCCGCGGCGCAGGACCCCCTGGCCGAGCTCTCGGCGCGCGCCGCCACGCTCCGCGAGGAGCTCGAGCGCGCGGCCTACGAGTATTACGTGCTCGACAGGCCGTCGATCTCCGACGCCGAGTACGACCGCAAGTTCCGCGAGCTCCAGGCGCTCGAGGCCGCGCACCCGGAGCTCCGCGCCCCCGACTCGCCGACGCAGCGCGTCGGGGCGCCGCCGCAGTCGGCGCTCCCGAAGCACACGCACCTCGTGCCGATGCTCTCGCTGGACAACGCGTTCAGCGACGAGGAGCTCGGCGAGTGGGAGGAGCAGGTGTGCCGCATCGTCGGCGCCGACGTGGAGAAGGACGGCTACACCTGCGAGCTCAAGATCGACGGCGCGGCGGTGAGCCTGACGTACGAGGCCGGCCTGCTCGTCTGCGGCGCCACGCGCGGCAACGGCCAGGTGGGCGAGGACGTCACGCCGAACCTGCGCACCCTGCGCGACGTGCCGCTCCGGCTGCGCGGCGAGCGGATCCCCCCCGTGCTGGAGATCCGCGGCGAGGTCTACTACCCGTTCGACAAGTTCGAGCGGATGAACGAGGCGCGCGTCGCCGCGGGGGAGCCCGTCTTCGCCAACCCGCGCAACGCCGCCGCCGGCGCGCTCCGCCAGCTCGACCCGTCGATCACCGCGCAGCGCCCGCTCCGCTTCTTCGGCTACGCCGTGGCCACGCCCGCCGGCGCCGCCACCCTCCCCTTCCGCACGCAGTGGGAGCTGCTCGACACGCTCGCGTCGTGGGGAATCCCCGTCGCGCCGCACCGGAAGCGCTGCCACGCGCTCGCCGAGGTGCACGAGTGGGCGCACGACGTGGAGCAGAAGGTGCGCGCGGAGCTCAACTTCGCCATCGACGGGGGCGTGGTGAAGGTCAACGCGCTGAGGCTGCAGGAGGAGCTCGGCGTCGTGGGCGGGCGCGTGCCGCGGTGGGCGCGCGCGCGGAAGTTCGCGCCGGACATCGCGACGACGCGCCTCGAGCGCATCGACGTCAACATCGGCCGCACGGGCTCCGTGAACCCGTTCGCCGTGCTCGACGCGGTCGAGATCGGGGGCACGACGGTGCGCCTCGCGACGCTGCACAACTTCGCGCTGATCGCCGACAAGGACCTCCGCGTCGGCGACGTCGTGCAGGTGAAGCGCGCGGGCGAGGTCATCCCGCAGGTGATCGGACCGGTGCCGGAGGAGCGCGGGCGCAACGGGGCGCCGCCGCCGGAGCCGTACGCGCCGCCGACGCGCTGCCCGTCCTGTGGCACCGGCCTCGTCGGGGGCAGCGACCGCGGCATGCTCTACTGCCCGAACTTCGCGTGCCCCGGGCGCCAGCTCGAGGCGCTCGTGCACTTCGCCTCGCGCGGCGCGATGGACATCCGCGGGCTCTCCTACGCGCGGCTCGAGCAGTTCGTGAAGCACGGCCTCGTGCACGACGCGGCGGACCTGTACGATCTCGAGGCCGCCCAGCTCGTCGAGCTGGAGCGGTTCGCCGAGAAGAGCGCGGAGAACCTGGTGCAGGCCATCGCGGCGTCGAAGGCGCAGCCGCTCTCGCGCCTCCTGTTCGGCCTCGGCATCGAGCACGTCGGCGAGATCGCGGCGCGCGTGCTGGCGCGGCACTTCGGCACCATGGAGCGCCTGGCGAAGGCGTCGGAGGACGAGATCGGCGCCGTGCGCGGCATCGGCGAAATCATCGCGAGGTCCGCCGCGGCCTGGTTCTCCGACCCGCTCGCGCTCGACCTCGTCGTGCGCCTCGAGAAGCACGGGCTGAACATGACCGAGCCGCAGGCCGCCACCGAAGGGGGTGCCCTCGCCGGCAAGACGGTCGTCCTCACCGGGACCCTGCCGACGCTCTCCCGCGCCGCCGCCACCGAGCTGGTGGAGCGCGCCGGGGGCCGGGTCACGAGCTCGGTCTCCAAGGCGACGAGCTTCGTGGTCGCCGGGGACGAGGCCGGCGGGAAGCTGGACAAGGCGCGTGCCCTCGGCGTCGAGGTGGTCGACGAGGCGGAGCTGCTGCGCCGGGTGGAAGCCGTCTAGACTGCGCACTGCGTACCGACACCAGAGAGCGCCTGCCATGCCCTTCATCGACCTCCCCGCCTACCAGCTCGCCGCGGTGCCGCGCGCGGCCATCGCTGCGCTCCGCGCGGCGCTCCTCCGTGATGCGGGGGCCGCCGCGGCGGCCTACCTCCAGGAGGCCGGGTACGCGGGCGGCGACGCGCTCTTCGCCGCGTTCCGCGCCTGGCTCGCGGACCGGCAGCCGGACGCCACGCCGGAGGAGCTCGACCTGTCGGAGTTCCAGGCGCTCGCCGCGGAGTTCTTCCGCGACGCGGGGTGGGGCTCGCTCGCGCTCACGTCGCTGCACGACGCCGTCGCGGCGCTCGACTCGGAGGACTGGGGCGAGTCGGACCCCGCCGCGGGCCTCGAGCACACGGGCTGCCACCTCTCGACGGGGATGTTCGCCGCGTTCTTCGGCCACCTCGCCGGCGCGCCGCTCGCCGTCCTCGAGGTCGAGTGCCGCTCGGCGGGCTCCGAGCGCTGTCGCTTCCTCGTCGGCAGCGCGGAGGTGATGCAGCACGTCTACGACGGCCTCAGCGCCGGCTCGGGGTACGAGGAGGTGCTCGGCGCCGTGGCGGCCGCGGAGAGCGCCGGCGGCGCCTAGCAGGGCACGAGGCGCCCGCTAGCTGACCTGCTCCTCGCCCCGCGGCGGCAGGATCCCCTCGTAGAGCGGGTTCGGCAGCAGCTGGCCCGCGACGAGCAGCTCGCGGTCCCACGGCAGGACGATCGCGCTCTCCGTCGCGAGCGCGTGGAAGTCGGGCTCGTACGGGCCCGTCCGGAAGGAGACCGCCGTGCGTACCTCGGCCGCGCCGGCGTTGATGACGGCCGCGCGGGCGAGCCGGAGGGTCTCCCCCGAGTCGCACGTCTCGTCCACGATGAGCACGCGGCGCTCGCGCACCTCGTGCGGGGCGGCGCCGAGCACCGCGGGGGTCTCGCGCACCGTTTCCGCGCGGAAGCGCCGGCTGACGATGATCGAGTGGAACTCGCGGCCGAGGATCGCGGCGACGACGGCGCCGGGGATGACGCCCGCGGTCGCGACGCCGAGCACGATCTCGGGGTCGTACTCCCGCGCGACCTTCAGCGCCAGCGCGCGCGAGAGCTCGCCGAAGAGGGCCCACTCCACCTCGAGGACGCCCTTCGTCTGGTCCAGTGTGTCGCGTCTCCGGGCCATCGACTCCTCCGAGGTGAGCGCGGCGGCGGCAGCGCCGGACGCGGGTGCGCGGGCGTGGCAATGCGCGCGCCACGATGCCCGAAATCAAGGGCCCCCACGGCCGCGGCGCCATGGTTGCTCGGGGGTCGCCCGATGGATACCTTGTCGCGGCGGGCGGCCACCAGTCACGGCCCGCGCCGCCCCCGCCGCCCCTCCCACCCGCCCCGCACAGACGCATGTCCTGGTGGAGCCGCCTCCTCGGCGGCCGGTCCGAGAGCGACCTCAAGCCGCAGCGGCTCGACTACCTGAACGAGGCGCTGGCCCTCGAGCGACAGGGGGACTACGACGCCGCGCTGACGTCGTACCGGCTCGCGCTCCGCGACAAGCCGGACGACTACAAGGTCCTCCAGAACATGGCGATCGCGTTCTCCAAGACCGGGCGCCAGGACGACGCGATCCGCGCCTACCGGCGCGCGCTCGAGATCGAGCCGACGCTGTCGGGCGCGCACTACGGGCTCGCCTTCCTGCTGCTGAAGCGCGGGGACGCGGACGGGGCGATCGAGCACCTCGAGGCCTTCCTCGCGCGGCCGCCCCGCGGGGCCGAGGCGGAGCGCTGGATCCGCCACGCGCGCGAGACGCTCGACCGGGTGCGCGCCGAGGGCGCCGGGGCCTTCGGCGACGGCGCGACCGGACCCGAGCTCTAGGCGGGCGCCGCGTGAACGGACGCGTCCTCGCGGTCGTGAGCCAGAAGGGCGGCGTCGGCAAGACCACGACCGCCGTGAACCTCGCGGCAGCCTTCGCGCGCCGCGGCCTCAAGACGCTGCTCGTCGACGCCGACCCGCAGGGGTCCGTCCGCTACGGCGTCGGCCTGCGGAAGGGGCACCCCACCCACGGCTTCGCCGACTACCTCAGCGGCGCGCGCACGCTGCGCGAGGTCATCCTCCCCACGCAGCTGCCGTGGCTGCGCGTGATGCTCGCGGGGAGCGTGAGCGACCAGGCGGACCACTCGTTCTTCCATCAGATGGTGGCCGAGACGAACCTGCTGCGCCAGCTCGTGGAGACGGCGCGGGAGCGGTGCCACGTGGTGCTCGTGGACACGCCGCCGGGGATGGGGCCCATCTCGCGCCGCGTGCTCGAGGCGAGCCAGCACGTCATCGTGCCGCTCCAGTGCGAGCCGCTCGCGCTGCAGACGACGCCGCAGATCCTGCGCGGGCTGCAGGACATGGCGCTGCACAACCCCGACCTCACGCTCGACGGGATCCTCCTGACGATGTACGAGACGGGGAACCCGGCGAGCGAGCGCGTCGTGGAGTACGTGCGGAAGCACGTCCCGGCGAACATGGTGTTCGACACGGTGATCCCGCGCACCGTGGCCGCCGCCGACGCGTTCGCCGCCGGCCAGCCCGTGGTCCTCCGCGAGCCGGCGGACGCGGCGAGCCAGGCGTTCGTGAACCTGGCGATGCTCCTATCGGAGCGCTACGCCTCGTTCGGGGAGTAGGGAGCAGGGCGACCCGGACGGGCCCCTTCCTGCTCCCTGCTCCCTGCTCCCTGGTAGATTCCCTCCATGCGCCGGACACTCCCCCTCACGCTGCTGGTCGGAGCCACGTGGACGATCGCGTGCACCGACGTGGCGAGCGACCCCGAGGCGGCCGCGTCGATCGCGTTCGACACGCTGCCGGCGCCGTCCGTCGTGGCGGGGGACACGATGCGCGACACGACGGGGGCCGCGGCGTCGCTGCGGGCGCAGGTGTTCAACGGACGCGGCGACCTCCTCTCGGACGCGCCCGTCATCTTCATCGCCACCACGCGCGGGGCGGCGCTCCGCACGGTGAACGACGTCCTCCCGCAGGGGTACGTCATCGCGCGGCCCGACACGTTCGCGGACCAGGTGCAGGTCGTCGCCCAGGTGGCGGGGCTCCAGAGCGTCCCGCGCGGCCTGGACATCGTGCCCGCGCCGGTGGCGCTCCGCGCGGCCGGCCCCACCGCCCTCGAGCTCGCGTACCGTGCGGACGTCGACACGTCCTCGTCCCCGCTCCGCGTGAAGGTGGGCTACGACTCGGCCGGCGCGTTCAGGGGCGTGAAGTCGTGGCTCGTGCGCTTCGCCATCGTGTATCCGCCGGTGGCGGCCGACACGGGGGCGCCCGTGTTCCTCGTCGCGGATTCCACGTCGCTCCGCCGCGACCGGTCGGACACGACGGGGAGCGACGGCGTCGCCTCGCGCGCGGTGCGCATCAGGCCCGCGAAGCTGGCCGCCGGGGCGGTGGACTCCGTGGTGGTCGAGGCGCGCGCGACGTACAAGGCGCCACTGGTCGGCAGCCCGGTGCGCTTCGTCGTCCGGTACAACCCCAGGCCCTAAGGCCTGGCCCGCGGAGCGCCTGCGACGCCGCTACGTCTCTCGACGTATTGGGCGCCGGCGCGCCGCCGCCTAGCGTCGACGGAGGCGGGACCGCGCCCCCGCCCGGGCGGCGGCCGAATTGCCCCGCCCTTCCCCGGCAGCCATGTTATCCGCGTCGTCAGGGCTCTTCGCCCGCGCGGTCCAGGTCAACGTCCACCGGAGGCGGCAATGTCCGTCAACAGCGGAGTCACTACCGAGCCCTACGCCCCCGCCCGGGCCAGCGAGTCGGCGTCCAGCACCTTCGCCAGCGGCGGCCCGCGCCCCGGGCCGCCGGGGACGCTGAACCAGCTCTTCTTCGACGCGGTCCGGAAGTACGACAAGCCGGACGCGCTGCAGGTGAAGGTGAACGGCCGCTACACGCCGATCTCGCACCGCGCGCTCGCCGACCGCGTGCGCCGTGCCGCGCTCGGCCTGCGCGAGCTCGGCGTGCGCCGCGGCGACCGCGTGGGCATCCTCTCCGAGAACCGTCCCGAGTGGGCGGTCGCGGACTACGCCTGCCTCACGGCGGGGCTCACCGACGTGCCGGTGTACCCGACGCTGCCGGCCGACCAGGTCACGCACATCCTGCGCGACTCGGGCGCGGTGGCGATGTTCGTCTCGAACGCCGACCAGGCGGCGAAGATCGCGCAGATCCGCGGCGAGCTGCCGGGCCTCCGCACCGTGATCGGCTTGGCGCCGGGGCTCGCGGGCGCCGACATGACGCTCGCCGACCTCGAGGCGCGCGGCGAGGCGGTGGACACGCCCGAGCGCCGCGCGGCCTACGAGCGCGAGGCCCTCGAGGTGAAGCCGGACGACCTCGCGACGCTGATCTACACGAGCGGCACGACGGGACTCCCGAAGGGCGTGATGCTCTCGCACGACAACATCTTCTCGAACGTGCAGGCGTCCGAGGTGTCGGTGCCGTTCGAGGGGGGCACGGACACGGGGCTGAGCTTCCTGCCGCTCTCGCACATCTTCGAGCGCATGGCCGGCCACTACCTCATGTTCCGCGTGGGGTGCTCGATCGCCTACGCCGAGTCGATCGACACGGTGCCGGTGAACCTCCAGGAGGTGCGGCCGACGCTGATGTGCGCGGTGCCGCGGCTCTACGAGAAGATGTATGCGCGCGTGCTGGAGAACGCGCTCTCGGGCAGCTTCATCAAGAAGCAGATCTTCTTCTGGGCCCGCCGCGTCGCGGACCGGTGGGCGGACGAGAAGCTCGCGGGGCGGGAGCCGAAGGGCTTCCTCGCCTTCAAGTACGGGATCGCCCAGAAGCTCGTCTTCTCGAAGCTCAAGGCGCGCACGGGCGGGCGGCTGCGCTACTTCGTCTCGGGCGGCGCGCCGCTCGCGCCGGAGATCAACAAGTTCTTCTACGCGGCCGGCCTCGTCGTGCTCGAGGGCTACGGGCTCACGGAGACGTCGCCGGTGATCGGCGTGAACACGCCGGACGCGTTCCGCATCGGCACCATCGGCCGACCCATCAAGGGCGTGGACGTGATGATCGCCTCCGACGGCGAGATCCTCACGCGCGGCCCGAACGTCATGAAGGGCTACTTCAACACCCCCGAGGCGACGCGCGAGGCGATCGACGCGGACGGGTGGTTCCACACCGGCGACATCGGCGCGCTCGAGGACGGCTTCCTCCGCATCACCGACCGCAAGAAGGACATCATCGTGACGGCCGGCGGCAAGAACATCGCCCCGCAGCCGCTCGAGAACCGCGTCAAGACGAACAAGTACGTGAGCCAGGCCGTGATGATCGGCGACAAGCGGAAGTACCCGGTCATGCTCGTGGTTCCGAACTGGGAGAACCTGGAGAAGTGGGCGCGGCTCAAGAACGTCCTCTGGACGGACCGCAGGCAGCTCCTGGAGATGCCGACGGTGCGCGCGAAGATGGAGAAGGAGGTGTACGAGCAGCTCGAGGGGTGCGCGAAGTACGAGCTCCCGAAGAAGATCGGGCTGATCCTCGACGAGTTCTCCATCGAGCGCGGGGAGCTGACGCCGAAGCTGTCGGTGAAGCGCAAGGTGGTGGACAAGAACTACAAGCCGCTGATCGACTCGCTGTACGCGGGCGCTGCGGCGGGCGGCGAGTAGGTCCTGAGGAGCAAGGAGAAAGGAGACAAGGTAGTTCCTCCTTTCTCCTTTCTCCTTTCTGCTTTCTGCTTTCTCGCACGTGCCTCAGCGCGAGTCCCGCGCCCCCCGCAGCCGTACGGGCGCGCTCGACACGGCCCCCCGCTCGGCCACCCAGTGGCGGTCGTCGCGGGCCAGCTCGCGGCAGGCGGGCGGCACCGGCGCGGACGACGGCGCGACGAGCCGGCCGCCGGCGCGCAGCGCGT
>JBJMNJ010000421.1:0-4461 GCA_045804325.1 Gemmatimonadaceae bacterium
CGATGGGACTGGACATCGTGCGGCCGACGAACGGCGCGACGGAGAAGTGCCATGCCTGCGCGGCGAGCGCGGAGGGGACGAGCGCGAGCGCGACCGCGAGGTGACGGACCGAAAGGCGCATGGCGGAGACTCCTGGGGAGAGCGTTGTCGCAAGGTCGCGCGGCTTCCCGACGCTCGAAAGACCCAGGGTGACCCATCCTGCGTCACCCCGGGCACGCCGTCACTCCCCGTCGAGCCTGTAGACGGGGAGAGTGACCTTCCAGCGGATCGACGCGAGCCGCACCGCCGCCACCACAGTCATGCCCACGCCCGTCGCGAGCCCGCGCGCCGCGCCGAGCCACATCAGCGCGAAGTAGGTCGCCGTCCCCGCGATCGCCGCGCTGGCGTACAGCTCCCCGCGCCGGAGCACGAGCGGCACCTCCGCGGTGAGGACGTCGCGCACCGCGCCGCCGGCGGCGCCCGTCACCGTGCCGAGCACCACGCCGGCCACCGGGTTCAGCCCCATGCGCTCGGCGATCTGCGCGCCGCTGATGCTGAACAGCGCGAGGCCCAGCGCGTCCGCGACGAGGAGCGCGGCCACCGGGGGTGGCCAGCGCCGCGTCCAGGCCACGGTGAAGAACGAGGCCGCGGTGATCACGAGGATGTATGCCGGGTCGGCGAGCCAGAAGATCGGGTGGCGGTCGAGCAGCACGTCGCGGATCGTGCCGCCGCCGGTGGCGGTGACGAGGCCGAGCACGACGACGCCGATCAGGTCGAGCCCCTTGCGGCCGGCGGCGAGCGCGCCGCTCACCGCGAAGACGGCGACGCCGACCAGGTCGAGGACGTAGAGCAGCACGGCCTAACGGCGCCGCGTGCGACGAAGGAGCGCGCCGACGCCGACGACCGCGGCGAGCCAGAACGCCAGGTCGAGCGTGTACCGCGCGACGCGGAACGAGTCGAGGCCGAGGAGCGCGCCGGCCAGGTCCACGTTCGGCGTCGGCGAGAGCGACTCCTTGTCGACCACGAAGGGCACCGGGAAGCCGCGCGCGGCGACCGGGTGCGGGCACGTCCGCTCGCCCGGCGCGCAGTCCCACCCCTGGTACTCCGTGACGGAGCCCTTCACGGCGGTCGAGAGCAGCGTGAGGAGCACGGCGGCCACGACCGCGGCGAGGAGCCGGCGCGGGCTCACTCGCCCGCCTCCGCCGGCACCGCGGCCGCGCCCCGCTCGGCGGCCACCATCACGCCGGCGGTGACGATGAGCGCCGCTCCGGCGAGCTGCGGGGCGCTCGGCAGCCGGCGCAGGAGCGCGAGCTCCATGGCGTAGGTGAGCGCCACCCCGGCGTAGCTCACCGCGCCCAGTCGCGCGGCGCGCTCCGCCGCGTAGGCGCGCGTGATGGCGATCTGCGCGAGCCCGCCCGCGGTGGCGGCGCCGGCGAGCGCGGGGAGCGACAGCGCGGGCGGGCGCGCGGCCGGCGCCGCCGTGCTCGAGGCGTGTCCGACGCCGAGCACCGCGAGCGCGAGCATCAGCGTGCCGCTCACGAGGGAGACGTGGAGCGCGACGGCCTCGCCGCTCTCGTTCGGCCCGATGCGGCGCAGGAAGATGAGCGCGAACGCGTAGGAGAACGCTCCGGCGAGCGCCGCGAGCGCCGGCGCCGCCGCGGAGCGGAACGACGGCCCCACGAGCACCACCACGCCCACGAAGCCCAGCGCCACGCCGAGCGCCGTGCGGCGCGTGACGCGCTCGCCGAGCATGGGCGCGGAGAGGAGCGCGACGAAGAGCGGGGCGGTGGCGGAGAGCGTCGCGGCGTCGCCGACGGCGATGCTGCGCGAGCCGAGCGAGTAGAAGACGCCGAGCGCGGAGCCGGAGCCGAAGACGCTGCGCAGCCACGTGGCGCGGCGGTCGTTCACGCGCAGCGACGAGCGCCAGAGCGTCGCGACGAGGGCGACGACCACGCCGCCGCCGATGAAGCGCACGGCCGCCACCGCCGGCCACGGCAGCGCACCCGCGTTCACGCGCGTCGCCACGCGCATGAGCGCGAACAGCGTCTCGGCGATCAGGATCCAGGCGATGCCGGAGAGGGCGAGGGAGGGCACGCGGGGAATCTAACGGCGGCCTGCGGCCGCGGCTCTCGGCTCCTCGCGGCGTATGGCTCCTCTTCACCCGGTCTTCTACTTCGCGGGGCTTCGCCCCGCTCGTCGGTTCTCTACTTCGCCGCGCTGCGCGCGGCTCGTCCGTTCTCGGCGGTCCTGCAGACCGCGGTCGCAGTGAGCAACCGCCGGCCGGAGGCCGGCCGAGAACCGACGAGGGGCACGAAGTGCCCCGGCGTAGAGAACCGGGCGCGTACGAAGGCTGACGCCGCGCGGAGTAGAAGACCGCGGCCCGAAGGCCGCCCCGCGCTAGCTCTGCGTTCTCCAGCGCGGCAGGTGCTCCAGCAGCTGGTCGAGCGACAGCACGCGCCGGCTGCCGTCGCGGTCGCACCGGAAGACGACCTGGCCCCAGCCGCGCATCCCCGTGGGGCGCAGGCGCTCGCCGCCGATGTTGAGCACCTCGCCGCGCACGGCGCGCATGATGACCTCCTCGTAGCGCGAGCGGGAGAGCATGCGCTCGGGGAACATCCTGTTCCAGCGCACGAGGCGCCCCACGCTCTCGTACGTCGGCGGGCGGTCCTCCAGCTCGAGCAGGGACGGCGCGCGCCCCAGGACCACGCCCTCGATGAGGTCGAGCGAGCGCTGGTCGGCCATCTGCTCGATGGACGGCCGGAAGTACTCCACCACGCGGCGCCCGATCTCGCGCAGCGAGAGCGTCTCGTCGCCGGTGGTCACCCACTTCACCTCGTCCACGTTGGAGGTGAAGGGGTTCTCGGGGAAGGAGTCGTGGCGCGCCACCCAGCCCCGCCGCGTCGTGTGCTTGTGCATGTGGAAGCCGCGCACCACCGGCAGCTCGTGCTCGAGCCCCTTGAGGCGGCGCAGGCTGTACGACGGCCACTTCATGACCTCGCGCGCCACGGCGACGATGAACGTGCCCGCGGCGATCATGAGCGCCGGGTCGGGCGTGAAGTCCACCGTGAGCTCGATGCGGTTGCCGCGCGGGCGGAGCCCGATGCCGCTCGAGCGCCGGTTCGTGGCGAGCAGCATCACCGGGACGGGGATGACGTGCGCCAGGAGGACCGCGAGCCGGTCCACCGTGCGCCACGGGCGCAGCGCCTGCTGCGGCAGGTCGAACGAGACGTTGTAGTGCGCGCTGAAGCCGTGCAGGTGCACGTCCTGCCCGTGCGCGTGCTCCCACGCGTCGAGCTCGCCGCGCAGGTAGTCCACGCTCTCCCAGAGCTGCCGGCCGGCGCGCGCCGCGCAGCCGCGCTCGATCTCGATCATCGACGTCGCGATCTCGATGACGCCGGTGTCGAAGTAGATGGCGCCGCCGGTGGGGAGGTGGTACGACTTCCCCTGCCGGTGCATCATCGGCGCGCGGACGATGTTCGCCGGGCTCTTGAAGACGTCCTCGGGCTTCACCTGCTCGCCGTTGATGACGACGGCGAACTCCGCCTCGAAGCCGATGGCCGCGAGGGAGTTGGTGGTGGCCGCGGCGCGCTCCTCGGGGCGCTCGGGCTTGCCGCCGGCCAGCGGGCGCGAGGCACCGACGGGCCCGACGCCCGGCGCCTTGCCTTCGTCCACGCCGAATCGGTCGGACGGTCGCTGGTCGCTCATAGCGGCTCGGCGCTCAGCTTCGGGTTGTAGAGCTCGCCCGGCGTCTCGCGCGGCGTCGCGATCACGTACCCGAGATCCACGTGCAGATGGTCGTCGGCGAACCCCACGTCCTTGCCATAGGGGCGGACCCACGCGCCGGGCACCTTCTCCCGCACGATGTCGGCGTAGCGCGCGATGGTCTCCCGGTCGTCCAGCAGCGTCTCCCCGATGCGGTAGATGTTGGCGGCGGTGCCCCACGCGTGCGTGCTCGCGGTGCGCGTGGCCTTGTGGCGCGGCGAGCGGTAGCCGCCGTTCGCCGCGATGTACACGGGCACGCCCACCGCGTCGCGCAGCAGCTCGAGGCAGGCGCCGAGGAGCGTCAGCGCGCACGGCACGTAGCGCGGGAAGTGGCGCAGCGGGCCGGCCTCGCGCACGTCCACGTGGATGAACTCGTGGAGCTGGAAGTGCGGCGCGATGTACGTGCGCTGCGCCGCGTCCCAGCTCGGCACCTCGTAGAAGTAGCGCGGCAGCGTGCGCGCGATGCCGCGCTCGTCGCACACCGTGGAGCCCGGTCGCAGCGCGTCGCGGTACTCCTTGCCGAGGCGGCGGGCGTCGATGACGCGCAGGGGGAAGCCGTTCCCGTTAGGGCTCACGACCGGCCTCCTCCGTCAGGTACTCGTAGACCGCGTACGACACCGCCGCGATGGTGGAGGAGCGCTTGGACACCTCGGGCGGCCACTCGCTCAGCACCGCGAGGATGTACGGCTTCCGGTCCGGCGCGTAGACGATCCCCGCGTC
>JBJMNJ010000422.1:0-13286 GCA_045804325.1 Gemmatimonadaceae bacterium
GAGTCGTTGGTCGCGGGGCGTGGGCCAACGACCAAAGACCAAAGACTACAGGCCGAGAGCTACAGGTCCGGCTAGGACTGGTCCTGTGGCTCACGGCGCGTGGTCGTTGGTCCGTAGTCGTCGGTCTCCCGCCTCATGCCCCATGACCCACGACTCGTGACCTCCATCACACTGGCAAGCTCCTCGCGTAGCACAGCAGCGTCATGCGTACGCGCAAGCACTTCGTCTTCGTGATCCACGGGGCCCGGGCGGATCTCCCCTCCGTCCGGCACCTCGTCGGCTGGGTGCGCGAGAAGGGCCATCACATCCAGGTGCGCGTCACGTGGGAGGCGGGCGACGGGCGCACGTTCGCCGTGGAGGGCGCCGCGCGCGGCGCGGACGCCGTCGTGGCGGTCGGCGGGGACGGCACGGTCAACGAGGTGGTCAACGGGCTCGCGGGGAGCGACGTGCCGCTCGGCATCATCCCCGTGGGCACCGCGAACGACTTCGCCCGGCAGGTCGGCATCCCGACGAGCGACCCGGACCACGCGATGGACGTGATCCTCCGCCGCAAGCCGCGGCGGATCGACACGCTGGAGCTCAACGGGCGGCGCTTTCTCAACGTCAGCACGGCGGGCGTGGGCGCGGAGACGACGGCGGAGACGCCGGCCGACGCGAAGGCGGCGCTCGGCGCCCTGGCCTACGCCATCAGCGGCATGCGCAAGCTCGCCGACCTGAGCCCGCAGCGCGCGACGTTCACCGCGCCCGGCTTCGAGCTCACGGGGGACTTCCTCGTGTTCGCGGTGGGGAACGCGCGCTCGACGGGCGGCGGCACGACGATCACGCCGCGCGCGAGCGTGACGGACGGGCTACTCGACCTCTGCGTCGTCGAGGCGATGCCGCGCCGCGAGTTCGTGCGGCTCGTGCAGCGCATGCGGCGCGGCGAGCATCTCGAGGACGAGGGCGTCCACTACCGGCAGCTCCCCTGGGTGCAGATCGTCGGCGACGAGCGCATCACGGTGAACGTGGACGGGGAGACGAGCGAGCTGCAGCGGCTCGACTACCGCGCGAGGCCGAAGGACCTGCTGGTGCACGTGAAGCACCTGCCGGGGGAGGCGGAGGCGTAGGCGCTGCGACGTGCCCGAACGCGACGCGGGCCCGCCGACGGCGTGTCGGCGGGCCCGCGTGCCTAACGGCTGCTCGTTCGCGCTACTTGCAGGTCGCCTTCTGCCAGCTCTCGAGCACCGGCGTGTACTGCTGGATGGCCTGCATGATCTGCCCCATGGCCGCCTGGTTCGCCGCACCGCCCTGCGGGACGTTGATCTGCGCCGTGGCGAAGTGCTCGTTCGCCGAGCGCGTCGCCGCGCACGCGGCGGCGTTCTTCTTCGCCTTCACGGCGGCCTGGGCCTCCTGCGCGAAGCCGAGCCCGAGCTGGAAGGCCGAGACGCCGACGAGGAACTTGGTCGTCCCGGAGGCCGCGAGGCTGTCCGAGAGCGTCAGGAACTGGAGCGCCTGCAGGTAGCCGGCGCGCTTCCCCACCGGGTCCTGATTGCCCGTGGCGGACTTGTAGAGGGTGTTGCCGGCCACCAGCGCCACCTGCGCGAGCCCCGCCGGGTCGTCGCCAGCCGCGCGACCCGCGCGGATGGTCGCGAGCGCGCTGTCGGGCTGGTTGATGTCCATGTAGAGCTGCGCCATCACGGTCCGGGCGCGCGGCGCCTTCGGGTCGGCCGCGAGGGCGCCTTGCAGCGCGACGATCGCCTGCTGGTTCTGCCCGGCGCTGCGGAGCGCCGTGGCGCGCGCCACCTGCAGGCCCGCGTTGGTCGGGAACTTCGCGGCGCCGCGCGAGAGCACCTCGGCCGCCTTCTGCGGCTGGCTGTCGGCGGCGTACGCCGCGGCGAGCTGCACGAAGTAGGTCGTGTCGGCGCGCGCGGTGTCGAGCGTGACGAGCTCCTCGCCGTACTTGATCGCGGCGTCCCACTCGCGCACGGCGCGCATGACGGCCCACGCGAGGCCGACGAGCGCCGGGTCGCCCGGGTTCTCGGCGACGGCCTTCTCGATGATCGGCTTGGCCTGCGCGACCTGGCCGGCCTGGCCGAGCTCGCGCACGACCTGCTCGACGAGGCGCGTGTTCGTCGGCTCGGCCGCGAGGAGGTTCAGCAGCATCTCGACGCTCTTCTCCGCGTTGCCCTGCTGCTTGTAGACGTCGGCCGCGTTGGCGAGCGCCACCTTGTTGCGCGGGTCGAGCGCGAGGATCTCGTTCGACATCGCGAGGAGCTGGTCCGCCGGCGCCTTCATCTCCACCATCGCGCGCAGCACGCACGTGCGCGCGATCGTCGCCTTCGGGTACTCGGCGATGCCCTTGCGCGCCGCGGCGATCGCCTCGGCGAACTTGCCCTCGCGGGAGAGGCGGTAGCATTCCTTCTCGTCGTCGAGCTGCGCGCGCGCCGCCTTGATCTCCTTCGAGAGCTGCGAGGCCGCGGCGCCCGTGTTGCCCGCCGTGATCGGGCCGAGCGGCTGGACGAGCTGCGGGTCGCGCACGGAGACCATGCGGGCGTCGATCTTCACCTGGCCCGGCGAGCGCGTCACCGTGCCGTCGACGAACTCGTCCGCGCGCATCTGCTTGCCGAGCTGGACGGCGTCGTTGGTCGTCAGCGGCTCGGTCTTGCTGTAGCCCGACGCCTCGAGGGTTCCCTCGATGTCCTGCTTCGGGAGGATCCAGAGGTTGCGGACCGGGATGTCCGACGCGACGCGGTTGCGGATCGCGTCCGCGGCCTCGACACCCGACTTCGGCTCGTTGCCCCGGAACACCAGCACGAGCATGCGCGGCGTGTCGGCCGACGGCTGCTGGCCCGGGCGGGCCTGCGCCCCGGCGGCCGGCGCGAGCACGCTGGCGGCGACGCCCGCGAGCACCCCGGCCATCGCGAACCCATGACGGAAAGCCTTCACAGTCTGAACCTCCAAGGGCGTGAAACGTTCGTTACCGGGCTGCATACACCGGGCTGTGCGTGAAGGTTCGCACCCGGCTTACAACTACTGAAAGAAATGGGCGAAGAGGGACTCGAACCCCCGACATCCTGCGTGTAAGGCAGGCGCTCTAACCGACTGAGCTATTCGCCCGGCGCGCCGCTCCCGCCACGCGGAGGGCCGGAACCCGCTGGGTCCCGGCCCGGGCCGACCGCGGCGCGTCGGGCGCCGCCTCTACTTCAGGATCGCCAGCGGGACCAGGACGCAGTAGCCGAGGACGAGAAGGATCGGCGCCAGCGTCTCGCCGCCCCGCGCCAGGTCCACGTACCCGGCGACGAGCGCGAGCGCGGCCAGCCCCCACCAGAGATAAGGCCGCGAGCGCGGCGGCGTGTCCATTCGAGCCATGATCGAAAAACCTGTACGGACCGTTAAAGAGTGTCAAGGCGAGCGCAAGTTAACAGGGGATTACGTTTTACCCGCTCCGTCGGGCTCGTCGGGATCCCCCGCCCCGCCGGTCGGCCCGCCCCTCGGACCGCCGGTCCGTCCGCCGCCCTCGCCGGGCGCGTCCGTGATCGTCCCCGGCGGCGGCAGCGTCCGCAGCAGCTCCTCGATCGCCCCGGCCTCCTCGCGTTCCGCCGCGAGCCGCTCGGCCTCCACGAGGGCGGCGAGCCGCCGCCGGTCGCGCCGCCGGCGGGCCACATACAATGGAAGAAGCACCGCGGTGAACAACACACCCACGACGGTGAGATCCCCGACGAGCGCGAGGAGCCCGTAGCGGCGGCGCGTGTTGCGCTGGAAGCGATCCTCGAAGGCGGGCAGCGTGATGCCGTAGGCCTCGCGCACCGCGCGGTCCAGCGAGCCCGTCGCCTTCCAGTAGCGGAAGAACAGCGTGAGCCCGCGCCGCTGGTCCAGCGCGGCGAGCTCCGCGACGGCGCGGAACGCGAGGGCGTAGCTCCCCTGCGCCTCGCCCCCGCCGCGGTAGAAGCCCGAGTCGAGGCGCGCGAGCCCGGGCACGCCCCGCAGCGCGAGGGCCACGTTGGTCGCGAGCGTCTCCTCCCGGCCCCACTCGCCGGCGGCCCACGCCGCGTACCCCTCGTCGAACCACCGCGGCGGCAGGTCGCCCAGGTATTCGTGCAGGGCGAGGTGCGCCAGCTCATGACGCAGCACCTCCGACGGATCGCCGGCGTCCGCGCTCGCCGCGCTCCCCTGCATCACGATGCGATGCTCGCCGGGGAACGCGATGGCCGCGCCCCATTCCGGGGCGTACGGGCCGATCCACGCACGAAAGCGGCGCTCGTCGGGGGCGATGGCGAGGAGCACCCGGCGGCTCGGACGCGGGAGCCCGGGGAAGGTGTCCGCGCGCGTCGCCCGCTCGAGCAGCGACGCGGCGAGGCGCCCGTCGCGCGGGAAGTACACGGCGGTGAAGCGTCCGCGGTCGAGGCGCGCGGGGGCGTCGGCGGGTGCCTGCGCGCCGGCGCGCGTGGAGACGAGCAGCGCGAGCGCGACGGCCGCGCCGCGCGCGAGTCGCGGGAGTGCCGCGCTCAGCCCGCGGCGCGGACCGGCTCGCCCCCGGACTCGACGAGCTTCAGCATCTCCGCGCAGCGCTTCCCCCACGGGTTGAACTTGTTGGCCGCGTAGCCGTCCTGCCACGCCTTCAGCGCCTCGTCGCGCTCGCCGTTGAACCAGTGCGCGCGCCCGAGCTCGTAGTACGCTTCGATGAGGTTGGGGCCGAGGGCGAGCGTCTTCCCGAAGAAGGTCTGCGCGTCCTCGTACATCTCGCGCTCCAGGTACACCAGCCCGAGGTAGAAGTGCGCGTAGAGCGTGGCCTTCCGGTCGTTGTCGAGGCGGATGGCCTTGGAAAGATGCTCGATCGCCTCGCCGAAGATGCGCTTCTTGAGGCAGATGTAGCCGACGTTGATGCGCGCGAGCGCGTTCGCCGGCTGGCGCATGAGCACCTTCTGGAAGTTCAGCAGCGCGTCGTCGTGCTTCTCCTGGAGCATCTGCGCCCAGCCGAGCAGCGCCTCGCTCTGCGGGTCGTTCGGGGAGAGCTCGATCGCCTTGTGCAGCGCGGTCTCCGCGCCCTCGTAGTCCCCGAGCGACAGTCGGCTCCACCCCTTCTCGATGAAGGTGGACGCGCCGATGTGGTCGGCGTGCACGACGGGCTTCTCGCCCATGAACTGCGGCGCCTGCGAGGGGGCCGCGGCCTGGAGGGCCTTCCAGCGGTCCACGAGCCCGCGGATCTCCTCGCGGAGCGACGCGAGGTCGGCCGCCTGCTGCTGGAGATCGGCCAGGCGCGTCTCGACGCCGCGGAAGAGCGCGATGATCTCGCCCTTCACGGCCTGCTGGTCGGCCGACGGCGCCCCCTCGAGGCGCGCGAGGCGCGCCGCGATCTCGGTGTAGCGCAGCCGGTAGGCGTCGACGCTCGACTCCGTCATTCGTGCGCGGCCTCGCTCGCCTCGTCGGCCGGGGTGGCCTCCGGCGCGTCGCCCGCCTCCGCCGCGGCCTGCTCGATCGCGATGCGGTCGCTCGACGACAGGACGCGCGCCACGTCGAGGAGCACGACGAGCCCCTCCTTCTGCCGCACGACCCCGCGCACGTACTCGCCCGCGAGCCCGCGGAAGAGCGACGGGGGCGGCGCCACCTCGGCGGCCGCCACCGAGGCGACCTCGAACACCGCGTCCACGACGGCGCCCACCCACTCCTCGCCCACCACGAGGACGAGGATGCGCGTCTGCCCGGTCGCCTCGACCGGCGGGAGCTCGAAGCGCTGGCGCAGGTCGATCACGGGGACGACGCGCCCGCGGTAGTCGATGACGCCCTGGAGCCACGCGGGAACGTTCGGGATGGCGCGCGGCGCCGTGTAGCGCAGCACCCGCTCCACCGACTGGACGTCGGAGGCGAAGAGGTCGTCGCCCACGCGGAAGGTGACGATCTGCAGGCGGTCGGTCGCGTTCATGCGGTCTCCTCTCCTCGCGCGTCGCGCGTCTGACCCTCGTCGGCCTCCACGCACGCGGCGACCAGGGCGTCCGGGTCGACGAGCGCGACGATCTCCCCTCTCCAGTGCAGCACGCCGAGCACCACGTCGAGCGCGGCGCTCGCGCCGTGCGTGGCGCCGGCGGCCTCGCCGGCCTGGCCGCCGGCCGCGCCGGGGTCCTGCACCGCGGCCATGTCGGCGCGGTGCACGTCCTCCACATCGTCTACGACGACGGCCACCGGCCGCGCGTCATCCGACTCGCCCGGCGCGCGGACGACCAGCACGTACTGCCCGGGACGCGACCGCGCCGGGAGGCCCAGCGCGTGCTCCGGAGAATACACGGGGAGCAGGCGCCCGCGGAGCCCGAGGACGCCGAGCATCGCCGGCGGCGCGCCGGGCACCGGGTGCACGTCGCCGAGCTCCACGGCCTCCTCGACCGCGAGCAGGTCCGTCGCGAAGGGGTCGCGCCCCACGCGGAAGAGCAGCAGCTCGACGCCCTCCTCGCGTGCGCGCAGCCGCTCGCGGAGCGGCACGCGCGGCGCCGGAGCGCTCGCCTCCCCGCCGGCGGGCTGCGCGTCCGTCGTCCCTGCCCCCGCCGCGTCCCCGGCCGGCGCCGACTCCGCCTTGCGGAGCGCCGCGGCGAGGCCGAGCGGAGCCAGGCGCTCGTCGCGCTCGTCGCGCTCGTCGCGCTCGTCGCGCGCGCTCACGCGCCCCCCCCGCGCCGAAGCTGCTCCTGCACCGCCGCGGCCACGCCGCGCAGCGGCACGACGCGCTCCGCGCCCGCGATGGCGAGCGCGCTCTGAGGCATCCCGTAGACCACTGACGTCTCCCGGTCCTGAAGTACACCGCGGCCGCCGACGCTGCGGATGGCGGCCAGCCCTTCCGCGCCGTCGCGGCCCATTCCCGTGAGCACCACGCCGACGGCGGCCGCGCCGAAGTGCTCCGCGACCGATCGGAAGAGCACGTCGGCCGCCGGACGCACGCCCCACATCGGCGCCGAGTCGTCCAGCGCGATGCGCGCGCCCGCCGGCCCGCGCTCGATGCGCATGTGCCGCCCGCCCGGCGCGAGGTACACGCGCCCGTGCTCCACCGGCTCGCCCTCGGCCGCCTCGCTCACCGCGAGGGGGCTGAGCTGGTCGAGCCGCTGCGCGAGGCTCCGCGTGAACCCGCTCGGCATGTGCTGCACGACGAGCACCGCGGCCGGGAGGTCCCGCGGCAGCGCGGGGATGAGCTCCGCGAGCGCGCGCGGCCCGCCCGTGGACGCGGCGATGGCCACGACGGCGGCCGCGGCGCCGGCGCGCGGCGCGGCCGGCGCGGCGGGGACGACCCGCGGCCGCGCCAGCACGTCCACGCCGCGCAGGTTGGCCTGCGTGGCGGCGCGCAGCGCGTCGAGCAGCTGCGTGCGGACGCTGGCGAGGTCCAGCGAGATGGAGCCCGACGGCTTGCGCACGAAGTCCACCGCGCCGAGCTCCAGCGCGCGGATGGTCATCGAGGTGCCGTCCCCGCCGTCGTCGGCGGCGCTGAGCATCACGACGGGCCGCGGCATCTCGCTCATGATGTAGCCGAGCGCCTGGAGCCCGTCGAGCTCCGGCATCTCGATGTCGAGCGTCACGACGTCCGGCTCGAGCGCGTGCGTCTTCTTCAGCGCGTCCATCCCGTTCCGCGCGGTGCCGACGACGCGGAACTCGTCGCTGGACTCGACGAGCTCCTTGATGAGCTTGCGCATGAACGCGCTGTCGTCCACGACGAGGACGGTGCGGCGGGCGTCAGAGCTCATACTCGCCCCGCCCGAGCGCGCGGATGCGCACGCGCCCGTCCGACACGTCGAGGTACACGCTGCGCCCGAAGTCCCCGCCCGTGTCCTCGGCGACGACCGGCACGCCGGCCCGGGCGAGCGCCTCCCGCGCCGCCCGCGCGTTGCGCTCCCCCATGTTGCCGCCGCCGGCGGGGAGCAGGGACGTGAACATGCTCGCGCCGCCGACGAGCTTCGCGATGATCGGGCCGCGCGCGCCGCGCGCCGTCATCTCGGCGATGAGCTTCGGCACGGCCGTCGTCGCGAACTTCGCGGGGTTGCCGCGCTCGCGCGCGAGCGACTCGTCCGGCAGCAGCACGTGGGCGAGCCCGCCCACCTGCGCGCGCGGCGCGTGCACGAGGATGGCGATGCACGAGCCCAGCCCGAGCGTCGACACCGTGGTCCGGCCCGTCGCCACCGCCAGGTCCGCGACCTTCACGCGAATCTCCGCCTCGCTCACGTCGGTCTCACAGCCGGCGGAAGATGCGCTCGCGCGCGTCCACGGGCGCGAACTTCGCGCGCGCCGGGCCGAGGAGCGTCTCGACCTTGCCGAGCACGAGAAACCCGCCCGGCGCGACGGCGTCGTGGAAGCGGAGGAAGAGCGCCTCCTGCGTGGGGCGGTCGAAGTAGATGACGACGTTGCGGCACGTCACGAGGTGGAACCCGCCGGCCGGGGGCGGCTCGCGGAGCAAATCGCGCCGCTCGAACGCGACGAGCGGGCGGAGCTCCGGCGACACGGTCGCGGGGAAGCCGGGCGAGAAGTAGCGCTCGCGCAGGTCGTCGGGCGTGTCGGCGAACGCCGCCTCCGCGTACACGCCGGCCGCGGCGCGGTCGAGGCTCTCGCGGTCGATGTCCGAGCCGAGCACGCGGACGCGGCGCGCGGCCGCCGGGCCCCCCGCGCGCTCGGCGTGGCGGTGGAAGAGGGCGGCGAGCGAGTACACCTCCTCCCCCGACGCGCAGCCCGCGCTCCACACGCGGAGCTCCCGGTCGGGGAGCGCCCAGAGCGCGGGGATCACCTGGCGCGCGACCGCGTCGAAGACCTCCGGGTTGCGGAAGAGCTTGGTGACGTTGATGGTGAGCGCGTCGAGCAGGCGCTCGTACTCGCGCGGGTCGCTGTCGAGCGCGCGCGCGTAGTCCGCGAACGTGTGCACGCCCTTGGCGCGCATGCGCACGGCGATGCGGCGCCGCACGCAGCGCTCCTTGTAGCTGCCGCAGCGGAAGCCGCGCTCGCGCGCGATCTTCTCCGTGAGCGCCAGGTAGGCGGCCTCGTCGTCGGCGATCACGGTCGTCACGCGCGCGCCGCGCGGAGCTTGTCGAGCTGCGCGCGCGCCGCCTGGTTGGCGGGGTCGAGCTCGAGCGCGCGCTCCCAGCAGCGCTCGGCCTCCGCGGGCTCGGCGCGCCGCGCGCGGAGCGCGCCGAGCTTCACGAAGACGTCCTCGCCGAGCGCGGGGTTGAGCTTCACGGCGCGCTGGTAGGCGTCGAGGGCCTCGTCGTACTGCCCCGTCTTGAAGTGGAAGTCGCCGAGGTTCTTGTGGAGCTGCGGCAGGCCGGGGTCCTCCTGCACGCCGCGCTCCGCGTTGTGCGCCGCGTCCTGCGCCTGGCCGCGCCGCTCGAGCGCCACGGCGAGGTTGTTGTAGAGCGGCGCCGAGTGCGGGTGCGTCGAGATCCCCTCGGTGAGCAGCGCCACGGCGCGGTCGGCGTCGCCCACGAGGGCGGCCGCGAGCGCCGCGTAGTGGAACCACGCGGCCGAGGGCGCCTTCTTCCCCCAGAGCGGGCGCGCGGCGCTCAGCGTCGCGTCGGCCGCGGTGGCGTCGCCCGTGCGGAGCGCGAGCACGCCGAGGGACATCTGGACGCGCGCGTCCCCCTCGCCGCCGCGCTTCACGGCCTCCTCCAGCGCGGCGCGGGCGTCGTCGTAGCGGCCGAGCCGCTCGAGCACGTAGGCGTAGTTGTGGAACACCGCGGCGCGCGCGGCCGCGTCCTCGCTCGCCTCGCGGAGCGCCGCGGCGGCCTCCGGCCACTTCCCCTGCCGCAGGAGCACGAGGCCGAGGTAGAAGCGCGCGTGCTCGTCGCCGGACTTGAGGTCCACGACGCGCCGGAACTCGCGCAGCGCCTCGTCGAGCATCCCCGTCCGGTAGAACGCGACGCCGAGGTTGCGGTGCTCCA
Source organism: Gemmatimonadaceae bacterium (assembly GCA_045804325.1). Classification (GTDB taxonomy): domain Bacteria; phylum Gemmatimonadota; class Gemmatimonadetes; order Gemmatimonadales; family Gemmatimonadaceae; genus JBJMNJ01. The sequence continues at coordinate 9,873 of JBJMNJ010000422.1, forward strand.
GCACGCGGTCGTCGCTGACGGTCTGCGCCTCGACCACGCGCTTGGTGCGCCCGACCCGGTGGGCGAAGCCGGCCGTCACGAGCCCGTAGAGCGCCTTCCCCGCGTCGAACTCGCCGAGGCCCGACTCGTCGATCATCGCCGCGACGTCGCGCTTGCCGTCGAGCAGCTTGAGGACCGTCTCCTGCTCCCGCGTGATCTCCGCGCCGCTCTCGTGGATGCGCGCGTGGTCCGGGGCGAAGACGATGTCGAAGCTCGGGATCTTCTTCTCGATGAGGCTCCACTCGTCGACGCGGCGCGCGCCCTCGAGCAGCAGCGACTCGGGGTTGATGTTCACGAGGAAGTCCTGCTCCTCGGCGCGCACCTCCGCCTCGAAGTTGAACGTCCCCTGCGTCCACGTGAACAGGAAGTACACCGCCTCCTCGATCTGGAGGCGGATCAGCCCGTTGAGCTTCTCCCGGTCGATGAGCCCCTTCTCGACGAGCAGGTCGCCGAGGCGGCGGGCGGGCGTGCGCGCCTGCTGCTCGATGGTCGCGTCGAGCTGCTCGCGCGTGATCAGCCCCCCCTTCACCAGGACGTCGCCCAGGCGGTCGCGCCGGTTGACGATGGAGGCGTACGAGATGCGCCCCTGGTCGAAGTAGATGTAGCCGAAGTTGCTCCGGTGCGTGACGCTGAGGCAGCCCGTCTTCTTCCCCATCGCGAGCAGCTGGAGCACGTCGGGGAGGCTGGCCTCCTTGAGCGATCCTCTAATGGCCATCGGTCGCCCCGCTCATCGCAGCTCCTCGATGATCCGCCCGCCCACGTCCGGCCACTCCCAGACGACCTTCTCGTCGTCGAGGAAGAACGGGTCCGCGACCGACATGGCCGCGGGCGCGGGGGCCGGCACGGCGCCGGCGCCCTCGAGCTCGGCGCGCGCGAAGTCCGCCGTCACCGCGACGCCCGCGACCTCCGCGCTCGCGGCGAGGCGGTTGACCGTGCCGACGATCTCGCGCACGCTCGTCGCCGGGCGGTCCGCGAGGTAGTTCAGCAGCTCCTCGTCCGCGGCGATCGTCGCCTGCTGGAAGTACCGCTGGAAGAGCCGCTTCCTGAGCTGGCGGTCGGGCGCCTGGATGGCCACGACGAGTCCGCCCTCGAAGCGGGAGCGCAGCCGCTCCTCGAGCCCGTCGAGCTCCTTCGGCGGGCGGTCGCTCGCGAGGATGATCTGCTTCCCCGCCTGGTGCAGCGCGTTGAAGACGTGGAACAGCTCGTCCTGCGTGCGCTCCTTGCCGGCGACGAAGTGGACGTCGTCGAGCACGAGCGCGTCCGCGCGGCGGTAGCGCGCGCGCCACCGCTCCACGTTCCCCGCCTGGAGCGCGGTGATGAGCTCGTCCACGAACGTCGGCGCGCCCACGGCCGCGACCGTCCACGACGGGTTCTGCGCGACCAGCTCGTTGCCGATCGCGTTCGCGAGGTGCGTCTTCCCCACCCCGCTCGGCCCGTGCAGGAAGAGCGGGTTGTAGCGGCGCCCGGGCTCCTGCGCCACCGCGTCGGCGGCGCGCGCGGCGAGCTGGTTCGACGGGCCGACCTCGAACGCCGCGCGCGCGAACGCGGGACTCGGCCCCGGCGGCGCGGCGCCCTCGGAGAGCGCCTGCTTCACGAGCGTCTCGGCCTCCGCGACGCGCTCGGGGTCGCGGAAGGCCTCGTGGGCGCCGAGCGCGGGGTCGAGCTGCGCCGCCTCGGCCTCGAGCGCCTTGAGGTGCTCCACCGCGGCGGCGTAGTGCGTGAGGAGGCCGTCCACGTCCGGCGCGGACGGCAGCTTCATCGCCCTCTCGAGCACGCTCGTGCGGTAGCCCTCGCCGCTCCAGTACGCGACCTGCTCGCCGAGGCGGATCTTCCACGACTGGACGTTGCGCTCGACCGTCTGCGCGATGTCGGCGAGGAACGAGGTGAACTCGCCGGTGTCGACGACGCGGTCCGTCGGCGGCGGGCCGCCGTAGATCGGGTCGTCGTCGCCGACGTAGTCCATCAGCGCGTCCTCGCCCTTCTTGATCGGCTCGTCGAGCAGGGACTTCGCGATTTCGGCCGGGTCGGGCACGTCCGGCGCGGACACGGCCGCCGCCGCCCCGACCGGCGTCGGGCGAGCGGCCACCGGGCGCGGGGCGTCCACGACCGACGGCGTCGGCATCGGCGTCACGCGGCGGGCGCTCGTCGGCGTGAGGCCCGCGCGCTGCACCGCGCCGCGCACCTGCTCGACCGTGATCTCGACGCCCTCGAGCGCTCGCAGCGCGAGCAGGCGGTTGAGCGCGCCCTGCAGCTCGCGGACGTTGCCCACCTGCGCGCGCGCGAGCTCCTCGACGAGCTCCGGGCCGAACTCCGCGCCGCGCTCCTCGAGCTTCTGCCGGAGGATCGCGACGCGCGTCTCGTAGTCCGGCGCGTCGATGTCCACGACGAGGCCGCCGGCGAGCCGGCTCACGAGCCGCTCGTCCACGTCCGCGATCTCCGAGGGCGGGCGGTCGCTCGCCATGACCACCTGCCGCCCCGTGCCCTGCAGCGTGTTGAAGAGGCGGAGGAGCTCCGCCTGCGTCTCGCGGCGCCCCGTGAGGAACTGCACGTCGTCGAGCAGCAGCAGCCCGACGTTCTGGTAGCGGCGCTTGAAGGACTCGCCCTCGCCGCCGGAGACGGCGGCGTGGAGCTGGTCCATGAACTCGTCGAGGCTCAGGTACTCGACCGTGAGGTCGGGCGCGAGCTGGAGCGCGCGGCTGCCGATCGCCTCGAGGAGGTGCGACTTCCCGAGCCCGGACTGACTGTAGATGAAGAGCGGGTTGTAGACGGACCCGGGCGCCTCGGCGACCGCGCGCGCGGCGGCCACGGCGAGGCGGTTGGCCGCGCCGACGACGAAGTTGTCGAACCGGAAGCGCTGCGTGAGCTCCATGGGCGTCAGGCCCCGGCGCCGGCCGGCTGGCTGAGGCGCTTCAGGACGAGCTCGGAGATGGAGCGCAGCGTCTCGAAGACGCCGACGCCGTGGAGGGCGTCCGCCTCGAAGCGCGGCACGGCGCGGAAGTTCAGTGCGTCGTCCAGATCGGCCACGGTGAGGATGAGGTCGCGCGGGAGGTCCTGCTTGTTGTACTGCAGCACGAGCGGCACGGCGCGCGCGTCGATGCCGTGCTCCGCCAGGTTGGCATGCAGGTCCTGCAGGCTCTCGATGTTCTCGTCGAGCTGCCGGGCCTGACTGTCGGCGACGAAGACGACGCCGTCCGCCCCCTGTAGGACGAGCTGGCGGGTCTGCTTGTAATAGACCTGGCCCGGGACGGTGTAGAGCTGGAACCGCGTGGTGAAGCCCGAGATCTTGCCCAGGTCCAGCGGGAGGAAGTCGAAGAAGAGGGTGCGGTCGGTCTGCGTCGCGAGCGAGACCATGCGCCCGCGTCGGTCGTCCGGCAC
>JBJMNJ010000423.1:0-2974 GCA_045804325.1 Gemmatimonadaceae bacterium
GTCGCGATCATCCCGCCGAATAGCACGTACGCGATCATCACGGCGCCGACGATCACGATCGCCGTCTCGTACCGGAGGCCGAACATCAGCTTGATCAGGCCGCCGGCGCCGACCATCTGCGCGATGAGGTAGAACGTCACCGTGGCGAGCGTCCCGATGGCGGCCGCGACGCGCACGGGCGTCTGCCGGAGCCGCAGCGCGACGACGTCGGCGAACGTGTACTTCCCGAGGTTCCGGAGCGGCTCGGCGATGAGGAACAGGACGACCGGCCACCCGACGAGCCACCCCGTCGAGTAGATCAGCCCGTCGAACCCCTGCGTGGAGACGAGGCCCGCGATGCCGAGGAAGGAGGCGGCGCTCATGTAGTCGCCGGCGAGCGCGAAGCCGTTCTGGCCGGCGGTGACGGTGCGGCCGGCGGCGTAGAAGTGCTCCGTGGTCTTCGTCCGCCGCGCCGCCCACGCGGTGATGCCGAGGGTGACGGCGATGAAGACGAAGAAGAACGCCATCGCGACGGCGGTCGGCCGGCCGATGGAGGTGGTCGCCTGAATGGCCATGCTCACTTGAGGCGCTCCAGCTCGACGTCGTACGTGTTGTTCGCCCACCGCACGTAGATCCACGTCGTGACCCAGCTCGCCACGATGACCAGGGCGCCGAGGAGGATGCCGAGGGTCAGGCCGCGGGTGACGGGGGTGGCGAGGAGGGGCTTGTCGAAGGCGACGAGGCTGATGAAGCCGAAGTAGATCACGACCACGGCGACGGTGAGCGTGGCGGCGATGCGCCCGCGGCGGGCGGCGAGCAGGCGGAGGCGTTCCTCGCGATCGTGCATCTCGTTCCTCGTGACGGGTCGTCCGGCTGGTACGGCCGCGGACCGTCAGCCGTGACAGGTGCCGCGCCGGCGCAACGCTAGTCGCTAGTGCGCGCGACAGCAACGTCCCCCGACGGTCGCGGGACGGGCGCCTTGACCCCTCGGCGCGGCCCATCCGGACGGCACGACCAGTGCTGGACAGCGGGGCGTGGGGGGTGCGACATTGCGTTCACCGGCCCCGTCCGCCTGGGAGCACGGGGCCACCCGCCCCGTGCACCTGCCCGTCGCTGGACCGGCCGCCCCGCGGGGCTCCGCCGACGCCGGCACGTTGTCCGCACCGCGCCCGATGTCCAGCAGACCCGAGCAGCCTGCTATCGCCAGCCGTTTCCGGAGCCTCGACGATCCCACGAGCCTCCGGGAGCTCGCGCGCAGGCTCCGGGAGGGCATCTACATCACGGACGCCGCGGGGCGCATCCTCGACGCCAATCCCGCGTTCCTCGAGATGCTCGGCGTCCCGACCATCGAGGAGGCGCGGCGGCTCCGGATGCCGGACGTCATGGTGGACCCGCGGCGGCGCGACGAGGAGCTCCGGCTCCTCGAGCGGCAGGGCACGGTGCGCGAGTTCGAGTTCTGGATGGTGCGTCCGGCCGACGGCCAGCTCCGCGCGGTGGTGGACACGGCGTACCTGCTGCGGGACGAGCAGGCGGGGGAGACGCTGATCCACGGGATGCTCGTGGACATCACGCGCCGCAAGGAGCTCGAGCTCCAGCTCCTCGAGCAGAGCCAGCGCGACCCGCTCACGGGCCTCTACAACCGGCGCTACCTCTCCGAGCTCGGCAACCGCCTCGAGATGGAGGGCGGCAGCGCGACGTGGGGCGTCATCTACCTCGACGTCAACCACTTCAAGCAGTACAACGACCGCTACGGCCACCAGGCGGGGGACAGCGTCCTGGTGCGCATGAGCCGCTTCCTGCTCTCGCAGGTGCGCGCCGAGGAGCCGGTGGTGCGCGTGGGGGGCGACGAGTTCGTGGTGATCCTCTCGGGGGCGGACGCCGAGCGCACGCAGGCCATCGCGCAGCGCCTCCAGCAGGCGGCGCTGCACGCGGCGCCGGTGCCGTTCTCGCTCGGCTGGGCGGCCCGCCGCCCGGACGAGATGCTGGACGGGACGATCGGGCGGGCGGACAACGAGATGCTGGCGGTGCGCGTGGTCGAGCGGGCGCCGGCGCGGCGGACGATCGACCAGATACCGCTCCCACTCCCGCTCCCGGCGACGCCCGGCCCGGCGACGCCCGGCCCGGTGGCGCCCACGCCCGGGTCGCCCCCGGCGGCGCTGCGCGCGCCGCGGGCGCCGTCGCCGCGGCGGCGGTCGCGTTAGGCGGGGGGCGCCGGTCGCGGCCAACACGCCCCCCCGCGCCCGGATCACCTGCCACATCGCCGTCCAGCCCACCGGCGCCCGGCGCCCGGCCACCTCCGCCCGCCACGCCCGCTCCACCTCGGCCGCGCTCGCGCCGAGCGTCCGCTCGGACTGTCCGAATCCGCCCTGCCGCCAGAACTCGCGCAGCCGATCGCGCCCGTAGCGCCGGCGGACGTACGCCACGACGCTCGCCGCCTGGAGGTACTCAGCCGCCCCCTCCTCGCCTTCCACGACGAAGTCGCGTCGCATCCGGTCGAACGGCACCAGGCGGCCCGCGCGCTCCAGCGCCGCGGCCGCGTCGTCGGGCGTCCAGCCGCGGCACGGGCCCGCCGCCGCCGTCGCGAGCCCCTCCGACAGCCACCGCCCGCCCGGCGTCCCCCACAGCCGCCACGACAGCAGGTGCATGAGCTCGTGCCGCAGCGCCGGCGCCACCGTGTCGTTCGCGACGAGGAATGCCGTGCCCTCGTCGGTGATCGACGTGCCGCCGTGCGCCGTTCCCGTGAGCGGCCGCATCTCCTCGCGGGAGCCGACGAGGAAGAGCCGGAGCCGCGGCCCCGCCTTGGGCTCGCCGAGCCACGCGAGGTCGTGCGCGACGGCCGCCTGCGCGTGCGCGGCGGCCGTCGCGAGCAGCGGCTCCGCCGCCGAGCCGACGCGCGCGTACACGTCCACGTCGCGCATGGCGCGGTGCCGCCAGCGCACGCCCGAGCTCTCGAGCGTCCGGCGCGCCGCCGGCGGGAGCGCGTCACGCTGGGCGG
>JBJMNJ010000424.1:0-6702 GCA_045804325.1 Gemmatimonadaceae bacterium
GCCCCGCGTGGATGGCGCGCGTGCCGAACGCCGCGTCGAGGTCCTCGTCGAATACCCGCGTCATGCGATGCTCTGTCGTGCTGGAGGAAGTCGCTCGTGAACCGCAAATCTAACCCGCGCGCCGTGGCGCGGGGAGGCGAACGGCCCGGCGGCGCGCGCGCACCGGGGGCGGGGTGACGGCGGTGACGGCGCCGTCCGATTCGGCGGCGCGCCCGGCGCCCGACGCGCCGCGCTGCCTCGTCGTGGACGACGAGCCGCGGCTCCGGCAGGTGCTCGTGCGGCTCATGGAGCAGGACGGCTTCTCGTGCCTCGAGGCGTCGAACGGCGCCGAGGCGCTCGCCGTCCTGCAGCGGCACCCGGTCGTGCTCGTGATGACCGACCTGCGCATGCCGCGCATGGACGGCGTGGAGCTTCTGCGCGAGGTCCGCGCGCGCTGGCCGGACGTGGCCGTCGTCCTCATCACCGCGGTGGCGGACGTCGAGGTGGCGGTGAGCGTGCTCGCCATCGGCGCGATGGACTACCTCACGAAGCCGTTCCACCTCGAGGAGGTGCGCGCGCGCGTGACCCAGGCGCTCGAGAAGCGCCGCCTCATCCTCGAGAACCGCGAGTACCACGAGCGGCTCGAGGAGCGCGTGGCGATGCAGGCGCGCCAGCTCGAGGAGCTCTTCCTCGCGAGCATCCAGTCGTTCGCCGAGGCGCTCGAGGTGAAGGACCCGTACACGCGCGGGCACTCCGAGCGCGTGAGCCGGTACGCGAGCCTCGTGGCGCGGCGGCTCGGCCTCGACGGGGAGACGGTGCGCGACGTGGAGCTCGGCGGGCACGTGCACGACATCGGGAAGATCGGCGTGCGCGAGGCGGTGCTGAACAAGGCCGGCCCGCTCACCGAGGAGGAGTACCACCACATCATGACGCACCCGGTGCTCGGCTGGCGCATCCTCTCGCCGCTCCTGCGCGACAACCCCGTCGCGCTCAACGTGGTGCGCTCACACCACGAGCGCTTCGACGGGCGCGGCGTACCCGACGGCCTCACCGGCTACGCGATCCCGCTGGAGGCGCGCATCACCGCGGTCGTGGACTCCTTCGACGCGATGACCACGAGCCGCCCGTACCGCCGCGCGCTCACGCTCGCCGAGGCGCTCGCCGAGCTCCGGCGCTGCCGAGGCGCGCAGTTCGACGCCGAGATCGTGGACGCGTTCGTGACCGCCGTGGAGGAAGGCTCGGTCGACGTCTCGGCGTCGCTGGCGCGGGGCACGGCGCTCGATCCCGCGGCGCGGGACTAGGGAGCAGGGGACGGGGAGCAGGGCGCAAGGGCGACCGGGAGAGGCTCCTCTCACCCCGCAGGCAGCACACACCCGCCCTGCTCCCTGCTCCCTGCTCCCTAGCTCCTGATGCTGATCTCGCTCGGCTGCTTGTACGCGCTGAGCCGCGCGTCGCACCACGCCTTCACGTCCGCCTCGCGCACCGCGCCGTCCACCTCGAGCGCGATGTCGTTCTCACGCGACGGGTCGGGGATGGCGCGAACCGCGGCGCGGCGTACGCCGGGGAGCTCCTCGACGGCGAGCTCGATCTCGCGCGGGTAGATGTTGAAGCCGTTGCGCGTGAACATCGACTTCTTCACGCCGCGGAAGGTGACGAAGCCGTCGGCGTCGCGCGCGCCGAGGTCGCCCGTGCGGAGCCAGCCGCCGACGACGGGGAGCCCGGCGTCGCCGCCGCTCACGTAGCCACGGAAGACGTTCGCGCCGCGCACGCAGATCTCGCCGACGGCGCCGGCGGGCAGCGGGGCGTCCGGCGCGCCGGCGTCGAGCGGCGGGCGGATCTCCACCTCGACGCCGGGGATGGCGCCGCCGAGCGTGCCCGGACGGTTCGGGCGCGCCGGGTCGTTCATGAGGCAGACCGGCCCGGCCTCCGTGAGACCGTAGCCCTGGCGGAGGACGACGCCCGAGACCTCGCGCCAGCGCTCCTGCAGCTCCACCGCGAGCGGCGCACCGCCGGAGATGCAGAGCCCGAGCCGCTCGGCCGCGAGCGGGCGCCCGCGCCGCTCGAGCGCCGCGACGAGCCCGGCGAACATCGCCGGCACGCCGATGAGCGCGGTGATCCCTTCCGACTCGAGCAGCTCGACGGCCTTGAGCGGATTGAAGCGCCCCATCGTCGTGACCTGCCCGCCGCCCACGAGCGGCGCGATGCCCGTCACCACCAGGCCGAAGAGGTGGCTGAACGGGAGCGCCGCGAGGAGACGCGATTCCGGCCCGTAGCCCAGCGTCCCGACGACGCTTCGCACGTTCGCGAGCAGGTTCCGGTGCGTGAGCACGGCGCCGAGCGGGCGCCCGGCCATCGCGGAGGTGTAGACGATGACCGCCTCCTCGTCGCGCCCCTCCACGTCGGACTCGCCCGAGAGGTCGATGCCGAAGTGCGACCCGAGATCCACCTCGGTCGTGGCGCCGTCGACGACCACGCGTGCGGCGCGCGGCGCGTCGTCCAGCAGCGCGTGCGGGGTGCCGGCGGGGAGGCGCGTCGCGAGCGCGGCGACCGTGAGCACCGCGCCGACGTTCGCATCGCGGAGCTGATGGTCGATCTCCGGCGGCGCGGCGAGGGGGTTCACGAGCACCGCGCCCCGGCCCTCGCTCGCCGCGAGGGCGACCAGGAAGGCCGGAGACGTGGGCAGCAGGATCGCGACGCGCCGGCCGCGCAGCGCACGTACGAGCGGGGCGGAGCGCTGGAGCAGCGTGACGCCGGCGGACACGAGCTGCGCGGCGGGCATGCCGTCGATGCGCCCGCCGTGCGCGCCCGCCGCGAACGGGAGGATGGCGAGCGGATTCATTCCGTGAGGTTCGCCCGGCGGTGGCGGACCCCCATCAGAGCTCGAACCGCGCCATCGCGCCCTTGAGGCGCGCGGCGATCTGCGCGAGGTGCTGGCTCGACTCCGCGACGTGGCTCATCGAGGCGGTCTGCTCCTCCACGACGGCGCTCACCTGCTCGGAGGTGGAGGCGTTCTCCTCCGCGACGAGCGCGACGGCCTCGATCTCCTGCACGAGCGCCTGCGCCTCGCGCTGCTGCGCCTGGGCGGCGCCGGCGATCCCCTCGACGGCCGCGCGGCTCTCCTCGATGTCGCGCGCGATCTGGGTGAGCGACGTGGACGACGCGCGGATCACCTGCTCGCCGTCGGCCACGCTGGCGCTCACCACCTCGATGCGCTCCCCGGTCCGCTGCGCGGCGAGGCGGATCTCGTCGGCGAGCTTGCGAATCGTCTCGAGCGCCGACGCGCTCTCGGCGGCGAGCTTGCGCACCTCGTCGGCCACGACGGCGAATCCCTTGCCGTGCTCGCCCGCGCGCGCCGCCTCGATGGCCGCGTTGAGCGCGAGCATGTGCGTCTGCCGCGAGAGCGCGGCGATGGTGTCCGTGATCTTCCCGATGCGCAGCGACTTCTCGCCGAGCTCGCGGACCGCGGGGACGGCCTCCGCGGTGACGGTGCTGATGGCGGTCATGCTCTCGAGCGCCTGGTCGGCGCTCCGCTGCCCGCGCTGCGCCGACGAGGCCACCATCGCCGCCACGTGCTGTGCGCCGCCCGCCTGCTCGGCCACCTGCGCGGCGCGCTGCGCCACCTGCGTCGCGACGTCCACCACGCGCCCGATCGCCCGCGTCTGCGAAGTGGCGGAGTCCGCGATCGAGTGCGCCGCGCCCGACACCTCCTCCGTGGACGCCGTCATCTGCTCGGCGCCGGAGGCGAGCTGCTCGGCCGTGGCCGCCACCTCGCTGGCGCCCGCCTCGACGTCGCGGAGCAGCGTACGCATCGAGTCGGTCATGCGGCGGAACGCGTCCGCGAGGGCGCCGAGCTCGCCGGTGTCGTGGAAGGGCAGCTCGGCGCGCAGCGCCCCGCTCGCGACCACGTCGGCGTGCGCCGCCACCAGCTCGATGCCGCCGGTGAGGCGTCGCGCGAAGAGGTACGAGATCGCCGCGGCCACGACGAGCGTGGCGAGCGCGATGAGGAGCACGAAGCGCAGCATGCGGTCCAGCCCGCGGAGGTACACGCTGCTCGGGAGCGTCGCGACCGCCACCCCGGCGACCGTCCCGTCGCTGCGGTAGATCGGGCGCACGGCCGTGAGGCGGACGCCGCGGCGGTCCTGCGTCACCGCGAAGCCCGCGCGCCGGTCGGCGAGGCTGTCGGCGAGCGCCGGCGGCGGCGTCCACGGGCGGCGGAACGCGGAGTCCGTCGGCGCGAGCGACGCGTGCGCCACCCAGCGGTAGAAGCCGCGCTCCTGGCGCACGACGCCGAGCCCGCCCTCCTCGGCGCCCATGCGGCGCGCCTCGCTCACGCGCCAGATGCGGAGCAGCGCGTCGCGCGCCTGGTCGTACACGGCGCCCGCCTGCCCCGTGCGCGCGAGCTTGTCCACCGACTCGTCGGGAACGACGAGCGCCGCGCTGCGCACGACGGCGACGAGCCGGTCGCCCTGCACGTCGGTGATCATGCCGCGGACGCCCCAGTAGAACAGGGGAAGCAGCAGGGCGAGCGTCACGACGGCGGCCGCGAGGCCGACGAGGGTGAGGCGCAGGCGGTAGGTCTCGAAGAACGGCCGTCGCTCGCGCGGCGCGTCCTGCGCTGGGGGGGAGTCCGGCATAGGCGCGCGGAAGTTAACGCACGCCCGCGGCGGTCCAAAGGCCGCGCCGGCGCGCCCCATGCTCTGCGCATCGCCACGTTCTATGTTTCAGCGTCTCCACGGGGGGTGGCATGGCGTACGAAGGGTTGATGGTGAGCGTCTCGGGGGTGCGCGGGCGCGTCGGCGAGGCGCTCTCTCCCGAGATCGTCGCGCGCTTCGCGCAGGGGTTCGGCGCCTGGGCGGTCGCGCAGCAGCCGGGCGGCGAGGGCGCCGTGGTGCTCGGCCGCGACAGCCGCGTGTCGGGGCCGATGTTCCACCGCGTGGCGATGAGCGCGCTGCAGGCGGTGGGCGCGCGCGTGATCGACGTCGGCCTGACGACGACGCCCAGCATCCAGCTCGCCGTCGAGCACCACCACGCGGCGGGCGGACTGATGCTCTCCGCGAGCCACAACCCGATCGAGTGGAACGCGCTGAAGCTGATCGGCCCGAGCGGGCTCTTTCTCGAGGCGCACGAGGGCGCCGCGATGCGCGCCGCGATGGAGAAGGGCGTGAAGCTCGCGACCTGGGACCGGCTCGGCGCGGTCGACACGGATGACGGGGCGCTCGAGCGCCACGTGGACATGGTGCTCGCGCTCCCGTTTCTCGACGTGGAGGGGATTCGCCGCCGGCGGTTCACGGTCGCCTTCGACGCCTGCCACGGCGCCGGCGGCGCCATCATGCCGCTCCTCTTCGAGCGCCTCGGCTGCGAGGTGACCGCGATCGGGCTCGAGGCGGACGGTCGCTTCCCGCGCCCGCCGGAGCCGGTGCCCGAGAACCTCCGGGACCTCGAGGCGCTCGTGAAGCGCTCGGGCGCGGACGTGGGCTTCGCCACGGACCCGGACGTGGACCGCCTCGCGCTCGTCTCGGACGCGGGGCGCGCGATCGGGGAGGACTTCACGCTCGCACTGGCCGCGCGGCTCGTGCTGCGCCACCGCGAGGGGCCCGTCGTCACGAACCTCTCCACGAGCCGCGTCGTGGAAGACGTCGCGACGGCGGCGGGGCGGAAGGTGATCCTCGCGCCCGTGGGGGAGGTGAACGTCGCAGTGAAGATGCGGGAGACGAAGGCCGCCGTCGGTGGGGAAGGGAATGGCGGCGTCATCCTGCCGGAGATGCACCTCGGCCGCGACGCGCCGCTCGGCGCCGCGCTCGTCCTCCAGCTCCTCCACGAGGAGAGCCGGAAGCTCTCCGAGATCGTCGCGGAGCTGCCGCGCTACGTCATCGTGAAGGACAAGCTGGACCGACCGAAGGCGAGCCTCGACAGCGTGTACCAGGCCCTCCGGAGCGCGTTCCCCGACGCCCAGGCGGACACGCAGGACGGCCTGCGGCTCTCCTGGGCCGACCGGTGGGTGCACGTGCGGCCCTCGGGGACGGAGCCGATCGTCCGCGTGATCGCCGAGGCCCCGACGGCGGAGCAGGCGCGCGAGCTGGTGCGGCGGTCGCGGACGCCGCTGGAGGCGCTGCGATAGGGCGGCGCTCGGCTCCTCCGCGGCCAAGAGGCGAGAGCCGAGAGCGGCCGTCCCGGCGCCGCGTCACGAGACTTGCTCTATAGGTGGGGTGGTAGCCCCTCGGGGCGCTCTGACGGCCTCGAGCGTATAGCGGGCGCGCCACTGTGACGCCCCCGCCCGGCAGTTCAACCATCTAGCACCAGCGCGACCTATGTGTGGACTCGTCGGATATATCGGCCCGAAGCTGGCGACGCCGCTGCTCATCGACGGCCTGAAGCGGCTCGAGTACCGCGGGTACGACTCCGCGGGCGTCGCCATCCTCAACGGCAAGGGGCTGGAGACGCGCCGCGCCGCCGGCAAGATCGCCCGCCTCGAGTCGGCCATCGCCGCGGACCCGCCCGAGGGGACGGTCGGCATCGCGCACACGCGCTGGGCCACGCACGGGCCGCCGACCGAGGGCAACGCGCACCCGCACCTCGACTGCAAGGGCAACATCGCGGTGGTGCACAACGGCATCATCGAGAACGCCGGGCCGCTGAAGAAGCAGCTCGAGTCCGCGGGGCACGTCTTCAAGTCGGAGACGGACACCGAGGTGCTCGCGCACCTCGTCGAGGAGCTGTACGACG
>JBJMNJ010000425.1:0-3293 GCA_045804325.1 Gemmatimonadaceae bacterium
ATGGAGCCCACGAGGATCTCCGACAGCCAGCCGATCGCGGCGGCCGTCGCCACGAGCACGAGGAGCGCCTTGCCGAGCGACCACGCGGGCGCCTCGTCGCCCTCGGCGACGTCACCGCCCTCGCCGAACGCCGCGCGGTGCGTGCCCATCGAGTAGACCAGCGACAGCACGTAGCCGACGATCAGCAGGACGGCGACCCACTCGGACATGAGCACGGTGCGCTCGCGCGCGGGGTCCGGGTGCGCCATGTGAAATATCGCCGGCACGACGAGGCCGATGACCGTGACGACGAGGAGCGAGATGCTCATCCCCGCGAGGTGCGGGTTGAAGCGCTGCACTCGGTACCGCAGCCCGCCGGCGAACTGCGCCGCGCCGAGCACGAGGAGGAGGTTGCCGAGGATCGAGCCGGTGATGGACGCCTTGACGAGGTCGACGAGGCCCGCGCGCAGCGCGAGCGCGGCGATGATGAGCTCCGCGAGGTTGCCGAGTGTCGCGTTGAGCAGCCCGCCGATCGTGGGCCCGGTGTGCCCCGCCAGCTCCTCCGTGGCGTGCCCGAGCACGCCGGAGAGCGGGAGGATCGCGAGGCACGACAGCGCGAAGACCACGAGCGGCGGCGCGTGCATGTACCTCGCGACGATGGCGACCGGCACGAGGACGAGCAGGTAGTAGAGGTATTTCATGTCGCGTATCGAGTGGGGCTATCGGGCCGCGGCGGGCCACGGGAGCGACGCCTCCAGACCGAGCCCCCGCGCGCCGCCGACCGCGCCGCCGCGACGGCGCAGTCGCAGCGAGATGGACGCGTCCACGGCGCTCAGGACGTGATTCGCAAGTACGAGCCCGAGGTCCGACACCGAGCGGCGGAATGCGTCGTTGCTCCGCGCGATGGTGCGCCGGAAGAGGTCCTGCTCGAGCTGAGCACCGCGCCACGACCAGCGGTACTCCGGGGTCACGGCGCGGCGGCGGTAGAAGTCGAGGGCGTTCGCGTACGCCGGGCTCGTCGGGTCGGGCGGCACGTCGGGGTCGTCCCAGTAGGTCTGCCGCGCGAGCTGCCAGATGAAGCCGTTGTACGTGAGCGTGTCCGGCTCCGGGTCGAGCGCGCCGCCCGCCTCCACCTCGAAGACGCCGCTCTCGAGATAGTGCTCCATGCGCTCGTAATAGTCGAACCTGCCGACGGGTCGCGCCTCGGAGAAGTACGCGCGGGCCACATCGTGTGCGAGCCGGCGGTACTCGTCGCGCCGCCGCTTCCCTTCGGCGAGGTCGTTCGCGTACTGGAGCCACGCGAACGCTTCGAGCGAGAGGTAGGCCACCAGCCGGTCCTGGCGCATCGCCGCCTGCCCGAGGCCGGGGAGGACGAAGGACGCGAGCGGCGCCCAGAGCGGCGCGGGTGCGCGGCCGCCGAGTCCGGGGACGGGATCGAGCGGCGCCGATGCCGCGATGGGCGCTGGCGGCGCGGGGCGCGGGAGCCCCGCGGATGCGGCCGCGTCCAGCGCCTGAGCGCTCGCGGCGCGGGCGGCGGCCGCGATCACCACCACCGCGAGCAGCGCGGGCGCGGTGTGACCGCGTCGCGCGCGACGGCGGCCCCCGGACTCCGTCAAAACAGGTAGCGCAGCGAGAGGAAGGTGGGCGGCTGGCCCGAGCCGAACGAGAGGCCGCCGATGATGCTCGCAACGTCCACCACGAGCTTCCCCGCATCGACGCCGATGCCCACCGAGGGGCTCGACCCGCCGGCGGGCTCGTACGCGTAGCCGCCGCGCAGGTACACGCGCTTGCGGATGCCGAGGCTCGCGCCGACGTGCGCGCCCGGCGACGAGATGCTCACCGCGTCGATCAGGTCGCCCATGAGGCTCACCTCGCCGCCGCGCAGGAGCTCGTCCGAGAGCGTGATGCGGTAGATGCCGCCGATCTGGAGGCGCGTCGGCAGCCGGTCGGCCTGGTCGCGGTCGTTCACCTGGAAGCGCAGCCCGACGTTCCGAAGCGCGACCCCCACGCCCGCCACGGCGGCGCCGTCTTTTTTCGAGCCCGGAATGTCGTACTGCAGGCCGAAGTCGAGCGCGCTCGTGGACGCGGGTGGCGAGTCGAACGTGCACGAGCCGATGCAGTCCAGGCGGAACTGCACGAGCTTGTACGTGACGCCGGCGCTCAGGCGGCTTCCGAGCGTCGCGGCGTACGACCCGGCGAGCGCGAGGTTGCGCGGGAGGATCTTGCCGGTGGACGGCAGCGTCGGGTCCGCGGGAGTGTCCGGGATCTCGTCGTAGTCGAGCAGGTTGAACGACAGCGCGATGGTGCCGAGCAGCGACGAGGGGACGACGACGGAGATCGCGTCGCCCTTGTAGATGATGGACTGCGAGTGGTGGAGTGCGAGCTCGCGCTTCTCGAGGCGGGCGAGCGCGCCGGGGTTCCACCACACCGCCTCGCTGCCCGGACGTTCGGCGACGACCGCTTGGCCGGAGCCCACCGATCGCGCGCCGACGGGGAGGAGGAGGAAGAGCGCGCCCTCCTCGTCGGCTCCCTTCTGCGCGGACGCGCGCGGTGCCGCGGAGGCGAGGAGCGCCAGCGCGGCGGCGGAGACGGCGACGGCGCTACAGTGGCGTCGCCTCATCGATGAGCATGATGGGGATGTCGTCGCGGACGGCGTAGCGCAGACGACACGCGGGGCACACGAGCGCCTGCTCGTGCTCGCGGTATTCCAGCTCGCCCTTGCACTTCGGGCACACCAGGATGGCCAGCAGCTGCGGCGACAGGCTCATGTCTCTCGTGGTGCGGTGAGGCGGTACCCGAAGCGCTGCATCGAGGTCACGTTCTTGCGCCAGTTCGCGAGGACTTTCACCCACAGATCCAGGTACACGGAGGCGCCGACCAGCTCCTCGAGCTTCGCGCGCGCGACCCGGCAGATCTCCCGCACCCGCGCGCCCTTGTGCCCGATCAGGATGCGCTTCTGGCTCTCGCGCTCGACGTACACGACGGCCCGAATGTACACAGGCGACCGCGACTCGCGAAACTCCTCGATCTCGCAGGCCACGCTGTAGGGCACCTCGTCCTCGAGCTGCTCGAGGGCCGTCTCGCGAATCAGCTCGCTCGCGAAGAAGCGCAGGTGCTGCGTGCTGATCTCGTCCTCGGGATACAGGTACGGGCTCTCCGGGAGCCGCTCGGCGACTCGGGCGAGGAGGCTGTCGAGGCCCTCGCCGGAGAGGGCGGAGATCAAGCTGGCGTCGGGCAGGGCGGCGCGCAGCCGCTCGCGCTCCTCGGGGCGCACGCGATCGACCTTGTTGAGGGCCACGATCACGGGCGCCTTC
>JBJMNJ010000426.1:0-22188 GCA_045804325.1 Gemmatimonadaceae bacterium
CCGCGGCCGCCGCGGACGCCGCCGAGCGCCGCGGCCGCCGCGGGCTCGCGCGAGGCGAGGGCGTGCACGGCGCGCGCGCACGTGGCCTCGTCGTTCAGCGTCGAGACGCGCGTGAACTTCAGGCGCGTGATCTTCATCCCCTTGCGGCGGCTCTCGCTCTTGGGGTCCTTCGACGTGAACAGGTCGCCGAAGCGCGTCTCGATGTTCTCGGTGATGTAGCCCTTGGGCGCGCACACCGAGGCGCCCTCGGCCGCGGCCGCGACGGCCGGCTCGGCCTTCGGCGCAGGGCTGGTCTCGGGAGCCGACTTGGCGCAGGCGGTCGCCACGACGAGCGCGAACAGCGCCGTCGCGCTGGACCGGAACGTCAGTCTCATGGGTGGGGAACTCGGGAGGAGGGACAGATGTCTGCGAGCACGCAGCGCTCGCACTTGGGCACCCGCGCCTCGCAGACGCGACGCCCGTGGAAGATCAGGAGATGCGAGAGCATCGTCCAATCCTCTCTAGGGACGATCGGCATCAGCGCTCGTTCCACCTTCACGGGGTCCGTCTCGTCCGTGAACCCGAGCCGTACCGCCAGGCGCCCCACGTGGGTGTCCACGACCACCCCCTCGTTGCGGCCGAAGGCGTTGCCGAGGATGACGTTGGCCGTCTTGCGGCCGACGCCGGGGAGCTCGGTCAGCGCGTCCATGGCGTCCGGCACGGCCCCGCCGTGCCGCTCCACCACGGCGCGCGACATCCCGAGCAGGCTCTTCGCCTTGTTGCGGAAGAACCCCGTGCTCTTGATCAGCCCTTCGAGCTCCTCCTGCGGCGCCGCCGACAGCGCCTCGGCGTCGGGATAGCGGGCGAACACGGACGGCGTCACGAGGTTCACGCGCTTGTCGGTGCACTGCGCGCTGAGGATGGTCGCGACGAGGAGCTCGTACGGCGTGCGGAAGTCGAGCTCGCAGTGCGCGTCCGGGTACTCGGCCCGCAGGCGGCGGTAGATCTCCGCGGCGTGCGCCTTCAGCTCGTCGCCCTTCAGCTTGCGGCGGCGCTTCTTGTTGTGGAGGGCGCCGGCGAGCGGCTTCGCCGCCGGTCTCGGCCCTCGGCCCTCGGCCCTAGGCTTCTTCTTCGCGGCCGAGGGCCGAGGGCCGAGGGCATCGTTCGATCTCTTCGGCATGGTGAATCGAGCCTAACGCCGCTTCCGCGCGAAGGCCAGCACCTCGTCGGCCGGGCGCGCGTTGAGGACGTCGGCGGCCTCGATCCAGCCCTTCCTGGCGACCGCGACGCCGATCTCCGTGTTGTCGAGGCCGTGCGTGGAGTGCGCGTCGGGGCCGATCTCGATCGTCGCGCCGCGCGCCTTCGCGCGATGCAGGAGGCGCCAGTCCACGTCGAGTCGGTGCGGGTCCGCGTTGAGCTCCACGGCCACGCCCGCCGCCGCCGCCTTGTCGATCACCGCCTCCAGGTCCAGCTCGTACGGCTCGCGCGTCAGCAGCAGCCGCCCGGTGGGGTGGCCGAGGATGGTGAGGTGCGGGTCGTCGAGCGCGCGAAGGACGCGCGCGGTCATCTCCGCGCCGCCCATCGAGAAGCGCGAGTGCACGGACCCGATGACGTAGTCGAACCGGTCGAGCAGGGACGGGTCGTAGTCGATGCGGCCGTCGGCGAGGATGTCCGCCTCCACGCCCTTCAGCACGCGGACGCCCGCCGCCGCGCCGAACGTCGCGTTGACCTCGTCGATCTCGTCGTGCTGCCGGAGCACGGCGTCGGGCTTGAGGCCGCCGGCGTAGAACGCGCTCTCCGAGTGGTCCGAGATGCCGACGTAGCTCCAGCCGCGCTCGCGCGCCGCGCGCGCCATCTCGAGCACGGACGCCTTGCCGTCCGAGTAGTCCGAGTGGCAGTGCAGCACGCCGCGGATGTCGGCGTAGGTCAGGAGGCTCGGCAGCGTGCCGGCGGCGGCGGCGTCCACCTCGCCGCGCCCCTCGCGCATCTCGGGCTCCACGTAGGCGAGGCCGAGCGCGGCGTAGAGTGCGGGCTCGTCGGCGAGGGGGACGGGCGCGCCGGACGCGTCGAGGAGCCGGTCGCCCTCGAGGCGCCTCCCGCGCGACGCCGCGCGCGCGCGCACCTCCGCGAGGTGCTCGGCGCTCCCCGTCGCGCGCCAGAGCGCCACGGGGAACTCCGCGTCGGTGACGCAGTGCAGGTCGAGGCGCGTGCCGTCCACGAAGCGCACGCGTACCGATCGGCTCCCCGCGCCCGTGGCCTCGCGCACGCCCGGCAGCCGCGCGAACGAGGACGCGACCTCCGCCGGCGGCTGCGCGCACGCCGCCACGACGTCCACGTCGCACACGATCTCGCGGCGGCGCCGGATGGAGCCGGCGACCTCGGCGCGCGTCACGCCGGGGTGTCGTCGCACGTTCTCCAGCAGCCGGTACGACTCCGCGAGACCCTGAGGGAGCAGGACGTACGCGCCCTGCTCGCGCACGAACGAGATGCCGCGCAGCACCTTGACGGCGGTGCGCTGGCCGAAGCGCGGCAGCTTCGCGAGGCGCCCGTCGCGCGCGGCGGCCTCGAGCTCCTCCAGGCTCGCGACGCCGAGGCCCTGGTGGATCTGGTGGATCTTGGAGGTGCCGAGGCCGGGGACGCGCAGCATCTCGACGAGGCCCTCGGGGGTGCCGACGCGCAGCCGCTCGAGCAGCGACGACTCGCCCGTCTCGACGAGCTCGCGCAGCACGGCGACGGTGGCCGGCCCGAGCCCGCGGTGCCGCTCGATCTCCCCGGAGCGCACGAGCGGCCCGATGTCGTCCGCGTCGATGGCGACCACCGCGCGCGCCGCCTGCTCGTACGCGCGCGACTTGAAGCGGTTCTCGCCGTGCAGCTCGAGGAGCGCGGCGATCTGCGCGAGGACGTGCGAGGCGGTGCGCGGGTCCACGCGCCGCCTACTCCTCGGCCCCCGCGCTCTCGCGAAGGCGGCTCACGAGCTCGTGCAGCTGCTTCTCCGTGAGGTCGAGCTCCTGCGTGGCGCCCTGCGGGTCGAGCAGGCCGGCGCGCATGGAGATCGCGACCTGGTTCAGGAAGCGGATCTTCGCGAGGATCTCGTCGGTGAGGCGGCGGAGCCCGTGGTAGCGCCGGCGGTGCGCGAGCGCGCGCAGGTAGCGCTGGCGCAGCTCCTCGGGCGACAGCCGGCTCGCGAGGGCGACCACCTCGTCGCGCGTGCGCCCCGGGAGCGCGGCGTAGTCGGGGATGCCGGCGTCCTCCCAGGCCTCGTCGGCGAACACGAGGCGTCCGATGTACTCGATGCCGTCGAACACGATGCGGGCGAGCACATTGAGTGGGCGCCCGTTGTATTCGAGGGTGGTGATGTGCTGCAGCGCGTCGTCGGACGACATGACGTGGGGTCGAGGGGCGGGACTCAGGCGGCGTCGCCGCGCAGGAACTCGGCGAGCGCCGTGAAGAGCGGCTCCGGCTGCTCAACGTACGGGACGTGCCCGCTGTCGTCGAGGACCACGAGGCGCGCGCCCATCGCGCGGGCGGCCGCCTCGGAGGAGGCGAGGGGGATGGGGTCCTGGCGGCCGTGCACGACGAGCGACGGGACGTCGCGCAGGCGCGCGAGCGCCGGCACGAGGTCGAAGGCGCCGAGGCTGTCCCAGACCTGCTGCTGGACGCGCCCGGTGACGCGGAAGGGCGTCAGGTCGTGCGCGCGCTCGGGGCGCGCGAAGTAGCCCGCGACCGCGAGCTCGAACTGGCGCTGCGCGAACGCGGCGGGGTCGCGCTGCCGGAGGCCGGACGCCGCGAGCTCGTCGCGCAGCCGGCGCACGTCGTCCCCCGCCTGCCGGCGCGCGAACTCGGCCTCGAACGCGTCGCGGAACGGGCGGGAGACCGGGGCGGGGTCGATGAGGGCGAGGGCGCGCGGCAGCGGCGGGATGGCGGGCGCGTCGGAACGGTGACGGTCGGACGGGGCGCGCGGCGCAGATTCCCCAGCGGGGGGGGGCCCCCCCGCGCCGCGCGCCGCCGGCGCCGGGACCTCGGCCGCCTCGTGCACCGACCCGCCCGCGGCCACTACCCCGGCGAGCAGCGCAAGCAGCGCCCCCCACGAGTACCCCACCACGGTCGGCCGCTCGAACCCGAGCTCGCGGCACACGAGCGCGAGGTCGTCCACGTGCGTGCGCCACGTGATGGGCGCGCGGTCGTCCGTCTTCGACCGTCCGCCGCCGCGCTGGTCGTAGAGGACGAGCTCGAACCCCTCCTCCGCGAGCCGGAGCATCTGCGGCAGCAGGTAGTCGTGGTGCGCGCCCGGCCCGCCGTGCAGCACGAGGAGCCTCGGCGCCCCCACCCGTCCATACGCGCACCAGTAGAGCGGGACGGGGGTCGTGGTGGTGTGGCCGTCCTCGCGGGGCGGGGGGATGCGCATCGCGGAAAGCTAACAGCGCAGAGCGACCGTGCATCGCGACCCCGCCGGCACCCGGCGCTCCGGCTGGCCCCCGGGCATCAACCCTTCGGCGACTGGCGACCGGCGACCGCTGCCGCCTCGCTGGTGAGCAGGTAGTCGTGACGTAGAACCCCCGGGAGGCCAGTAGAGGCTTCCCGGGGGTCTTCGCCTTCCGACCCGCTAGCTCGTGAGCAGCGGTCGCCCGTCGCCAGTCGCCACCTCGTCCCTGCCCGGTGGCCTACGCGGGGACGGGGCAGCTCGTGCTCGCGATGTGCTCCTGCCGACCGCGAAACCGCGATCCGCGTCAGAGCCCGAGCCAGTAGTTGAACTTCACCAGAAAGATGTTGTCCGGCCTCCGCCGCAACAGCGCCGACCGGTCCCGCGCCAGGTCCAGATCCCCCACGAGCGCCGTCTCGCTCCGGCTCTGCTGCCAGACGAGGAAGACCGTCGAGCCCGGGCGGTACTCCCAGCGCGCGACCGCGTTGCCACGCAGCGAGCGCAGGTTGAAGTCCGGGTCGCCGAACGCGAAGCCGTCCGTCCCCCCCGCGCCGTCCGGGTCCACGCGCACGCAGCGCGCCGGGAGCCCGGTGGAAGGGCTGTAGCACGGCGCGTCGGCGTTGACGCCGGCGTCGGTCGAGATCTGGCCGACGTCCCGACCGTACACGCGCTTGGCGAGCGCGCGCGGCCGCGCGAACTCCTTGAAGGCCGAGTAGTCGGCGCTCGCGATGAACGGCTGCGCGAAGAGCTCGAGCGTGAGCGTCGGCGAGAACGTCACGTTCACGCGCGTGTTCATCGAGACCGTGCGCTGCACGAGGTCCGAGAACACGTAGTGCCGGTGGCCGAAGAGGCTCGCCGACGTGTCCCCCTCGACGGGCGCGGGCGCGGTGACGTACTGCGCGGCGGCGCCCGAGCGCGAGAACGACGGCCCGAGGGAGACGCTCACGTTCGACGCCGGCCGCACCGTGAGGCTCAGGTCCCCCTCCGCGCTCCACGCGCCCTCGGCGTTGCGGCTGTAGCTCGGGTTCGTGGCGAGCACGAGCCACTTGCGCGTGTCGGTCTCGAGGTTGAGCGAGTGGAACCAGAGCGACGCGCGCCGCACCACCGGGCCGCCGCGCGTGAGGCGGTCGTCGAAGGTCTCGGGGCGGTAGATCGAGAAGAGGTTCGCCTGCCAGAAGTTCGCGAGCTGCCCGAACAGCCCGGCGTGCACCTGCCGGTCGGTGAGGTCGCCGTCGAAGTTGAGCTGCTGCTGCGCGCCGGTGATGAAGCTGAAGCTCCGGTACACCCGCGTGGGGCGCGACCAGAACCAGTGCAGGTTGCCGTTCATCCAGTAGTAGTCGGCGCGCCCCTGGATCCCGATGTCGTTCACCTCGTAGCCCGGGCTGCGCACGTTCGCCATCGTCTCCCACATGAAGTGCCCGGCGTCCTTCGCGAGGCGCGAGTAGAAGCCGTAGCCGCGCAGGGACGTCAGACCCGTGTCGAGGGAGTCGGAGAACACGCCGTTCGTGCCGGGGTCGCGGTCCGGGCGCTGGAAGTAGCGCGCGCCCGAGCGCTGGAGGCGCAGGATGACCAGCGAGTCGCCGTTCACGTTGGACGCGGCCGCCGAGCCCATGAGGCTGTATTTCCGGTTCTTCCACGTGATCTGCCAGTCCGTGCCGAGCATCTCGGCGTGGCGGCTCAGCGACGTCGCGAGGTCGGCGTCGTCGTCGCGCCGCAGGGTCGACGTCGCGATCGCCCCGAGCACGACGTTGCCGCCGCGGTAGTCGCGCTTCAGGCGGCCGATGAAGTAGTTCGTGAGCGGCTCGACCTCCTGCCGGGCGCGCGCGCCCTCCTCGGTCACCACGCTCGCCATCTCGCGCCGCGTCACGGCGTTCAGCGCGCCGACGGACCACCCCTGCGACGTGCGCCCCGTGAGCTTCGCCGCGCCGAGGATCGTGGAGTTCTCGGGCACGTCCACGTAGCGGCCGCTCGCGGAGCCCTGCGGGTGCCGCCCGATGCGCCGCGTGTAGAAGCTCTCGAGGCTCGAGACGTTGCTGCAGAAGAAGCACGAGAAGCTGCCGAAGCTGAAGATGCCCATCCCCTCCACGAAGAACGGGCGGCGCTCCGGGAAGAACGTCTCGAACTGCGAGAGGTTCACCACCGCGGGGTCCACCTCGACCTGACCGAAGTCCGGGTTGAACGTCGCGTCGAGCGTGAGGTTGGTCGTCACGCCGTACTTGAGGTCCGCGCCGCCGCGCAGCTCCTGCCGGCTCCCGTCGTTGAACGGGTCGCCGCGCACCTCCGGCTGCACGTGCCGCGAGACGGCGACGACGTACGGCAGGACCTCGGCGTGGCGCGGCTGCGCGCTGAGGTGCAGCCCCTCGAGGTGCCCGAAGCGGGACGGGCCGCCGACGTCGTTCTTCCCCCAGTGGCTCCACTGCGCGTACTCGTTGCGCCGGCTGATGAACCGGCGCACCTGGAGTCCCCACGTCTGCCGCTCGGCGCGCGGGAAGCGGAGCTGCGAGAGCGGGATGCGGTACTCGGCCGTCCACCCCTCGACGCCCACGCTCGTGGCCGCCTCCCAGATGGGGTCCCAGCCGGCGTCCGGGTTCGAGTTGCCCTGGCCGAGCGCGTCGAACTTCACGCCCGACGGGTTCACGCGGAAGAACGCGCGGCCGAGGTGGTCGTGGAACGAGTCGATCACGACCTCGAACCAGTCGGAGTCCATCTGCTGGTCGCGCCGGACGAGCCGGGTCTGCACGCCGGCCGCCCCCCGCTGGTCCCACATGCGCGCGGCGATGTACAGCGCGGCACCGTCGTAGAGGATGCGCACCTCCGTGCGCTCGCTGATCGGCCGACCCTCGTCCGGGTCGAGCTGCGTGAAGTCGGTGATGGGCTCGGCCGCCGCCCACGCCGCCTCGTCGAGACGCCCGTCGATCGTGATGGCCCCCCGCCGCTCGGCCGCCGTGGCGACGGGGACCGACGCGGCGTGCCCGTCGGTGGTGCGCCGCGACGCGGTGGGCGCACCGGGCGCGGCGGTGGAGGCGGTGGTCTGTGCTGTGGCGCGCGTCGCGGCGAGGGCAGCGAGCACGGCTGCATACAGCGCGAGGCGCCAGCGATGGCGAGGCATGGCGGGCGTGGCGAGGGGGCGCGCGTTCAGGCACGGGCCGTCGTCGTCGGCGGCCGCCTTGTAGATGCACGCATGGACGGTCCGGTTGGCTGCGGTGTGGCAGCGCCGTTGTAAGGAGTTGGTACGGGCGACATATTCGCCGCGACCCGCCCCGCCGGGGGGCGGCCCGTCCCATTCCGCATCGAGGCTCGGCATGCGCTTCACCCGTTCGCTGATCGCCCCCATCGCATTGACGTCGCTCGCGACGCTCGCTCCCGTCCGTGCGGACGCGCAACCCGCAGCGGGGGGGCGAGCCTCGCGCGCTGCCGCGCCCGCCATCGCGCGCCCCGACCCGCGCGCCGACGCGCTCAAGCGCGAGGTCGCCGCCGACGTCGACGCGCGCGCGAAGATGGTGCAGGAGATGATCGACATGCTCTTCTCCTTCGGCGAGCTCGGCTTCCAGGAGGTCGAGTCGTCGCGCTACCTCACCGACGTCCTGGCGAAGAACGGCTTCACGATCGAGCGCGGCGTCGCCGGGATCCCGACGGCGTGGGTCGCGACGTGGGGCTCGGGCAAGCCGGTGATCGCGCTCGGCTCCGACATCGACGGCATACCGCAGGCCTCGCAGAAGCCGGGCGTCGCCTACCGCGCGCCGATGATCGAGGGCGCCCCGGGGCACGGCGAGGGGCACAACTCCGGGCAGGCGGTGATCATCGCCGGCGCGGTCGCGGTGAAGAAGATCATGGAGCGCGACAAGCTGCCCGGCACGCTCAAGATCTGGCCGGGCGTCGCCGAGGAGCTCGTGGGGACCAAGGCGTACCTCGTGCGCGAGGGCGTCTTCAAGGACGCGGACGCGGCGATCTTCACGCACGTCGGCCGCAACCTCGAGACGTCGTTCGGCCCCGGGAGCGGCACGGGCCTCGTGAGCGTCGAGTACAGCTTCCTCGGCGAGACCGCGCACTCGGCCGGCGCGCCGTGGCGCGGTCGCAGCGCGCTCGACGCCGTCGAGCTCATGAACGTCGGCTGGAACTACCGGCGGGAGCACCTCGGGCTCGCCCACCGCTCGCACTACGTCATCCGCAACGGCGGCGACCAGCCGAACGTCGTGCCGCGCACGGCGAGCGTCTGGTACTACTTCCGCGAGGTGACCGAGCCGAAGATCCGCGCGCTGTGGGCCGTCGGCGACTCCATCGCGCAGGGCGCGACGCTGATGACCGGCACGACGCTCGCCGGCACGCGCGTGCTCGGCTCCGCGTGGCCGCAGCACTTCAACCGCCCCATCGCCGAGGCGATGTACGAGAACATCAGGCGCGTCGGCCTGCCGACGTGGAGCGAGGCCGATCAGAAGCTCGCGAAGGCGGTGCAGCGCGAGCTCAAGGTGAAGGAGACGGGCCTGGAGACGGAGCTCGGGAAGCTGGGGCAGGGGACGCCGCCGGACTCCAACCGCGGCGGCGGGTCGGACGACATCGGCGACGTGACGTGGGCGCTCCCGACGGTGACGCTCCGCTACCCGTCGAACATCCCGAACCTCCCGGGCCACAACTGGGCGGACGCGATCGCGATGGCGACGCCCATCGCGCACAAGGGCGCGGTGGCGGGCGCGAAGGTCGTGGGGATGACGCTCGTCGACCTGATCACGAACCCCCGACTCGTGGCCGCGGCGAAGGACTACTACACGAACGTGCAGACGAAGGACGTGAAGTACACGCCGCTGATCCGCGAGGCGGACCGCCCGGCGGTGGAGCTCAACACCGAGGTGATGGCGCGGTACCGGCCGGAGATGCGGAAGTTCTACTACGACCCGTCGAAGTACGGGACGTACCTGGAGCAGCTGGGGATCACGTATCCGACCGTGCGGACTCCGTAGCCGTCAGCGGCGCTCGCAGCTCGCGGCTACGCGAAGCCGGCGGCGACGCGCACGGTGTTCACGTGCACCTCCACCGTCTCGTGCACGTCCTGCCCGTACCCGCCCGCGATCGTCACGCACACCGGAATCCCCACCTCCCGACACGCACCGAGCACCATCGCATCGCGGCGCGCGAGGCCGTCGAACGTGAGCTTCAGGCGCCCGAGGCGGTCGCGCTCGTGCGGGTCGGCGCCGGCGAGATAGACGACGAGGTCCGGCGACGACTCGGCGAGCACGCGGGGCAAGGCGTCGGCGAGGCGCGCGAGGTACTCCTCGTCGCCGGTGCCGTCGGCGAGCTCCACGTCGAGCGTGCCGGGCACCTTGCGGAACGGGTAGTTCCGCCCGCCGTGCATGCTGAAGGTGTACACGCTCGCATCGCCGGCGAAGATGGCGTGCGTGCCGTTCCCCTGATGCACGTCGAGGTCGACGATCGCCGCGCGGCCCACGCGGCCGCAGTGCTGGAGCCGGCGCACCGCCACCGCCACGTCGTTGAACACGCAGAACCCCTCGCCGCGGTCGGGAAAGGCGTGGTGCGTGCCGCCGGCGAGGTTCACCGCGACGCCGTGCTCCAGGGCCGCCGCCGCCGCCTCGCACGTGCCGCCCACGGCGCGGTACGAGCGCTCCACGAGATACGGCGACCACGGGAAGCCGAGCGCGCGCAGCTCCGCGGCGGTGAGCTCGCCCCGCGTGAGGCGGCGCACGTAGTCCGGCGTGTGAACGCGCTCGAGATCCTCCACGCCCGCCCGCGCCGGCTCGTGCATCCGCTCGGGCGCCACCAGCCCCTCCGCGAGCACGCGGTCGCGGAGGAGCGCGTACTTCGCGATCGGGAAGCGGTGCCCCTCCGGCAGCGGGATGACGTAGCGCGCCGAGGACCAGGCGTGGAGGGGCACCGGCCGGGGCTCAGGGCTGCGCGGCGGGGCTCGCGGTGCCTGCGCCCTTCACGATCACGCCTCCCTTCATCACGAGCACCGGGCGCTCCGTCGCCGTGATGTCGCGCAGCGGGTCGCCCGGCACCGCGACGACGTCCGCCCAGCGCCCGGCGGCGAGGGTGCCCACGCGACTCTCCCAGCCGAGGAGCTTCGCGGCGTTCGACGTGCCGGCCACGAGCGCCTGCGTGGGGCTCATGCCCGCGTCCACCATGAGCTTGAACTCGTGCCCGTTCCTCCCGTGCGGGCCCACCGCCGCGTCGGTGCCGAGCGCGATGGGGACGCCGTACTTGAGCGCGAGCGCGATGCGCTTCGGGCCCGCGGCGACCGCGTCGCGCGTCTTCTGCGCGCGGAGGCCCGTGAGCGCGCCGCTGTTCACCGCCTGCATCGCCGCGTCGGGCGCCATGAAGGTCGGTACGAGGAAGGTGCCCTTCTGGGCCATGATCCGCGCGCCCTCGTCGTCGAGGAAGGTGCCGTGCTCGATGCTCGCCACGCCGGCCTGCGCCGCGAGGCGGATCCCCTCGGCGCCGTGCGCGTGCGCGGCCACCTTGCGCTCGAGCTTCCGCGCCTCGTCCACGATCGCCTTCATCTCCTCGAGCGTGTACTGCGTCGCGCCGACCGCGTCGCCCTCGGAGAGCACGCCGCCGGTCGCGCAGATCTTGATCGCGTCGGCGCCGTACTTCACCTGGTAGCGCACCGCCTTGCGCACCTCGTCCACGCCGTCGGCCGCGCCGGTGCGGTAGTCGGCGTCGGCGAGGCCCGGCCGGTAGCCGTTCTCGTCGCAGTGGCCGCCGGTGATGCCGAACGAGTGCCCCGACACCTGCATGCGCGGCCCGACGACCCACCCCTCGTCGATCGCCTGGCGGAGCGCCACGTCCTGGAAGTCCGGCGCGCCGACCACGCGCACGGTCGTGAAGCCGGCCATCAGCGTGCGCCGCGCGTTCTCGACGCCGAGGATCGCGCCGAACGCCGGGTTGTCGCGCACCGATGCGGCATTCTGCGCCGGGTCGCCGAGCGTGCGCCCGATGATGTGCACGTGCATGTCGATGAAGCCGGGGAGGAGCGTCGCGTCCCCGAGGTCGATCACGCGCGCGCCGGCGGGCACGCTCACCGCGCCGTCGCGCCCGACCGCCGCGATCCGGTCGTCGGTCACCACGACGACGCCGGTCTGGAGCGGCGGCGCGCCCGTGCCGTCCCACACGCGCGCCGCGCGCAGCACGACGGTGCCGGTGCCCTTCGTCTGGTAGGTCGGCCGCTGCGCGCCCGCGGCCGCGGCCGCGAGCATCGCCCCCAGTGCGATTCGCTTCAACATGGAGTCTCGTGTGGTTGAGGAGTCTCTTACTCGCCGCGCCGGCCGAGCGTCGCCGTCAGCGGCAGCCGCTCGCCGGCCCGCAGCACGAGGATCGTCACGACGTCCCCCGGCTTCCGCGCGTACAGCGCATCGGTGTAGGCGTAGAGGTCCTTCACCGGCTTGCCGTCGAACTCGACGATCACGTCGCCCGCGCGGAGCCCGGCCCGGTCGGCCGGGGAGCCCGGGCGCACGGCGCTGAGGCGCACGCCGGCCACGTCCACCGCGCCCATGTCCGGGACGCTGCCGAGGTAGGCCTGCGAGCCCTCGCGCGAGCCGCGCGCGACGGGGGCCGCCGCGCGGCGGAACGTCAGCCGCCCCGGCCGGTCCGCGAGCTCGCGCGCCACCCGCTCGGCGAGCGCGGTCACGCGCGCGGCGCCGGCGGCGTTCAGCCGCTCCACGTCGTCCGTCGCCTTGTGGTAGTCGTCGTGGACGTTCGTGAAGAAATGGAGGACGGGCAGGTTCTTCGCGTAGAAGGACGAGTGGTCGGACGCGCCGAAGCCGTCGCCCTGCGCGGCGAGCCGGAGCGGCCCGCGCGGGTCCGCCTCGTTCGCACGCCGCACGACGTCCGGCAGCTCGTCCGCCGTCGCCACGCCGTAGACGATGACCTCGTCGTTCCGCAGGCGGCCCACCATGTCGAAGTTCAGCATGGCGACGACGCTGTCGAGCGGCACCGGCGGGTGCTCCACGAAGTGCTGCGAGCCGAGGAGGCCGAGCTCCTCGCCGCTGAACAGCGCGAAGACGACCGAGCGGCGGGGCGGGCGGCGCGCGAGGAGCCGCGCGAGCTCGAGCACCGCGGCGGTGCCGCTGGCGTTGTCGTCGGCGCCGTTGCGGATCGCGTCGCCCGCCTCCGGGTCCTGCGCGCTCGCGGGAGAGCGGCCGAGGTGGTCGTAGTGCGCGCCGATGACGAGATACTCGCCGCGCAGCGCCCGGTCGCGCCCCGGCAGGATGGCGACGACGTTCTGCGACGACACGCCCTCCGGGCGTCCCGCGTGCGCCATGGCCACCGAGCGCGCCTGGAATGGCTGGAGGCTCGCGCGCAGGCCGAGCGCCGCGAGGCGACGCGCGATGTACGCGGCGGCGCTGTCGTTCCCCGCGGTGCCCGTGCCGCGCCCCTCGAGCGCGTCGCTCGCGAGGTAGGCGACGTCGCGGCGGATGGCGGCGGAGTCCGCGGCCGAGGCGCGCGAGAGGTCGCCGGAGATGCCGGCGGAACGGCAGGCGGCGAGGGCTCCGAGCGCGAGGAGCCCGGCGGCCAGTGTGGAGGCGGTGCGACGCGGCATCTGGGGGAGGAGGCGGGGAGGACTCACGGATTGTACTGCGCCGGCCCTGGCGGACGCGAGCTTCGGCCGTCCGCGCAGCACTCGTGCGGCGCGGCCGCCACAGTGGCCGGCGCCGCTCAGAAGCGTCATGTTGGAGCGCCCCCACCGCCCACCTCCTCCCGATGTCCTCCTCGCTCGCGACCGTCCGCCACTTCGCCCGGCTCGTCGCGCTGCTGCTCGACGGGGCGAGCCGCGTGGACGACCAGAAGGCGCAGCTGCGCGCGATCATGGCGGTCTCGCGGGACCTTCCGGTCGCGCTCTCGGCCGACGGCGAGACGCTGCTGCTCGACGGCGGCCCGCTCCCGGAGGCCATCGCCGGCGCGAAGGACCTCGCGTCGCGGCTCGCGGCGCACGGGCTGCTCCAGGTCGCCCTGGACCCCGACGCGACCGCGGCCGACGTGCTGGGGCTCGCGCGCGCGCTCGCGGGGGACCCGGTGACCGAGGCGCCGGGGCGCGCGCTCGCCGACCGGCTCGCGGGGCAGGGGGCGCGGACGGTGAGCGTCGTCGTCGCGGGCGCCGCGGCCGCGCCGGTTGCCGCGCCGCCCGCGCTCCCGCCGCTCGCGAGTGGGGGCGACGAGGGCGACGACCCGATGTGGCGCGCGTTCGCCGCACGCCGGGTTCCGGCGGGGACCTTGGGCGACGTCGTGTCGCGCCTGGACGCGGCGCGCTCGCTGGGGGCCACGCTGCGAGCGCTGGACGACCTCGTCACGCTGGCGGAGGACGCGCAGCAGCGCGACGACCGCGCGGCGGTCGGCGAGGTCTTCCACGCGATCGTCGCTCGCGAGCGCTCGCTGACCGACGCGGAGGCGCGCCGCGCGTACGAGATGGCGATTCGCCGCCTGTCGCGGCCGACGGCGCTGCGCGCCGTGGTGCGCCTGCTCGTCGAGCGCCGGGACCGGCTGGAGGAGCACATGGCGGTGCTGGCGCGCGCCGGCGCGGACGGGGCCGACGCGGTCATCGAGGCGTTGACGGCCTCGGAGGACATGAAGGAGCGCCGCGCGTTCTTCGACAGCCTCACGCGCCTCAACGCCGCCGTGCCGACCCTCGTCCACATGCTCGGCGACCAGCGCTGGTACGTCGCGCGCAACGCCGCCGACCTGCTCGGCGAGCTGCGCGCAGCGGCCGGGGAGGCGCCCCTCGTCGAGCTGGTGAAGCACGAGGACGACCGCGTGCGCCGCGCCGCCGTCGTCGCGCTCGCCGCCCTCGGCACCCCGCGCGCGATGCAGACCGTGCACGCGGCGCTCGCGGACGAGTCGCCGCAGGTGCGCATGGGCGCCGCCGTGGGGCTCGCGAGCCGCCGGGGGCAGGCGTCGGTCGTGACGCTCGTGCGTGCGCTCGACGAGGAGACCGACGCCGAGGTGCAGCAGACGATCCTCACGACGCTCGGCCGCCTCGGCACGCCGGAGGCCATCGCGAAGCTGGTGAAGGTCGCGGAGCCGGAGGGCTGGCTCTTCAACCGGAAGCCGACGCCGATGCGGGTGCAGGCCGTGCGCGCCCTCGCGGAGGCGAAGGCGAGCCCGCAGGCGGTGAGCGCGCTCCGGTCGCTCAAGGATGACCGCGCGCGCGAGGTGCGCGACGCGGCGCTTCGGGCCCTCGGCGGGCGGGCGAGCTAGGGACGACCGGGAAGGAGAGCGGCGCGGGAACTCGCGTGTCGGAACGCGGATTGCGGAGCCGACGGCGTTCATTGCTCCCCGTTCCCCATTCCCCCGAGGATTCCATGGATCACGTGCACGAGCACAGCGGGATCGAGCGCTTCGCGTGGGCCGCGCTGCGCGTCATGGCCGGGTTGATGTTCATGATGCACGGCCTGCAGAAGCTCTTCGGGATGTGGGGCGGCCCGATGGGCAACGGGCAGGGCGTGCCGCCCCTCTCCTTCCCCTTCGGCGTCGCCGGGATCCTCGAGCTCGTGCTCGGCCTGCTCATCGCCATCGGCCTGTTCACCCGGCCGGCCGCGTTCGTCGCCGCGGGCGAGATGGCGGTCGCGTACTTCTGGCAGCACGTCCCGAACGGCGGCATCATGCCGCTGGCGAACCGCGGCGAGATCGCGGTGCTCTACTGCTTCGTCTTCCTCTTCTTCGCCGTGTTCGGCGCGGGCCGCTTCAGCCTCGACGGGCTGCGGGGGCGGGGGCGGGCGGACAGGATGAGCCATCTCGAGCCGGGGCCCGCGCCCGAACGCGCGCGGACCGAGGTCGGAGGCTGACGCGAGCCCCTGGCTGTGCCCGCCGCTCGCGAGCGGCCGGTCAGCGAGCGGTGAAGTCCGTGTCGTTCGTGACCCGCCGGCACACCTCGGCGATGAGCTCCGCGGCGCGGTCGAGGTCCTCGAGGGCGACCATCTCGTTCGGCGAGTGCATGTAGCGATTCGGGATCGACACGAGCGCCGTGGCGATGCCCTCGCGCGCGATGTGGATCGCGTCGGCGTCGGTGCTCGTGTCGCGGCCGGCCGCGTGCAGCGAGAAGGGGATCTTCTTCGCCTCCGCCGCGTCGCGCAGGAGGCCGAACACCACCGGCGAGATGATCGAGCCGCGCGTCAGCACCGGCCCGCCGCCGATGCGGTGGTCGCCGACCTCCTTCCGGTCGGCCGTCGGGTGGTCGGTGGCGAAGGTGACGTCCACGACGATCGCCATGCGCGGGTTCACGCACGTCGCGCAGACCGCCGCGCCGCCGCCGTGGTAGGCGATCTCCTCCTGCGTCGTCGCCGCGGCCACGACCGTCGCCGCGCCCGGCGTCGCCGCGTAGCGGCGGAGCGCCTCGAGCACCACGAACGCGCCGATGCGGTCGTCGATGGAGCGGGAGACGAGGCGCCCGTTCGGGAACTCCATCGTGCGCGAGTCGATCACCCCGGCGTCGCCGACCGACAGGCGCTCCTCGGCCTCCTTGCGCGTCGTGGCGCCGATGTCGACCCAGAGGTCGGTCATCTTCGACGCCTTCTCGCGCTCCTCGGGCTTCATCAGGTGGATCGGCTTCTTCCCCACGACGCCGAACACCTCGCCGTCGCGGCCGAGGAAGCGGATGCGCTGCGCGACGAGGACCTGCGGGTCCCAGCCGCCGATCGGGCCGAGGTACACGAAGCCGTCATCGTCGATGTACGTGATGATGACGCCGATCTCGTCGATGTGCCCGGCGAGCATGATCGTCGGGCCGCCGCCCTTCTCGTTGACGGTGGCGAGACTGTTGCCCATGCTGTCGGCGCGGACGGAGGCGAAGCCCTTCGCCTCCTCGCGCCACACGCGGGCCGGCAGCGACTCGAAGCCGGACGGCCCGGGGGAGTCGAGCAGCTTCTTCAGGAAGGCGGTCGAGGTCTGGCTGAGCATGGGTGAACTATAACTTTGCGTTCGTGGCGCACGCGCGGGCGCGCTCCGGGAGCGTGACGTGATCTTCCTCTTCGTGCTGATCGGCCTCGCGGCCGGCGTTCTCTCCGGGCTGTTCGGGATCGGCGGCGGGATCGTGATCGTCCCGGCACTCCTCCTCGCGGCCCGCATGCCCTACCTCACCGCCACCGGCACTTCGCTCGGCGCCCTGCTGCTCCCGGTGGGAGCCCTCGGCGCCTGGCAGTACTACAGGAGCGGACACCTCGACGTGCGCGCGTCCCTGCTCGTCGCCGTCGGGCTGACGCTGGGAGCGTGGGCGGGCGCGCGCCTCGCGCAGCACGTCCCGCAGGCCGTGCTCCAGCGCACGTTCGCGGTGTTCCTCGTGCTCGTCGCCGCGCGGATGTGGCTCTCGGCGAAGTAGCGACGCTCGTGCTCGACACTAATGACGATCCGGCCCGGGCCAAGGCAATTCCGCACGTCGAGGTCACGTTTCCTCGAGCGGGATGGTTACGATCGTCTCCCTAGCCGCGCCGGATGGGGAGCACGACGTAGCTCGCGACGAGCACGAGGACGCCCGTGCCGTACCA
Source organism: Gemmatimonadaceae bacterium (assembly GCA_045804325.1). Lineage (GTDB taxonomy): Bacteria > Gemmatimonadota > Gemmatimonadetes > Gemmatimonadales > Gemmatimonadaceae > JBJMNJ01. The sequence continues at coordinate 16,882 of JBJMNJ010000426.1, forward strand.
CTGCGGATCGTTCGTGAGGAAGTAGTGGACGCCGCCGGCGAGCGCGGCGAGCTCCCCGGCGGCCCAGCCGATCACGCTGAGCGAGCGCGCGCGCTCGGCGTCGCGCGCCCGCGCCATCGCCACGCGGATGGCGACGATCGCCACGACCACGACGATCATCACGTAGCCGAGGGCGCCCGCCAGGCGCTGCGCCCCCTCGCTCGCCGCCGCGGGCGGGGCCGCGGACTGGCGGTGAAGGAACCAGATCACCGCCCCGAACGTGAGCACGCCCACGAGCATGGCGATGCGGATGAGCGCGAGCGACGCGGCGGGCCGCGGGCCGGGCTGCCGCGCCGGCGCCGTCACTGCGTCGCCCGGTCCCGCGCCGCCGGCGCCGCCGCGGCGCGGTCGCGCTCGTACACCGCGCGCCCGCCGAGGTACGTCGCGAGCACCTGCGTGCGGAGGATGAGCTCCGCGGGCACGCGCATGACGTCCTGGTCGAGCACGACGAAGTCCGCGTACTTGCCCGGCGTCAGCGAGCCGAGGTCGTGCTCCGTGAAGCTCGCGACGGCGGGCCAGAGCGTCATCGCCCTGAGCGCCTCCCCGCGCGTCATGCGCTGCTCCGGAAACCACCCGCCCGCGGGCCAGTCGTGCGCGTCCTGCCGCGCGACGGCCGAGTGGAACGAGATCAGCGGGTTCACGGACTCCACCGGGAAGTCGCTCCCGTTCGGGATGACGACGCCCGACTCGAGCAGCGTGCGCCACGCGTACGCGCCGAGCGCGCGCGTGCGCCCGAGGCGCGTCTCGGCCCAGTACATGTCGCTCGTCTGGTGGCTCGCCTGCATCGACGGGATCACTCCGAGCTCGGCGAAGCGCGGGAGGTCGTCGGGGTGCAGGACCTGCGCGTGCTCCACGCGGAAGCGGTGGTCGGCGGTGGGCACGGCGGCGAGCGCCTTCTCGTACGCGTCGAGCACCACGCGGTTGCCGCGGTCGCCGATGGCGTGCGTGTTCACCTGGAAGCCCGCGCGCAGCGCGCGCGTCGCGACCTCCTGGAGGTGGGCGGGGTCGGAGACGAGCAGGCCGCGGTTGTTCGGGTCGTCCGTGTACGGCTCGAGGAGCGCCGCGCCGCGCGAGCCGAGCGCGCCGTCGGCGTAGAGCTTCACGCTGCGCACCCACAGGCGCCCGTCGTGCAGCGCGCTCTGCGGGCCGCGCGCGAAGTAGTAGGCGAGCGCCGCGGAGTCGTCGGAGACCATGACGTAGGCGCGCAGGTCGAGGCGGCCCTCGCGCGCGAGCTCCTCGTACGCGTCGATCGCCTGCCGGGACTCCCCCGCGTCATGGACCCCGGTGAGGCCCCACCGGTTCGCCTCCGCCACGGCGGCGGCGATGGCCGCCTTCACCTCCGCTCTGGTCGCGGCGGGGATGGCGCGCTCCACCAGGCCCTGCGCGTTGTCCACGAACACGCCGGTGGGCGCGCGCGACGCGTCCCGCTCGATGCGGCCGCCCGAGGGGTCCGCCGTGGACGCGTCGACGCCCGCCGCCTGCATCGCGCGCGCGTTGGCGAGCCCCGCGTGCCCGTCCACGCGCTCGAGGAACACCGGGTGGTTCGGCACGGCGCGCGACAGCGCCTCGTGCGTCGGGAAGCGCGTGTCGCCCCAGTCGTTCTGGTCCCACCCGCGCCCGAGGATCCATTGCCCCGCGGGCGTCTGCCGCGCGCGCTCGACGACGCGGGCGATCACCTCGTCGTACGACCTGGTGCCGACGAGGTCCACACGCCGCAGCGACTGCCCGAGCCCGACGACGTGTCCGTGCGCGTCGGTCATGCCGGGGATGACGGTCTTCCCGCCCACGTCGAGGACGCGCGTGCCCGCGCCGCGGAGCGCCGCGGCCTCGCGCGCCGAGCCGACGAAGAGCACGCGCCCGCCGCGCACCGCCATGGCCTCGGCGGTCGGGCGTGCGTCGTCGGCGGTGTAGATGCGCGCGTTGGTGACGATGAGGTCCGCGGGCGGCGCCGCGGGCCGCTGCTGGGCGAGGGCCGGCGCGGCGACGAGGGCCGCGAGGAGGAGGGAGGGTCGCATGGACCCAAGATAAGGGAGCAGGGAGCAGGGGACAGGGAGCAGGGGCGACCCGGAGGGGCCCGCACGTGCTCCCTGTCTCACCACGCACCGACCCTGCTCCCTGCTCCCTATCGCACGCCCGCCGCCTGACGCTGCGCGTGCTTCTCGCGCTTCTGCGCGTACATCCACGCGTCGGCGCGCGCCATGAGCTCCTCGACCGTGCACGGGGCCGAGGGGTCGTAGGTCGCCATGCCGACGCTGAGCGACAGCGTCCACCGCCGTCCCGGGCGCAGATTGCGCTCGGCGAGCTGCTCGCGGAGGCGCCGCACCATCACCTCGGGGGCGGGCTCGCGGGCGTCCACCACGAGCACCGCGAACTCGTCGCCGGAGAGGCGCGCGATCACGTCCGAGTCGCGGAAGGTCGAGCGCAGGAGCTCCGCGGTCTCGACGAGCGCGCGGTCGCCCTCGACGTGGCCGAGGGTGTCGTTGATGTCCTTGAGCCCGTCGAGGTCGATGAAGAGCTGGGCCACCGCGTGGCGCATGCGGTTGGCGAGACGCAGCTCGGCCAGGGCCAGCGCCATGAACCCGCGGCGGTTGTAGAGCGACGTGAGCTCGTCCACCAGCGTGAGCCCGCGCAGCTCGTTGTGCAGCCGCTGCCGCTCGACGGCCACGGCGAGCGCGCGGCCCAGCTCCGCGCCGTCGAAGCGCCCGTCCACGAGGACGTCCTGCGCCCCGTCGCGGACGGCGTCCGCCGCACGCCCGACGAACTCCGGCGGCACCACCATGATGATGGCGGCCGACGGCGCGCGCTCGGCGGCCGCGGCGAGGACGCCCATGCCGACGGCGTCCAGCCGCTCGCGGAGGACGATCGCGTCGAAGCGCCCGCCGTCGAGCTGCTCGAGGGCGGCGTCGAGGGCGGGGGCGAGGGCCACGTCCATGCGCCGGCCTGTCGCGTCCACGGGGGCCAGGGGCGCGTGGTCGCCGCCGATGCCGTCGAACGCGAGGACCCTCATGGGCGCCTGCCGGGAGGGGTCGCGCGGCGGGGGCGCGGCGCGGGCGCCGCGGGAGCGCCGGAGGGGAAAGAGAGGGGATGCACTGTGTGGGAGCGACGACCGGCGCGGGGCCTCAGTCACGCTCAAACACGCGCTTCGGCGAGGCCGGCTGCGTGATTTCTTCGTGACTTTTCAGCGCGCTGCGAGTCACAGGCGAGCGTGGGCCGGGGTGCGGGGCGATGGTACTTTCTCTGTACAGGCACGGACCAGCACAATACACTTGCCGCTCGTGACGCGGGCGGTCGCGACCGCGCACTCCTGACCTCTCGGAGGAATTCAATGAAGGTTGACCAGCGGTCACGGCTCCTCGCCGTGACGACGGCCGCGCTCCTCGCGGTCGGGGCAGCGCCGGCGCTGTCCGCACAGGGCTTCGGGCTCAACGAGATCGGGTCGTGCTCGGTGGGCCGCGCGGGTGCGGGGGTGGCGGCGCCCTGCCAGGACGCGTCGCGCATCTACTGGAACCCCGCCACCACCGCGTCGCTCGAGCCGGGCCGCGTGTCGCTCCTCGTCGGCGCCGCGCCCATCTCGGTGAACGGCGGCTTCATCCAGGACACCACGCTGACTCGCTACCCCGGCAACGTCCCGACGGAGGTGCCTCCCCACCTCTTCGTCAACTACAGCGGGAACCTGAACCGCTACGGCGTCTCGCGCTTCGGCGTCGGCCTCGGCGTCTACGTCCCGTACGGCCTCACCTCCGAGTGGAACAGCGACTTCCCCGGGCGCTTCGCGGCCAAGAAGGCGTCGCTCCAGACGATCTACATCCAGCCGAACTTCTCGGTGGAGGTCGTCCCGAACCGGCTCTTCATCGGCGCCGGCCCGGTGATCGGCTACTCCACGGTCGAGCTGGTGCAGGGCGTGGACCTCGCGGCGCAGGCGCTCCCCACCGACCCCACGGGGACGCTGACGTTCGGCAACATCGGCATCCCGCCGCTCACCGAGTTCGCCCGCGGCAACCTGAAGGGCGACGCGTGGGCGGGCGGCTTCCACGTCGGTGCGCAGGCGCAGATCACGCCGACCTTCTCGATCGGCGGCCGCCTCCTCTCGGCGCTGTTCTTCGAGTACGAGGGCGACGTGAACTTCGTGCAGATCCCGACGAACATCACGCTCGCGGCCAACAGCCCGCTCGTGAACGGCAGCGGCCCGTCGGTGCGCCTGGACGACGTGCTCGCGCCGCAGTTCGGCGCCTCCGGCCCGCTGGTGCGCCAGGACGTGCGGACGCAGATCAAGCACCCGGCGCAGCTCCAGGTCGGCCTCGGCTACACGGGGCTCGAGCGCACGACGCTCAACCTCGACTACAACTACACGAAGTGGGACCAGTTCGACGTGCTGCCGGTGAACTTCCTCGGGCCGGCGGCGTCGCGCAGCCGCGACATCATCGAGGACTACGAGAACTCGCACTCCTTCCGCATCGCGGGCGAGCACCAGTTCCAGGGCTCGACGGCCGCGCCGTTCCTCAACGGCGTGACCGGGCGGGCCGGCTTCAACTACGTGAACACGCCCGCGCCGGACATCACGGTGACGCCGCTGCTGCCCGACATGGACCGCTACAACTTCGGCATCGGCGCCGGCATCCCGCTGGGGCGCACGGTGCTCGACCTGAGCTACCTGCGCGTCGAGACGCCGGGCCGCCGCGGCCGCATCGTCGAGCGCACGGCGGCCGAGACCGACCCCGCGGCCCTCAACAGCGGCTGGTACGAGCTCACCGCCAACGTCTTCTCGATCAGCCTCAAGGCGTCGTTCTGACGCCCACGGACACGGAGAACATCGGATGCATCTGAGAGACTTCGCGCGCCGTGGCCTCGCCGCGGGCGCCCTCCTCGCCACCGCCGCCCTCGCGGCCTGCGGCGACGACCCGGAAGTGTTCGTCCCCGACCCGAACGTGCACGCCGAGGCCGGGGCGATGTTCGACCGGTACGTCGCCATGGGCAACAGCATCACGGCGGGCTACCAGTCGGGCGGCATCAACGACAGCACGCAGCAGGAGAGCTACGCGCGGCTCGTCGCGCAGCAGTTCGGCACCTCGTACGTGTACCCGCGGCTCACGTTGCCCGGCTGCCCGCCGCCCACGGCGAACTTCCTCACGGGCGTGCGCGTCGGCAGCGGGACGGCGACCACCTGCGCGCTCCTCACCGACCCGGCCGGCACGTTCCTGAACAACGTCGGCGTCCCCGGGGCGGCAGTGGAGGACCCGACCGCGACCACCTCGCAGGCGTCGAACATCC
>JBJMNJ010000427.1:0-4505 GCA_045804325.1 Gemmatimonadaceae bacterium
TCGCTCCTCGCGTTGATGCGCCACCATTACCAGCGGTGGATGAGCACGAGGCCCGTGCCGGCGCCCAGCGCGAGCAGCATCTTCCACGCCTGCTCCACGGACGAGAGGTTCATCGTCACGAAGATCGACGCGAAGAAGAGCGCGACCGTGGTCCAGCGCGAGACCGTCACGTAGTGGTGCTCCGTGGCGTCCCTGCGCAGGAACCGGCGGTAGAAGTCGTTCACGATGTACGACGCGCCCCAGTTGAGGTGCGTGCCGACGGTGGACATGTACGCCGCCGCGAAGCCCGCGAGCATGAAGCCGCGCCACGGCGTGGGGAGCAGGTCCACGAACGCCTGCACGTACGCCGCCTCCTTGTCGTGCGTCGGGCCGATGCCGTTGGGGTAGAGCAGCACCGTCGCGAGGCCGGTGATGATCCACGGCCACGGGCGGAGCGCGTAGTGCGCCACCTGGAAGAAGAGCGTGGCGAGCACGCCGTCGCGCTCCGTCCTCGCGGAGAAGATGCGCTGCGCCACGTACCCGCCGCCCCCCGGCTCGGCGCCCGGGTACCAGGCCGCCCACCATTGCACGCTGAGGAACACCCCCAGCGCGAGCAGCGGCATCCACGGATACGCCTCGAGCCCGCCCGCGCCGATCTTGACCGGGAGGACCGACAGCGCGGCCTCCTCGCTCCCGAAGTGCTGGGTGACGCCCGTCCGGAGCGCGTCGATCCCGCCGACGGCCCGCACCGCGTAGACGGCGAGGATGATCACGGCGCTCATCTTGATGACGAACTGCACGAGGTCGGTCCACAGCACCGCCCACATGCCCGCCGCCGAGGAGTACGCGACGGTCGCGATGAAGCAGATGCCCACCGCGATGATGTCGCCGGAGATCGTCATCCCGCCGACCGTCACCGGCTTCAGCCCGAGCGAGATCGTGAGGATCTTGATCATCGCCCGCGTCACCCAGCCGAGGATGATCAGGTTGATCGGGATGGCGAGGTAGAGCGCGCGAAAGCCGCGCAGCACGGCGGCCGGCCTGCCGCTGTAGCGCACCTCGGCGAACTCCACGTCGGTCATGACGTGCGCGCGGCGCCAGAGCCGCGCGAAGAAGAACACCGTGAGCATGCCGCTCATCACCATGTTCCACCACAGCCAGTTGCCGGCGACGCCGTTCGCCGCCACGAGCCCGGTGACGACGAGCGGCGTGTCGGCGGCGAAGGTGGTCGCGACCATCGCGGCGCCGGCCAGCCACCACGGCACCGCGCGCCCCGCGATGAAGTACTCGCTCAGGCTCTCGCCGCCGCGCTTCGTGTACGCGAAGCCGATGCCGGCCGAGAGGAGGAAGTACGCGGCGACGATGGCCCAGTCGATCGGGGAGATGTTCATGGCCTGCGGGTGGAGGTGGCCGGGCCGCCGAGCGCGGCCATCACCGCGTCGGCGAGCCGCACGCGAACCGCGCCGATCCTGCGGTTCTCGCGCGTGGGGTTGACCCGGTTCGTCAGCAGGATGATGAACACGTCGCGCTCGGGGTCCACCCAGAGCGACGTGCCGGTGAAGCCGGTGTGGCCGAACGCGCGGGACGAGAGCCGGTGGCCGCCGGAGTTGTCCCCGGTCGCCGTCTCCCACCCGAGCCCGCGCCGCGAGACGGCCGTGTCCTGCGGCTCGGTGAAGCGGCGGAGCGTGGCGCTCTGCACCACGCGCACGCCGCCGAGCTGCCCGCCGCCGAGGAGCATGCGGGCGAAGCGCGCCATGTCGTGCCCGCTGCTGAAGAGGCCCGCGTGCCCGGAGACGCCGCCGAGGGCGAACGCGTTCTCGTCGTGCACCTCGCCGCGCAGGTGCCGCTGGCGCCACGGGTCCACCTCCGTGGGCGCGATGCGCTCGTGCAGCGCGGCGGGCGGACGGTACAGCGTCTCGGTCATGCCGAGCGGGCGGAAGACGTGCCCCTCGAGGTAGCGGTCCAGCGCCTCACCCGAGACGCGCTCGACGATCTGGCCGAGGAGGATCGCCCCGAGATCGCTGTAGACGTAGCGCACGCCGGGCGCCGTGTCGAGCGGCGTCGCGTACACGAGGGCCAGCGCCTCCTCCGGCGAGGCGGCCTCCTTGTAGATCGCGCGCCACGACGGGAGCCCCGAGGAGTGCGTGAGGAGGTGGCGCACCCGCACCGCGTCCTTGCCCGGCCCCGTGAACCGCGGGAGGTAGCGCTGCGCCGGCGCGTCGAGGTCCACCTTGCCCTGCTCGACGAGCTGCATCATCGCCGTCGTCATCCCGACGACCTTCGTGAGCGAGGCGAGGTCCCACAGCGTGTGCTCGTCGGGCCGCGGCGACGGCTTCCAGTCCAGCGCGCCGACGCCGTGCACGGCGAGCACGCCGTTCCGGTTGCCCACGACCGCGAACGCGCCCGGGAAGGCGCTGTCGGCGCGCGCACGCTCGAGGACGGCGCGCAGCGTGTCGCGCAGCGCGGCCTCGAGCGCGGACCCGGGCGAGTCCTTCGTGACGGGCTGCGCGCACGCCGGCGCGGCGGCGAGGGTCGCGGCGACCGCCAGGGCGAGCGGCGCGCGGGCCACGCGGCTGAGCATCACGGCCGCGCCTCCCGCTGGAGCCCGGCACCGCGCTGGAAGAACCCCGGCAGCGAGATGGGCGCGTGGCCCGTGATCGGGATGCGGCCGAGCACCGCCATGGCCGCCGCCCGCTCGAGCGACGGGTCGATGCCATACGTCACCATGTACGTCGTGACGTGCGGGAACTGGCGCAGGACGTACGGGTTCCCGTTCGCGATCACGACCACCGGCCGGCGCGCGGCGAGCTCGTCGATCCAGGTGGCGATGGACGCGGGGATCGCCGGCCGGCCGAGCCCCTCGATGGTGCGCACGTGCGTCGTGACGACCACCGGGTCCTCCGGCTTGAGCGACGCGTCGAGCGAGTCGAGGAACGGCCGCCCGGTCTGGGGCGCGACGCGCACGACGCGCGTCCCCTTCGCGAGCGTCTGGAACGCCGTGGCGAGCGTGCGTCCGGCCTCCACCTCGAGCTCCGGCGCGTACGTGATCACCGTCAGGCGCTCGGCGCTCGCCAGCGGCACGAGGTTGCGGTCGTCCTTGAGCAGCGTGAGCGCGCGCTCCGCGACGCGCTGGGCGACCGCCCAGTGCTCGGGGGCGCCCACGATGTGCCGCAGCGAGTCCAGCGGCGCGACGGGGCGCCAGGCGACGCCCGTCCGGGCCTTGAGCTCGAGGATGCGGCGCGCCGAGCCCGCGATGCGCTCGCGCGTGATCTCGCCGCGGTTCACGGCCGCCTCCACGGCGTCGATCGCCGCGCGCACGTCGGTCGGCGCGAGCAGGATGTCGTTCCCCGCCTTGACCGCGAGCACGGAGCTCTGGGCAATGGTGTAGCCGGCGCCGACGCCCTCCATGGTGAGCGCGTCGGTGACCGTCACGCCGCGGAAGTGCAGCGAGTCGCGCAGCAGGTCCGTGATGATGTGCGGCTCGAGCGTGGCGGGCGTGCCGTCCGGGTCCACCGCCGGGAGCGCGATGTGGGCGGTCATGAGGGTGGCCGCGCCGGCCGCGAAGGCCGCGCGGAACGGCACCAGCTCCACCTGCGAGAGGCGCGCGAAGTCCGACTTCACCACGGGAAGCGCGAGGTGCGAGTCGGTGTCGGTGTCGCCGTGGCCGGGGAAGTGCTTGGGCGTCGCGATCGTCCCCTCCTGCTGGAGGCCGCGGATGAACGCCGCCGACAGGCGCGCCACCGACTGCGGGTCCTCCCCGAACGAGCGCGTGTTGATGACGGGGTTCGACGGGTTGTTGTTCACGTCCACGACGGGCGCGAAGGCGATCTCGAGCCCGACCGCGCGCGCCTCGCGCCCGATGATGCGCCCCACCTCGTACGCGAGCGTCGTGTCGCCGGTGGCGCCGATCGCCATGTTGCTCGGGATGAGCGTCGCGCTGCCGGTCGAGAGCAGGTACGGCAGCACGTAGCCGCCCTTGAGGCGGCTCAATCCCGGCTCGAGGTCCGAGGCGTTGATGAGGGGGACGCGCGAGAGGCGCTGCAGCGTGTTCAGCTCGTCCGCCACCTCGATGGGCGTGCCGAGCGACCAGACGATGCCGCCGATGCCGTCCTCCTCGACCCAGCGCCGCGCCTTCACGAAGGCGGTGTCGTTCCAGTTGCTGTAGTCGCCGAGGTGCCACGGCATCACCATCTGTCCGATCTGCTGGCGGACGGAAAGCGTGGCGAGCGTGCTGTCCACCCATCGGCGCTGCCCTTCCGTGAGCGGCGAGTCCGGGGCGAGATTCCACCCCCCGGGCGGCAGCGGCGCCCGCACGGCGGTGCCGGCGGCCGGCGGCGTGGCCGACTGCGTGGCCGGGGCGCCCGCGGGCGCCGGGGCGGAGGTCACGGCGGGCGCGCAGGCCGCGGCGGCGAGGAGCGCGCTGCCGGCGAACCGCCTGACGAGCGGGCGGCGCGTGACGTGCGCTACCAACGGAAAAGTCGAGGGCATATGCATCGTGGCTATCGAGCGCGGGTGACGGGTGCGGC
>JBJMNJ010000428.1:0-23392 GCA_045804325.1 Gemmatimonadaceae bacterium
GCCTCATCTCCAGGACATGGACCCCATCGCCCCTCCCGCAGTGACGCCTCCCGCCGTGACGCCTCCCGCCGTGACGCCTCCGATGAAGCCCGGCCAGAAGCACGTCATCGTCCTCGGCGCCGGCTTCGCGGGCCTCTCCGCGGCGAAGCGCCTCGCGCGCCACGAGGGCCTGCACGTCACCGTGCTGGACCAGCGCAACCACCACCTCTTCCAGCCGCTGCTCTACCAGGTGGCCATGGCGACGCTGGCGCCGAGCGACGTGACGGCGCCGATCCGCTGGCTGGTGCGCAAGCAGCGGAACACCACGGTGCTCCTCGCCGACGTGCAGCGCATCGAGCCCGAGCGGCGCGTGGTCGTGATCGACGACGGGCGCGAGGTGCCGTACGACTACCTCGTCGTCGCCACCGGGTCGCGCCACTCGTACTTCGGGCACGACGACTGGGAGCCGATGGCGCCGGGGCTCAAGAGCCTCGAGGACGCGCTGGAGATCCGGCGGCGGTTCCTGCTCGCGTTCGAGCACGCGGAGAAGTCGGAGGACCCGGCGGAGCAGGCCCGCCTGCTGACCTTCGTGCTCGTGGGGGGCGGGCCGACGGGGGTGGAGCTCGCGGGGATCCTCCCGGAGATCGCCCGGAAGGCGCTGCGGCAGGACTTCCGCCGGGTGGACCTGGACCGCACGCGCGTGATCCTCGTCGAGGCCGGGCCCCGGATCCTCCCCGCGTTCCCGGAGTCGCTCGCGGCCCGGGCGCACCGCGATCTGGAGCGCCTCGGCGTCGAAGTTCGTACGGGGGTGGCGGTGACGCGGATGGAGACAGGTGTAGTCTGGATTGGAGAGGAGCGCGTCGAGGCGGGTACGGTCTTCTGGGCCGCCGGGAATGCGGCCAGCCCCCTCGCGCGGTCGCTCGGCGCACCGCTCGATCGGGCGGGGCGCGTGATGGTGCGCTCCGACCTCTCGGTGCCCGGGCGTCCCGAGGTGTTCGTGGTCGGGGACCTCATGCACCTGGAGCAGGACGGGAGGCCACTTCCGGGCGTGGCGCAGGTGGCCATTCAGGGCGGCCGCATCGCGGCGCGCAACGTGCTCGCATCGACGCGCGGCTCGCCGCGCTTCGACTTCCGCTATTTCGACAAGGGCAACCTCGCGACGATCGGACGGAACAAGGCCGTCGCGGACTTCGGTCGCGTGCGCTTCGGCGGGTTCTTCGCGTGGCTGCTGTGGCTCTTCGTCCACATCCTCTACCTCGCGGGCTTCCGCAACCGCCTGAGCGTTCTCATTCAGTGGGGGTACGCGTACTTCACGCAGCAGCGCGGCGTGCGCCTCATCACCGAGACGGAGCACGGCGCGCACCCCGACCCCGCGAGCGCGCGCCCGGTAATCCGGCCCGGCTGGTAGCGCGCCACTCGTGCGTCGGTGCGACTGGTACACTGCCGTACGAATGCGTGTCGGATGCACCGGCGGCTCGTCTTCCGCTGGTCCGAATTAAGCTTGACTAACCCAAACGCCAAACATATGCTCCGCCCGCGCTCGGTGGCTGCCGCGACCGAAGCAGGTCGCGGCCACTCGCTCACTCCCCGGGTCACCCAGATGCAGTCCGCCAACGGTCAGGGGAACGGCAACGGCGCGGTCATCCGCGTTCTCGTTGCCGACGACGATCCCAACGTCCGCTCCACTCTCGTCAGGCTCCTCGAGACGCTCGGCCACTCGGTGGTGGGGGACGTGGCCAGCGGGCGCGAGGCCGTCACGGCGGCCGAGGCGGCAACGCCCGACGTCGTGCTCCTCGACGTGAACATGCCCGACGGCTCGGGTGTCGAGGCGGCGCGCGAGATCACGCAGGCGCGCCCGGGCACGGCGGTCGTGCTCTTCAGCGGCGACCCGACGGTGGAGCTCACCGACGCCGACGTCGCCGCCTCGGCGGCGATCTCGTTCCTCCCGAAGCCCGCGCCCGCGCGGCTCGTGGACACGACGCTCCGCATCGCCGTGGCGCGGGCGCGCGAGCTCACCGAGGCGCGCAGCGACGCCGCGAAGGCGCGCGAGCAGCTCGAGGGGCGCAAGATCATCGAGCGCGCGAAGGGGATCCTCATGCGCCGCACGGGCTCGAGCGAGCAGGAGGCCTACCGCATCCTCCAGCGCACGAGCCAGGACCGGTCGGTGAGCATGGTGGAGATCGCGAAGGCGGTGCTGGAGAGCGAGCCGGGGACGGCGGCGAGCGGCAAGGAGCGCTGACGGCTGATCAGCCGCGGTCAGCCGTCAGCCGTCGACAGTTCGTCGGCCGCAGCCACCCGCCCGCCTTCGGCGGGCACCCGGGCCGCCGAGAACCGCGAGCGCCGCAGGCGCGAGCCGAGAACCGCGGCCGCAGGCCGCCGAGAACCGGCGAGCGCAGCGAGCCGAGAACCGGATGAGGAGGGGCCATGCGCCGCGAGGCGTAGATAACCGCGGCCCGGAGGGCCGCCCTATCGCGCCGGCTCCAGCGCCCCCTTCGGCTTCGCGTACGCGTCCAGCCCGAGGCCCAGGAAGATCGTCGTGAAGACGACGGATGCCGCGAGCCAGTACGACCAGCGGTACCCCACCACGTCGAACAGCACGCCGAAGATGATCGGGAAGACCACGCGCGACACGCCGCCGAACGTCTGCTGCACGCCCATGTACAGCCCGCGCTCGTTGCCCGGGATCACGCGCGAGAGCAGCGCCGTCACGCACGGAAAGGTGAACGCCGCGCCGAGCGGCAGCAGCGCGACCGCCACGGCGAGCATCGCGAGGGAGCGCGAGACGGGCATCAGCGCGAGCCCCGTGCCCATCAGCGTCATCCCGTAGCGCGAGAGCCTCGCCTCGCCGAACGCGTCCACCGCGCGGCCGAGGAGCAGCACGCGCGAGAAGACGGAGATCGCGCCGACGTAGGTGAAGAAGTAGCTGATGGTGGCCTCCGTCACGCCGAAGCGCTGCGCGAGGAAGAGCGCGAGGATCGCGTTCACCCCCTGGAAGGCCCCGATCGTCACGGCGTAGATCCAGATGAGCCGCGACGCCGGCTCGGCCGAGTGCGACACCACGCGCCGCACCGCCTCCCCCGACCGCTTCGGCGCGACCGCGGCGTGCTCGCCGCTCCCGGGCTGCCGCGCCTCGCGCAGGAAGCGCCAGCAGAACGCGAGGTTCACGAGGCACAGCAGGGCGGCGAACAGCCCGGGCGCGGTGTCCCCGAGGCTCCACGGCTCGCCGCCGCCGAAGCGCACCGGGCGATCGCCGACCGCGACCGCCACGGCGCCGAGCACCGGCCCGAGTGCCACGCCGAGGTTGGTGGCGGCGGAGAGCCAGCCGAGCGCCTTGGCGCGCTCGTGCGGCTCGGTGGCGTCGGCCACGTAGGCCTGGATGACGCCGACGGTGCCGCCGCCCGCGCCCTGCACGAGTCGCGAGAGGAAGAGGAGCCACAGGCTGCCGGCGAACGCGAAGATCAGGTACGCGGCTGCCGAGGCGCCGAGCGCGATGCAGAGCGCGGGACGACGGCCGACGCGGTCGGAGAAGCGGCCCCACATCGGCGCGCTCACGAGCTGCGCGACCGTGAACGAGGAGACGAGCAGCGCCACCACCGCGCCGATGCCGAGGTGCCACGTCCCCACGGTCACGCCGTGCTCGCCGCCGAGCGACTTGGCGTAGAACGGCAGCAGCGGGAGCACCATGAGCAGGCCCACCATGTCCACGAACGCCGTGGCCATGAGGACGCCGAGCTTCGGCGGGATCTTCCGCAGCTCACGCCCGAGCACCCAGATGAGCCCGAGCGCCACCGCGCCGACGGCGGCGAGGAGGGCGGGGCTGTCGAGCGGGAGTCTGTGGGCGCCCTGGATCACGAGTGGCTCTCGGCTCTCGGCCTTCGGCTCTCGGCCGCTGATCCGCAGGCCGGGAGCGGAGAGCGCGGTGGGTACGACACTGGATGGACGAGGAGCCGAGAGCCGCCGTTACGCGTCCGCCCGACCGAGCGCCGCCGGCGGCACCGCGCGTCCGACGACGCCGGCGAGCGCGACGATCGTGAGCACGTACGGGATCATCTCCACGAATTGCGACGGGAGCGCGCCAGTTCCCTGGAGGCGGATCTGCAGCGTCTCCGCGGCGGCGAAGAGGAGGCAGGCGAGGAGCGCGCGCATCGGGTCCCAGCGCCCGAAGATCGTCGCGGCGAGCGCGATGAAGCCGCGCCCCGCCGTCATGCCGTCCGTGAACTGGTGCTGGTCCAGCGCGAGATACACGCCGCCGAGGGCCGCGAGCGCGCCGGAGAGCGCCGCCGCGAGGTAGCGGACGCTCGGCACGCGCACGCCCACGGACGCCGCCGCCTGCGGGTGCTCGCCCACCGCGCGCACGCGGAGCCCGAACGGCGTGCGGTAGAGCACCCACGCGAGCGCCGGGAGCGCGAGCACGCCGAGCCAGACGAGCGGGTTGCGGACGAGCGCGGCGAAGCCGCTCCCGCTCTCCGCCACCGTGAACCCCGGCACGCGCGCCGAGTTCGACGAGCTGTCGAAGACGAGGCGGAGGAAGACGCGCGTCAGCCCCACGGCCAGCAGGTTGATCGCGACGCCCACGACCACCTGGTTGGCGCGGAAGCGGATCGCGGTGAACGCGTACAGCAGCGCGGTGAGCGCGCCGGCGACGATGCCCGCGACCACCCCCGCCCACGGCGATCCCGTGAGGTGCGCGCCCAGCACCGCGGCGAACGCGGCGTTCAGCATGTAGCCCTCGAGCGTGAGCCCGATGAGCCCCGCGCGCTCGGAGACCACGCCGCCCGCGGCGGCGAAGATGTACGGCACCGCGATGCGCAGCGTCTGCGCGAGGAAGGCGAGGACGGCCACGGCTCAGCTCTCCCGCGTGCGCCGGGCGCCGCGCAGCGCGCGCCGCACCTCGGGCACGCTCGCCGCCACGGCGACGATCACCACCGCCTGGAGCACCTCCACCATCTGCTTCGGGACGAGCGCGTTCACGGCGAGCCCCCCCTGCGAGAGCGTCGCGAAGACGAGCGCGGAGATCAAGATCCCGACCGGGTGGTTGTTGCCGACGAGCGCGACGGCGATGCCGAGGAAGCCGGATCCGGTCGCGAACCCCTCCTCGTAGTAGCCCTTGTAGCCGAGCACGTAGTTGAGCCCCCCGATGCCCGCGGCGGCGCCGGAGAGGAGCATGGCGCGCTTCCAGACGCCGCCCACGTGCACGCCGCCGTACTCCGCCGCCTCGGGCTGGAGCCCGGCGGCGCGCAGCTCGTAGCCCGAGCGGGTGGCGAACAGGTAGTGGCGCGCGAGGAGCGCCGTCGCCACGGCGAGGAGGATCGTGAGGTTGGCCGCCGAGCCGTGGAACGCGTCGGCGAGGTCCGCGAGGCGCGGCACCGTGCCCGCGCGCACCTCCGGCGTGTGGAGCGTCTCCGGCACGTGCAGGCGCGCCGAGACGACGTAGCTCAGCAGCGCGAGCACGATGAAGTTGAGCATGATCGTCACGATCACCTCGTTCGCCCCGAAGCGCGCCTTGAGCCAGCCGGGCACCCAGCCGACGATGCCGCCGCCGACCGCCGCCGCCACGAGGCACACGGCGAAGCCGACGACCCCCGGCGTCCCCGCCGGGAGCGCGAGCCCCGCGAGCGCGGCGAGAAAGCCGCCCGCCGCGAGCTGGCTCTCGCCGCCGATGTTGAACAAGCCCGCCCGGGCCGCGAGCGCGAACGCGAGCCCGGTGAACGTGAGCGTCGTCGCCTTGTAGAGCACCTGCCCGAGGCCGTACGCGTTCCCCCACGTGCCCTCGAGCAGCAGGCGATAGACGGCGCCGGGGCTCTGCCCGAAGAACAGGATCAGCAGGTCGCCGACGACCATCGCGAGGACGAAGGCGAAGAGCGGCGGGAGCAGCGCCTCCTCGAGGCGGGCCCGGCGGCTCGTGCCGCGCGCGCCGTGCCCCGTCTGGCTCGGGCCCGTGCTGCGCGAGCCCTGCGCGTCGTTCACCACGGCACCGGGAACGGTCGTCATGCCGCGGCCCTCATGCGTGCGCCCCCGTCATGTACGGCCCCAGCGTCTCCGGCGTCGCCTCGGCGGCCGGCAGCGTGACGACGAAGCGGCCGCCGTACATCACGGCCACGCGGTCCGAGAGCGCGAGCACCTCGGCCAGGTCTGCGCTCACCAGGAGGATTCCCTTGCCCGCCGCGCGCGCGGCGCGCAGCTGGTCGTGAATGAACTCGATGGCGCCGACGTCCACGCCGCGCGTCGGCTGTGCGGCGAGCAGCACCGTGAAGTCGCGCCCCATCTCGCGCGCGATGACGACCTTCTGCTGGTTCCCGCCGGAGAGCGCGCCGGCCTGCAGCGCCGGGTCGGCCGGGCGGATGTCGTAGGCCCGCACCTGCTTCGCGGCGTGCGCGGCGACCTTCGCCCGGTCCATCCCGCCGAGGAATCCCGTCCGGGCGTAGCGGTGCTGCTGGCCGAGGATGAGGTTGTCGGCCACGGAGTACTCGAGGACGAGCCCGCGGAGGTGGCGGTCCTCGGGGATGTGCGAGAGCCCGAGGTCGCCGCGCTGTCGCACGTCGAGCGCGCTGACGTCCCGGCCGCCGAGGAGCACGCGCCCGCCGTCCGCGCGGCGCAGCCCCGCGACGGCCTCGACGAGCTCCGTCTGCCCGTTCCCCTCGACGCCGGCGACGCCGAGGATCTCCCCCGGGGCGACGGCGAACGAGACGCGGTCGACGACGGGGCGGGCGGCGCGGCCGATGACCGTCAGGTCCTTCACCTCCAGGGCGGCGTCGCCCTCGGCCCTCGGCCCTCGGCCCTGTCGGTCGCCGACGACGTCCAGCGCGAGAGAGACGTCGCGCCCCACCATCGCCTTCGCGATCTCGCGCGGGCTCGTGTCGCGCGTGGCCATGCGGGCGACGGTGCGGCCGTGCTGCATGACCGTCACGCGGTCGCTCACCGCCATCACCTCGTCGAGCTTGTGCGTGATGAGGACGACGGTGCCCCCCTCGTCGCGCAGCGTGCGCAGCACCGCCCAGAGCTCGTCCACCTCGGGCGGCGAGAGCACCGCGGTCGGCTCGTCGAGCACGAGCACGCGGGCGCCGCGGTAGAGCGCCTTGAGGATCTCGACCCGCTGCGCCTCGCCCACCGAGAGCTCGGCCACCGCGCGGTCCGCGGGGACGGCGAGGCCGGTGCGGCGGCTCAGCTCCTCGACCTCGCGCACGGCGCGCGCCGAGTCCAGCGCGGGCCCCCGGGTGAGCTCGCGGCCGAGCATGACGTTCTCGGCCACGGTGAGGCGCGGGACGAGCATGAAGTGCTGGTGCACCATCCCCACGCCCGCGTCGATCGCCTCGGCCGTGCTCCAGCCGGTGACGTCGCGGCCGTCGACGCGCACCGTGCCGCCGTCGGGCGCGTAGAGCCCGGCGAGGATGCGCATGAGCGTGGACTTGCCGGCGCCGTTCTCGCCGACTAGCGCGTGGATCTCCCCGGGCGCGACCTCGAGCGAGGCGCCGCGGTTGGCGTGCACGGGACCGAAGAACTTGTGGACGTCGACGATCTGGATGGCGGGCGTGCCCGACGCGGGCGAGGGGGCGGCGCTCGCCGTCATCGCGTGCTCGGCACCTGGATCTTGCCCGCGATGATCTCCTGCCGGAGCTGCTCGAGCCGGGTGCGCACGCTGTCGGGGATGAGGGCCATGTTGTTCGCGTCGTACACGTAGCCGACGCCCTGCTCGGCGAGCCCGAACTGCGAGACGCCGCCGGCGAACGAGCCGTCCTTCGTGCGCCGGATCGCGTCGAAGACGGCCGCGTCCACGCCCTTCACCATCGACGTGAGGATGTGCCCCGGCGCCTCGGCGTACTGGTCGGCGTCGACGCCGATGGCGAGCCTGCCGGTCTGCCGCGCGGCCTCGAAGACGCCGAGCCCGGTGGAGCCGGACGCGTGAAAGATCACGTTGACGCCCTGCGCGTACTGGGAGAGCGCGAGCTCCTTCCCCTTGCCCGGGTTCCGGAACGCCTCGGGCGTGACGCCGGCGTACTGCACGATCACCGTGCAGTCGGGACAGACGTGCTTCACTCCCGCGCGGTAGCCCGCCTCGAACTTGTGGATGAGCGGGATGTCCATCCCGCCGACGAAGCCGACCTTCTTCGACTTCCCGACGAGCGCCGCGAGCGCGCCGACGAGGAAGGACCCCTGCTCCTCGCGGAACTTGAGGGCGGCGAGGTTCGCGGGCGGCGGGACCGGCCGCCCGGCGGCGTCGGTGGCGATGGAGTAGTCCACGCCGGCGAAGCGGACGTTCGGGTACTCCCTCGCGAGCGCGGTGAGGTCGTCGGTGAAGATGAACCCGACGCCGACGACGAGGTCCATCCCCTCGGCCGCGAGCAGCCGGAGCCCGGCCTCGCGATCCGACCCCTCGCCGGGCTCGATGAAGCGCACGTGCGCCCCGAGCTCCCGCTGCGCGCGCTCTGCGCCGAGGTAGGCGCCGTCGTGGAACGACTTGTCGCCGCGCCCGCCGACGTCGAAGACGATGCCGACGTCGACGGCGCCTTCGGACGGCAGGGCGGCCGCGCCGGATGGGTGGACGAAGAGGAACGCGACGTGCGCGGCGAGCAGCACGCCGAGGAGGAGCAGCAGCTTTCGCATGGGTCGTGGAAGTTGGGCTCCGTGTGGCGAGCGGGCAACCTCTCGGCTGATGGCTTGTTGTTATCCCAGCGGAGCGAGCCGCGCCGCAGGCGCGGCGCGCGACGGCGCTCCCAGCGGAGGCGGCCGCGAGGCCGCCGAACGCGCTCCCGCTCTCCAGGCGAGCGGAGCGCTGCGCCGCTATAATCTCGCCATGCCAGATCGAATCAGAACCCGCTTCCTCGTCGTCGGCAGTGGCGTCGCCGGCCTGCACACCGCGTGGCGCGCCTCCGAGGGCGGCAGCGTCGTCGTGCTCACGAAGCGGTCGCTGTTCGACTCGGCGACCGCGTACGCGCAGGGCGGCATCGCCGCGGCGCTCGGCGCCGGGGACTCGCCCGAGCTGCACCGCAAGGACACGCTCGCGGCCGGCGCGGCGCTCTGCGACGCGAGCGCGGTGCAGGTGCTCGTCGAGGAGGGGCCGGCGCGCGTGCGCGAGCTCGCCACGGCGGGCGCCGACTTCGACCTCGAGCCCACCGGCGACTTCAAGCTCGGGCGGGAGGCCGCGCACTCGCGCAACCGCATCGTCCACGCGGGCGGCGACCAGACCGGCGCCGAGGTCGCGCGCACGCTCATCGCGCGCGTGAAGGAGAGCGACCGCGTGCGCGTCATCGAGCGGGCGCGCGTGCTCGCCCTCATCGTCCACCGCGGGAAGTGCATCGGCGTGCGCGCGAGCGTGGCGGGGAAGGCCGTGGAGATCGTGGCCGACGCGACGGTCCTCGCCACCGGCGGCTGCGGGCAGGTCTACCGCTACACCACCAACCCGCAGGTGGCCACCGGCGACGGCTTCGCCATCGCGCACCGCGCGGGCGTGCGGCTCGCCGACATGGAGTTCGTGCAGTTCCACCCCACCGCGCTCGACACGCCGGAGAACCCGCTGGCGCTCGTCTCGGAGGCCGTGCGCGGCGAGGGGGCCATCCTCGTGAACGCGAAGGGCACGCGCTTCATGCCGAAGCGCCACGAGCTCGCCGAGCTCGCCCCGCGCGACGTCGTGGCGCGCGAGATCTTCCGCGAGCAGCAGCGCACCGGACGCGTCTACCTCGACGCGCGGAAGCTCGGCCGGCGGTTCGCCGAGCGCTTCCCGGGGATCTTCGCGCTGTGCACGGCGCGCGGCGTGGACCCGCGCACGGAGCTGATCCCGGTCACGCCCGCCGCGCACTACATGATGGGCGGGATCGTGACGGACCTGTGCGGGCGCTCGTCGATGCCGCGCCTCTGGGCGGTGGGCGAGGTCTCGCGCACCGGCGTGCACGGCGCCAACCGCCTCGCGTCGAACTCGCTCCTCGAGGGGCTGGTGTTCGCCGAGCGCGTCGCGCGCGACCTCGAGTCCGCGAAGGAGCTCAAGTCGCTGCCGAAGCCCGGCGAGTGGGGCGTCGTCCCCCTCGCCGACCGCGGCGCCGCGCAGGTGGCGGCCGAGGCGATCCGCACGGTGATGTGGGAGCACGCGAGCATCGACCGCTCGGCGAAGGGACTCCGCCAGTGCCTCGCATCGCTCGACGAGATCGAGGCGCGGCTCCCCCGCGGGGCGACCGAGGAGGAGAACATGGTCCTCACCGCCCGCCTCATCGCCGAGTCCGCGCTCCTCCGCAAGGAGTCGCGCGGCGGCCACTACCGGAGCGACTTCCCCACGGCGAAGAAGGCGTGGAAGGGGAAGCACATCGAGTTCTAGCCCTCGGCCCTCGGCCCTCGGCCTGCTCCCGGGCTTCCTCGCGGCGCGAGCGGGCTACAAGGCCGCCCAGCCGCGTACGCCGTTCCGCGGCCGAGGCCGAGGGCCGGGGACTGCTACCTCCGCTCCGCCACGAACGCGATCCGGTCGCCCTTCGCGCTCACCGTCACCCGCGAGACGGCGAGCGGCGGGCCGTTCGGCTGGCCGCGGACGTGGTGCCACGGGTCGCCCGCCACGGCCGGGCGCGTGAAGAGCAGGCCCTGCGGCGTGCCCGCGATCACGGTACCGTCCGGGAGCCACGCGTGGTGCTCGGCCCCGTCCGGCAGTGGGACGAGGCGGCGCGTCTGCCGCGACGCCACGTCGAGCTCCATGAGCCAGGCCCGCCCCGCGGAGTCGCGCTGCACGAAGCTCACGGCGGCGCGCCCCGGGATGCGCTGGATCGACCGGCCGACCGGGTGGGCGACGCGCGTCAGGACGCCGGTGACGGCGTCGGCCACGTGCAGGGAGAGGCCGCCGGAGTCGAGGAGCGCGAGCACCATGCTCGCGCTGTCGGACCAGGCGTAGTACGCCACGCGCCGCTCGCGCGGGAGCACGGGGGTGACGACGAGCCCCTCGTCGTTGAGGCGCCAGAGGCGCTGCGCGGAGTCGCGCTCGACGCGCACGACGGTGAAGTGGCCGCTCCCCGGGAGCGGGGCCGGACTGTACTCGCTCTCCGGCGTGCTCGTCACGCGGTCCGCCTTCTTCGCGCGCAGGTCGTAGCGGTAGATGTCCGGCGGCGCCCCGGGGCCGCCGCCCGGCGCCGCGGAGAAGAGGAGCGCGCGCCCGTCCGAGGTGAACGCGGGCTGGTTGTGGTACCCGTCGGCGTTCGTGACCCGGCGGAGCTGCCCGATGGCGGGGTCCCCGTCGCGGCGGCGCAGGTCGGCCACGTAGACGTCGGTGCCGCGGCTGGGCGGCGCAACCGAGGCGGCCTGAGCGCGGAGCGCGGCGGGGAGGGGGAGGAGCGACGCGAGGACGGCGAGATGGCTGAAAGAGGGGCGCATGGCGTGGGTACGGATCGTGCCCAAACTGACGGTTCCCCCAAGATGCAGCCGTGAGCCGCGGGCCGTGAGCCCTGGGCCCTACCCCGGGGGTGCGGGGTCCGGCCGGCCGGGCTAGGTTGTGGCACCGACAGGCCGCCGCGCCGCGACCGACGCCAGTCGCGGCTCACGGCCCGTGCTCACGGTCTGTGCTCACGGCCAGGGCCCATGGCCCACGGCCTCAGGATCAGCCCAGAACGGCCCTCGATGACAGTACTTGAAGCCCGGCCCGACCAGGCCCTCCACGAGGAGATCCGGCGCCTCGCTGCCGAGCGCAACGCCGTGATTCTCGCGCACAACTACGAGCGCCCCGAGGTGCAGGACGTCGCGGACTTCGTCGGCGACTCGCTCGGGCTCTCCCGCGAGGCGGCCAAGACGGACGCCGACGTGATCGTCTTCTGCGGCGTGCACTTCATGGCCGAGACCGCCGCCGTCCTCGCCCCGGACAAGACCGTCCTCCTGCCCGACCTCGCGGCCGGCTGCTCGCTCGCCGCGTCCATCAGCGCCGACGAGCTCCGGCGCTGGAAGGCGGAGCACCCGGGCGCGGCGGTCGTCACCTACGTGAACTGCACCGCCGACGTGAAGGCGGAGAGCGACTACTGCTGCACGTCGGGGAACGCGGTCGAGGTCATCAACGCCATCCCCGCGGAGCAGGACATCCTCTTCGCGCCCGACATGTTCCTCGGCGCCCACGTGCGGCGCATGAGCGGGCGCCAGAACATCCACGTCTGGTTGGGGGTGTGCCACGTCCACGCGGGGATCGACCCGGAGCACATCGCGCGGCAGCGCGCGGCGCACCCCGGCGCGGAGTTCCTCATCCACCCCGAGTGCGGCTGCTCGACGCCGGTGCTCGAGGCGATGTCGGCCGGCGCGGTGGACCCGGACGGGGTCCAGATCCTCTCGACCGAGGGGATGATCAAGCGCCCGCGGGTCTCGGGGAAGGACGAGTTCATCGTCGCCACGGAGATCGGGATCCTGCATCGGTTGCGGCGGGAGAACCCGGGCAAGAAGTTCTTCGCGGCGAGCGACCTGGCGCAGTGCGCGTACATGAAGGTGACGACGCTGCCCAAGGTGCGCCGCGCGCTGGAGAACATGGAGCACCGCATCACGGTCCCGGCGACGGTCGCCGACCGTGCGCGCACGGCCATCGAGCGCATGATCGCCATCGGGGGCGGCAAGGGCGGGCCCGCCCTCTCGCCGACGGCGGCGTCGACCATCGACCCGGGGGAATGATGGAACAGCAGCCGCAGGGCGAGTCGCGCTACAACGGGCCCGAGCGCCGCCGCGCGTCGCGCTCCGTCACCCCCCTCAGCGTGCCGGCGATCACGGCGCCGCCGGGCCTGCAGTTCCCGCTCGAGCAGAAGGAGCTCACGCAGGTCGTGCGCGACGCGCTCGACGAGGACAACGCGTTCAACGACATCACGACGATCGCGACGGTGCTGTCGACCCGCCGCGCGCGCTGCAGCATGGTGGCGCGCGGCGCCGGCGTCGTGTGCGGCGTGCAGCTCGCCATCGAGGCGATGCGCCAGCTCGACCCCAAGGTGGCCATCCGCGTGGACGCGGACGACGGCACGCGCGTCGAGCACGGGCAGCCGATCATGTTCCTCACCGGGCACGCGCGCGGGCTGCTGAGCGCCGAGCGCGTGGCGGTGAACTTCATGATGCACCTCTCGGGCATCGCGACGCTCACCTGCCGCTACGTGGACCTCGTGCGCGGCACGGGCACGAAGATCCTCGACACGCGGAAGACGATCCCGGGGCTGCGGAAGCTCGCGAAGTACGCCGTGCGCTGCGGCGGCGGCCACAACCACCGGATGGACCTCGCGGCCGCGGTGCTCATCAAGGACAACCACCTCGCCGCGGTGGACGGCGACGTGGCGGTGGCGATCAAGCGCGCGCGCGACCTCGCGCAGCCGGGCACGAAGATCGAGATCGAGTGCGACCGCATCGAGCAGGTGAAGGCGGCCCTCGACGCGCAGGCCGACATCATCCTGCTCGACAACATGGACACGCACCTCATGCGGGAGTGCGTCGAGCTCGCGAAGGGCCGCGCGATCACCGAGGCCTCCGGCGGCGTGAACATCGACACGGTGCGCGGCATCGCCGAGACGGGCGTGGACTGGATCTCCATCGGCAAGCTCACGCACTCCGCGCCCAGCCTGGACATGGCGCTGGACTTCGACTGAGCGGCACCAGCACCCTGCCGCGCACGAGAAACCCCCGGAAAGCGCGTGCCGGCTTTCCGGGGGTTTCTCGTGCGCGGTGCGCGACGCGTGGTGGCTCTACGCCACCTGCCGCCGCTTCCCGCTGCTCCGCCGCGCGGCGCCGCTGCGGCGCTTGAGGACGAAGCGCACGCTCCGCCGGGGGGGCGGCGCGTGGTGCACGTCGCGCGTCTCGCCGCCATGGCGCGAGGCCGCGAGGAACGCGGCGGCGACGATCCCGACGATCTGGCCGGCCACGAAGCCGATGATGATGCCTGTCAGCACGCTCGGCGTCCTCGCTCGAGGCGGTGGGGTAGCGACGGGTGCTCCAAATTTCGGACCGGTCGTCCTGCATACTTCGCGCCCGCCGGCGGTCATCATTGGCGCCGTCTAATTCAGGTCCGACCGCCCTCGCGTCGCACGCGCGAGCATAGAGCGGACTTCTACCCCGAGCGCCCGGTCACCGCACCGCCGCGCGGCCGCCGGTCCGCGCGAGCGCTAACGAAACGCCTGCGGGCGTTGCGGCGCGGGCGGCGCGGGCGGCGCGATCGGCGCCCCCTGAGCCGGCTGCCCCGGCCGCGTCCCGGTCGCCTGGACCCGCACCTCGCCGCTCACGATCACGGGCGCGATCCTGAGCATCCGGGCGATGTGCTCCTTCACCCACGCCGACGCATGGTGCTGCGCCTCCTCCGCGTCGGCGCGCGTCTCGAAGAGCGAGGAGCTCACGAGCGTCCCGTCGCCGCCGTCGATGATGTGGTACGAGACGAACCCGTGCAGCGCCACGACCTCCCGCGCGTAGCCCTGCTGGATTTGCGTCAGGACGCGGTGGGCGTTGCCCTCGACCACGTTGAAGCGCCGGATCACGCCGTACATGAGGCCTCCGGGGTGCAAGTGGTAAACAGGTGCCGCATTCGGCGTACCAGTCCGCAGCCCCGAGCACCGTCTCCCCCTAACGTGTGCCCAGACCGTATTTTCCAGAGCTACCCCACCCACCAACGGAGCCCCCCAGATGGCCGGTGACCTCATTCGCGTCGTGCTCGCGGACGACCACACCGTGGTCCGCGCGGGCCTCAAGGCCGTCCTCGGCGCGGCGCGTGACATCGACGTCATCGGCGAGGCGTCGTCCGGGCGCGAGGCCGTGCAGCTGGCCGAGCGCCTCGATCCCGACCTGGTCGTCATGGACCTCGACATGGGGGAGGGGGGCGGGCTCGCCGCGACGAAGGAGATCGTCGAGAAGAAGCTGCGCCCGCGCGTCCTCGTGCTCACGATGCACGCGGAGGAGGAGTACCTCATCCCCGTGCTGGAGGCCGGGGCGGTCGGCTACCTCGTGAAGAGCGCCGCCGACCGCGAGCTCGTGGACGCCGTCCGGACCGTCGCGCGCGGCGACATGTACGTCGGGAGCGTCGGCGCGCGCGTCCTCGCCGGGCGCCTCACGCGCAAGGACCCCATGCAGGCGGAGCGCGATCGCTACGAGAAGCTCACCGAGCGCGAGCGCGACGTGCTGCGCCTCACCGCCCACGGCTACTCGGCGGCGGAGATCGGCGACCAGCTCTTCATCAGCCCGAAGACGGTGGACACGTACAAGCAGCGCATCCACGAGAAGCTCGGCCTCGCGAGCCGCCCGGAGTACGTGAAGTTCGCGCTCAAGCTCGGGCTCCTCGCGTGAAGGACGCCGGCGTCGCGCGCTCCGTCCCCGCCGCCCCCGACGCCGAGCGCGTGGCGCGGCTCGAGCTCGAGCTGCAGCTCTCGCGTGCGCGCTTCCAGGGCATCGTGGAGATCGCCGCGGACGCGATCATCTCCCTGGACGACGAGCAGGTCATCACCTTCTTCAACGAGGGCGCGGAGGCGATCTTCGGCTGGCGCGCGGGCGAGGTGGTGGGGCGGCCGGTCACCGTGCTCCTCCCCGAGCGGTTCCGGGCGCGGCACCCGCAGTACGTGCGCGACTTCGGCGCCGCCGAGGAGCACGCGCGCCGCATGGGGCACCGCCGCGAGATCTCCGGCCTGCGCAAGAGCGGCGAGGAGTTCCCCGCCGAGGCGAGCATCTCGCACTTCGCCGTCGACGGGCAGCGCATCTACTCGGTGGTGCTGCGCGACATCACGGAGCGCAAGCGCATCGAGGACCAGCACCGCTTTCTCGCGGGCGTGGGCGAGATCCTCGGCGCGTCCCTGGACTACGATCTCACGGTGCGCGGCGCGGCGCGGCTCGCCGTCCCCATGCTGGGGGACTCGTGCGTGGTGGACGTGATCGAGGACGGGCGGCTCGCCTCGTACGCGCAGGCGCACGCCGACCCGCGGAAGGAGCGGCAGCTCGTCGAGATGCGCGCGCGCTACCTGCCGGACCTCGGCGGCGCGCACGTGCTCGGGCGCGCCATCCGCGAGCAGCGGACCCTGCTCGTCGAGGCCACCGACGACGTGCTGCGCGCGCTCGCCCGGAACGACGAGCACTTCCGGATGCTCCAGGCACTCCAGTTCGGCACCCTCCTCGGCGTCCCGATGCTCGCGGGCGGCAAGGTCGTCGGCGTGACGCGCCTCTCGCGCGCGGCGCGCCCGTTCACGCCCGAGGACGTGGCGCTGGCCGAGGAGTACGCCCGCCGCCTCGCGCTCGCCATCGACAACGTGCGGCTGTACGAGCGGGCGCAGCAGGCGATCCGCGCGCGCGACGACACCATCTCGCTCGTGTCGCACGACCTCCGGAATCCGGTCAACGCGATCAAGATGATCGCGACGAGCCTGCTGCAGTCGCCGCCCGCCCAGGCGGTGCGCGAGGAGTACCTGCACACCATCGCCGAGGCGGCGCGGCAGTGCGACGGCCTGATTCAGGACCTGCTGGACGTGAGCCGCATCGAGGCGGGGCGGCTGCGCGTGGACCCCGTGCCCACCGACCTCGCCGCCCTCCTCCAGGCGACGGTGGACGTGCTGGCGCCGCTGGCCGAGGACCGGGAGCTCGCGCTGGAGGTCTCGGCGCCCGAGGGGCTCCCGCCGGTGCTCGCCGACGAGCAGCGGCTGCAGCAGGTGCTCTCGAACCTCGTGGGGAACGCCATCAAGTTCACCGAGCGCGGGGGCCGCGTCGCGGTGCGCGTCGAGCCGCCGGCCGCGGGCGCGCGCGAGGTGGTCGTCGCGGTGTCCGACACGGGTCCGGGCATCCCCGCCGCCGACCTGCCGCGCGTGTTCGACCGCTACTGGCAGGGCGGCCGCGCCCAGCGCCGCGCCGGCGCCGGCCTCGGCCTCCCGATCGCGAAGGGGATCATGGACGCGCACGGCGGACGGATGTGGGTGGAGAGCGAGGTGGGCCGCGGCAGCTCGTTCTTCTTCTCGCTGCCGACCGCGGACGCCCCGTGACGGCCGCGCCGAGCCTTCCGGCGGAGCGCGAGCGCCTGCTCGCGGCCCTCGCCGCGTTCCGCGAGCAGGTCGCGCGGCGCATCGTCGGCCAGGAGCGCGCGGTCGAGGAGATCCTCCTCGCGCTGGTCGCCGGCGGGCACGCGCTGCTCGTCGGCGTCCCCGGGCTCGCGAAGACGCTGATGATCCGCTCCGTGGCGGAGGCGATGCGGCTCGAGTTCCGGCGCATCCAGTTCACGCCGGACCTCGTGCCGAGCGACATCACCGGCACCGAGCTGCTCGAGGAGGACTCGGCCACGGGCCACCGCGCGTTCCGCTTCGTGCGCGGGCCGATCTTCGCGAACGTCGTCCTCGCCGACGAGATCAACCGCGCCCCGCCGCGCACGCAGGCCGCGCTGCTCGAGGCCATGCAGGAGCACTCGGTCACCGCCGCCGGCGAGACGATGCGGCTGCCCGAGCCGTTCTTCGTGCTCGCCACGCAGAACCCCATCGAGCAGGAGGGGACGTACCCGCTGCCCGAGGCGCAGCTCGACCGCTTCCTCTTCGACGTGCGCGTGGGCTACCCGTCGCTCGCGGACGAGGTGTCGATCCTGCGTGCGACGACGAGCGTCGCGGGCGCGCCGCTCGAGGCGGTGCTCGACGCGCGCGACGTGCTCGCGCTCCAGAAGCTCACGCGCGCGCTCCCGGCCGCCGAGCCGGCGCTGGAGTTCGCCGCGCGCCTCGTGCGCGCGACGCGGCCGGACGACCCGGCGGCGCCGGCCACCGTGCGGCGCTACGTGCGCTGGGGCGCGGGGCCGCGCGCGGGGCAGGCGCTCATCCTCGGCGCCAAGGCGTACGCGCTGCTGCACGGCCGCCCGACCATCGCGCCCGACGACATCCGCCGCGTGGCCCGGCCGACGCTCCGCCACCGCGTGCTCCCGAACTTCGCGGCCGAGGCAGAGGGCGTCGCGGTGGAGCGCGTGCTCGACGAGCTGCTCGAGCACGTGCGGCCCGCCGCGAGCGGCATCGGCTGAGCGTGCGCCTCGGGACGGCGGAGGGCGCGCTGCTCGACGCGGTGCGCCACGTGCGCTGGCCGGCGCGGCGGCGCGCCCCGCACGGGATGACCGGCGCCCACCTCTCGAAGGCGCTCGGCACGTCGGCGGAGTTCACCGAGCACCGCGCGTACCGGCAGGGCGACGAGCCGCGGCGCATCGACTGGAAGCTGCTCGCGCGGAGCGACCGCGTCGCCGTGCGCCTCTCCGACGACCGCGCGACGCTGCCGACGGTGCTGCTCGTCGACGCGTCGGCGTCGATGGCGTTCCCCGCGGACACGCTGGAGAAGTGGGCGTTCGCGCGCCTCGTGGCCGTGGGGCTCGCCGCGGCCGCGCACCGGAGCGGCGACCCCGTGGGCGTGACGGTCGCGGCGGCGGACGGCGCGCGCCGCCTCCCGCCGCGCACCCGGCCGGGCGTGGTGCACGACGTCGCGCGCGCGCTCGACGCGCTGCGGCCGTCGGGCTCGCCCGCGCTCGCGCCGCTGCTCGCGGGGCTTCGCTCGGTGCCGCGCGTCGCCGTCATCACCGACCTCCTCGGCGACGCCGACGAGCTGCTCGCGGTGGCGGCCGCGTCGCGCGCGGCGGGGCGCGAGGTGCACCTGGTGCACGTGGTGCACGCGCTCGAGGCCGACCCGCCGGCGGCTCCAGCCACCTATGCGGACCCGGAGCGGCCGGAGGACCGCCGCGCGCTCACGGGGGAGACGCGGGCCGCGTACCTGGAGCGGTTCGCCGCGTGGCGCACCGACGTGGCGCACGCGTGGCGCGCCGCCGGCGCCTGGTACACCGAGGTCGGCGCGGGCGAGGCGGCCGAGCGCGCGGTGCGGCGCGTCGCGTCGGGGGCCGGGTGAGCTTCGCCGCGCCGGCGTACCTCGCCGCGGCGGCGCTGGCGGCGGCACTCGTGGTGGCGCTGCACCTGCTCGTCAGGCGGCGGCCGCCGAGCGCGCTGCTGCCGACCGCGCGCTTCATCCCGGACGTTCCCGCGTCGGCCACGGCGCTCGCCGCGCGGCCCGCGGACGTTCCGCTGCTCCTGCTGCGCGTGCTCGTGCTCCTGCTGGTGGGCGCGGCGCTCGCCGGGCCGCGGCTCACGCCGCGGCCGCGCGGCACGGCGCGGGTGGTGGCGGTGGACGTCTCGCGCGGCGCGAGCCGCGCGGCGGCGTTGACCGCGGCCGCTCCACACGTCGCGGGGGCTGCGGCGGTGATCGCCTTCGACTCCGCGGCGCGCGCCGTCCCGGCCGACTCGCTCGCGGCGCTCGCCTCCGCGCCGCCAACGATGTCCCGCGGCAGCCTCTCGGCCGCGCTCGTGCGCGCGCTCCGCGCGGCCTCGCGTCTGAGGGAGTCGGCGGACTCGGTGCAGCTCGTCCTCGTGACGCCGGCGCTCGCCGAGGAGGCCGACGCGGCGACGATGGAGGTGCGGGCGCTGTGGCCGGGCCGCGTCGATCTCGTGCGGACGCCCCCGGCGGGCTCGATGGCGGGCGCCGACTCCGTGCTCGTCGAGTGGGCCGACTCCGCGGCGAGCCCCGACTGGCGCCGACGCGCGCGCGCCGACGTGCCGGGTGCGCTGCGCGCCGGCGACGCGGTGCTCGTCGCGCCGCTCGCGCGGGCGTGGGCGCACGTGCCGCGCGACTCCTCGCGCGTCGCGGCGCGCTGGACCGACGGCGAGCCGGCGGCAGTGGAGCGCTCCGTGCCGGGCGGTTGCGTGCGCGAGCTCGGCTTCGCGCTGCCGACGGCGGGCGACGTCGCGCTGCGGCCGGACGCCGAGCGCGTGCTCGCGCGGCTGCGCACGGCGCCGTGCGCGGGGCGCGCGGACCCCACGCCCATGAGCGACGCCGCGGTGCAGGCGCTCGCGGGCGCGGGCCGCCTCGCACGGGCGTCCGATTTCCCTGCGGCGGCGCGGCGTGGCTCGCCGCTCGCCCCCTGGCTGCTCGGCGGCGCGCTGCTGCTGGCGCTGGCGGAGCTGCCGCTCCGCCGTGCGCGGCGGCGCACGTCCGCGAATGCGCCGGCGTCCGTGGAGCGCGCCGCATGACGGCCGCCGAGCGCGTCGCGCGAGCGCGCCGCATCCTCTCGGCCGCCGCGGTGGCCGAGGCGGGGCTGTGGGGCGCGGCGGCGTTCGTGGTCGTCGGCGCACTCCGCGCACCCGTCGCCGTCGGCCTCGCGGCGGCGGTCGCCGTCGCCGCGGCGGTCCTGTGGCGCGGCCGCGCCGTGTGGTCCTTCCGGCGCGTGGCGCTCTGGCTCGAGGAGCGACACCCCGAGCTGCGCTACGCGCTCGTCACCGCGGTGGACCCCACCGTGCCGGCGGCGGATCGCGCGCCGCTCGACCGCGTGAGCGCCGGCGTGGCCACGGGGCCGGCGCTCCGCGCGCGATTGCGCCGCACGCTCTCGCCCGCGGCGCTTGCTCTCGCGCTTGCGCTGGCCGCCGCGGTGCTCGTGCCGGGGTCGCTCGCGCCGATCGGCGGTGCCGCCCGCGGGGGGCGCGCGGCAGCGCGTCCGGCGGCCGCGCGGCTCGCGCCGCTCAGCGCGGAGCTCGTGCCGCCGCCGTATGCCGGCCGCCCACGCCGCCGGCTCGACGACCCGTCCACGCTCGACGGGCTGCCGGGCACGCGCGTGACGCTCGACGGCCCCGGCTCGCCCGACGGCCTCCTGGTCACGCTCGATTCAGCGGCGCTCTCCGTGCGTGCGCGCGGCCGCGGCGGATGGCGCGTCGCCTTCGCGCTTCCGGACTCGGCGGCCGCGCTGCGAGTCTCGGACGCTCGCGCCGGCCGCACGCGCCTCGTCGTCGTCGCGCCGGTGCCGGACGCGCCGCCCGTGGTGCGCCTCCTGCTGCCGGCGCGCGACTCCACGGTGCGCGCCCCGGACGCCCGCGTCGTCCTCGAGGCGGAGCTGGCCGACGACGTCGGACTCGGCGCCGCGCGCTTCGAGCTCATCGTGAGCGCGGGGGAGAGCGAGGGGAGCTTCGTGTCGCGCGAGAGCGTGGCCGGCGCGCGGTCGCTCGGCGGGGCGCGCACGGGACGCCTCCAGCTCTCCACGACGCTCGCGGCGCTCGGCGTCGCGGCGGGGGGGCAGCTCGCGGTGCGCGCGATGGCCACCGACCGCAACGACGTCGGCGGCCCCGGCACCGGCTACTCCGAGACGCGGATCATCCGCGTCGCGCGCGCGGGCGAGTACGACTCGCTCGTCGCCGCCGACCTCGCGGTGCCGCCGCCGGTGGGCGAGGGGATCGTCACGCTGAGCATGATCGTGGACCGCACCGAGCGGCTGCACCGCGCGCGCGCGTCGATCGCCGCTGCCGAGCTGCGCCGCCGCGCGGGGGCACTCGCCGGCGACGGCGAGGAGGTCGAGCGGCGGCTCCAGGAGGTCATCGCCACGCAGACGGGCGAGGAGCCCGGCGCGCACGTGCACGACGAGAGCGAGCGGACCGCGGAGGATCCGCGGCTGCGCGAGGCGGCGCAGGCGCTCCGCGACGGCCTCACCGAGCTGCGGGTGGCGCGCACCGGCGCGGCGCTGCCGCACCTGTATCGCGCGAAGCGCGCGCTCGACGCCTATCGCCTGGCGGCGCGCTACTACATCCGCGGCCGCGTCCGCGAGACGGTGGTGAACACGGAGCTCGTGCGTCTCGCCGGGCGCGACACCGGTCGCACCGCGCCGCTCGTGCCCCGCGCGCCGATCGCCGAGCGCGCCGGGATGCGCGCGGCCTACGTGGCCGCGCTGCGCGAGCTCCCCGCGCGCCCGGAGCGTGCGGCCGAGCTGCTGACGCTCGCGCGCGTCGAGGCGCTGCGTGCGGACACGTCACTCGCGCGCGCGCTCGGGGACGCGGTGGACGCGCTCCGCGCGCGGCGCGACGCGTCGGCGGCACTCGCGCGGGCGCGGCGGGTGCTCTTCGGGGTGCCCGCCGCGCACGACTCGCTCGCCACTTGGAGCCTGCCGTGAGCGCCGAGATCGTTCTCGCGACGGCGATGTACGAGTCGGGCGACTGGGAGAGCGCGCCGCTGCTCCCCGCGAACCTCATCGACTCCGTGGCGCGCTACACCAGCCTCCCGGTCGCGCCGAAGGGCGCGCAGGTGCCGCTCGCCGGTGAGGAGCTTCTCGAGCACCCCTTCGTGTGGCTCACGGGACACCTGCCGGTGCGCTTCACGGACGCCGAGCGGCGGAACCTCATCCGATACGTGGATCGCGGGGGGTTCATCGTCGTCGACGACCACAACCACGACGTCGGCGGCGTCTTCCACCGCACCGCCACCGAGGAGATCGAGCGCGCGTTCGGGCGCGGCGCCCTGACGAGGCTCCCGAACACGCACGAGCTCTACTCGTGCTTCTTCACGTTCCGCGACGGCCCTCCGGCCACGTCGCACGAGCTGAACGGCTGGGGCGACAACCTCCAGCACGACTACCTCCACGCCGTCGTGCGCGGCGGGCGCGTGGGGCTGCTCTACAGCAACAAGGACTACAGCTCGGAGTGGAACTTCCACCCGGACTCGAAGCGCCTGATGGCGGTGGACCCGACGCGGTTCGGGGTGAACCTGGTGGTGTATGCGGCGACGAGGTAGCGCCTTCGGCGCGGTTCTCGGCTCGCTGCGCTCGCGGCTCTCGGCCTCTCCGCGGCTGTTCTCGGCGTCGCTTCGCCGCGCGGCGCTCGAGCGTGGGCTGCGCGCGGTCGCCCTCCTGTCCCTGCTCGCGCTGCTGCTGCTCTCGCTGCGCGACCTCCGTGCGCCGAGCGCCCTCGCGGCGGACGACGTGGATGGGACGCGCGGGCTGCGCGCGGCGCTCGCGCGGTGGAGCACGCGCGAGGCGCCGGCGAGCGTGCGGGTCGCTCTGGATGCGGTGCCCGCGCCGGTGATGCGCGACTGGATCGCGGCGCTCGCGGGCGCCGGGACGCGCGTGGCGTGGAGTGGACGCGCGCTGCCGGCCACGGCGCTCGCGGTGGAGCCCGTCGCGGATCCCGCGCGGCCGTCGCGGGTGCTCGTGGCCGCGCCGGACGGGCGCGGGGTCGCGCTCGAGGACGCGCTCGGCCCCCTGGACTCGCTCTCGGCGCGCGGCGGCGGCGCGGCGCTGACGGCGCTCGACGTCCGTGGCCGCGTGCGCGCGCGCGTCGCCGGCGCCGAGGCGACCGCCGCGGTGCGCGACTCGCTCGTGCTGCGGCGCGTGCTCGTGCTCGGACGCGCCGGGTGGGAGGCGAAGTTCGCCGCGGCGGCGCTGGCCGAGCGCGGGTGGGCGGTGGACGCGCGGCTCGCGGTGTCGCCGGCGGGGGACGCGGTGCAGGGGAGCCCGGGCGCCATCGACACCGCGCGATACGCCGCGGTCGTGGCGCTCGACACGACGGCCGCCCGCCTCGCGCCGCGCGTCGCCGTGTACGTGCGCGCCGGCGGCGGCCTCGTGATCGCGGGCGAGGCGGCGGCCACCCCCGGCCTCGCGGCGCTGCTCGCGGCGGCGCCCGGCGGTGCGCCGTCGCCACCCGGCCGCTTCGCCGCCGACTCC